>NZ_JBIVPJ010000024.1:0-71419 GCF_044754585.1 Streptomyces sp. NPDC093065 | reverse complement strand
CGGTGGCGCCCTGTTCCTGGCCAGGCGCAGGCGCGGCTGACGCGCGGCCGGGGGCCGGCCGGGGTCGGGTCGGGCTCGGGTTGGTCCCGGTGGGGGCTGCGTGAGGGCGCGCTGCGGGGAGGCGGCGCGGCTGGGGCCGGCGGTGGTTCGGCGACGCCGTGTGTCGCGGTCGGGGTGGCTGCTCTGGCGGCGGTGGCGCCCTGTTCCTGGCCAGGCGCAGGCGCGGCTGACGCGCGGCCGGGGGCCGGCCGGGGTCGGGTCGGGCTCGGGTTGGTCCCGGTGGGGGCGCCGTGCGAAGGCGCGCGGCGTGAGGGAGGCCGGTCGTGGCGGGGGCGGCGGCAGCTCCGCGAGGCCGTGTGTCGCGGTCGGGGTCGGCCGGGGCCGTGTCGGCTCGGGTTGTTTCCGGCGGGGGCTGCGTGCGGGGCGCGCCGTGGGGGAGGCGGTTGCCGCCGGGGGCGGCGGTGGTTCGGCGATGCCGTGTGTTGCCGCTCTGGTGCCGGTGGGCGTGGGCGTCCTGGGCCTGGCGCCAGGCGGAGACGCGGCCGGGGGCCGCGCGCCTCAGGCCGGTTCCGTCGACGTCATCGCCCGCCGGAGCGCGCTCAGGAAGCCGTCCGTAGTCGCCCGGTCCCGTACCGCCAGCCGCAGCCACTCCTCGCCCAGCCCCGGAAACGTGTCCCCGCGCCGCACCGCGTACCCGAGACCCCGCAACCGGTGCCGTACGGCGGCGCCGTCCGGGACGCGGACCAGGACGAAGGGACCCTCGGCCGGACCGGCGACCCGGAGCCCGGCCCCGGCGAATCCCGCGAGCCCGGCGACCAGGCGGTCCCGGTCGGCGGCGACGCGGTGGGCGGCGTGGGCGGCCTCCGCCAGCGCCCGCGGCGCCACACACGCCTCGGCCGCCGCCAGCGCCGGAGTGGACACCGGCCACAGCGGCTGGGCACGCTCCAGCGCGCCGACCGTCTCCGGGTCCGCCAGCACGTACCCGATGCGCAGCCCCGCAAGGCCCCACGTCTTGGTGAGGCTGCGCAGGACGACCAGGCCGGGCACGTCCGTCCGCCCGGCCAGCGCCTCCCGCTCACCCGGCACCGCGTCCATGAACGCCTCGTCCACGACCAGCGTCCGGCCGGGCCGCGCCAGTGACGCGAGCACGCCCGCGGGGTGCAGCACCGACGTCGGGTTCGTCGGGTTGCCCACCACCACGAGGTCGGCGTCCTCCGGCACGGCCGCCGGGTCGAGCCGGAAACCGTCCGCCTCCCGCAGCAGCACCCGGTCGACCGTGTGCCCCGCGTGCCGCAGCGCCGCCTCGGGCTCGGTGAACTGGGGGTGCACCACGACCGGCCGGCGCACCTCCAGCGCCCGCGCCAGCAGCACGAACGCCTCCGCCGCGCCCGCCGTCAGCAGCACCCGCTCCACCGGCAGCCCGTGCCGCGCCGCCACCGCCGCCCGCGCGGCCCGCCCGTCCGGGTAGGCGGCGAGCGAGCCGAGCGAGGCGGCGACGTGCTCCCGCAGCCAGGCCGGGGGAGTACCGGTGCGGACGTTCACCGCGAGGTCCACCAGCGCCGAACCGTCGTCGCGCACCTCGGCGTCCCCGTGGTGCCGCAGATCCGGGCCGCCGGGTCCGGTCCCGGTCTCAGTGTGCGTGGGAGTGTGCGTGTCCATGCCCGTGATGGTGCCCGTGGTGGTGGTCGCCGTCGTCGTCGGGGTGGAAGTGCGGCTGCTGCGGCAGCCCCACCTTGTCCTCGAACCCCGGCAGTGCGATGCGGTAGACGCAGCTGTCGCAGTTCATCCGCAGATCGCCCTTCACCGCCTCCTCGTACCGCTCCCACACCAGGTCGAGCAGCTCCGGCTCGGGACCGATGACGTCCGCCGACCGCACCTGCGTCTCCGGGTGCGCGCCCGCCCACTCCTCGGTCTGGTGCCGGACCCGGTCCGGAAGGATGCCGGTGAACAGGAAGTACGGCAGCACGACCACCCGCCGCGCCCCCAGCCGCACGCACCGGTCCAGGCCGCCCGGCACGTCCGGCTTCGCCAGCGACACGAACGCCGTCTCCACGGCCGCGTAACCGCGCCCCTCCCACAGCAACCGCGCCGCCTTGAACACCTCGGCGTTCGCGTCCGGATCGGTCGACCCGCGCCCGACCAGCAGCACGGTCACCTCGGACGGGTCCCAGGACGGGTCGACCGCCTCGGCGAGGCGCCGCTCCAGGACCCGCAGCAGCGCCGGGTGCGGACCCAGCGGACGCCCGTACGTGTAGGAGATGCCGGGGTGGCGCTCCTTCTCGCGGGACAGCGCCGCAGGTATGTCGCCCTTGGCGTGCCCGGCGGACACCAGCATCAGCGGCACCGCCGCGAACCGGCGCACACCGCGCTCGACCAGCTCGGCGACCGCATCGCCCAGCGGTGGCGGGGACAGCTCGATGAAGCCGCCCGCGACGGGCAGCCCGGGGTGGCGTCGGCCCAGCTCGCGCACGAAGTCGCGGAACGCCTCGGCTCCGGCCTCGTCCCGGGTGCCGTGTCCGGCGATGAGCAGGGCGGGCGGGGTCGTCACAGGTTCTCCTCGGGTTTCTCGGAATCGAACGTCCCGGACGCGGAGGCCAGGGAAGGGGCGGCAGGGGAGCGGCGGGTCGCCGGGTCCTCCTGCCAGCGGTAGCCGCGCGGCGTCACCATGCGCCCGGCGATCTCCCGGGTCGCGGTGTTGCCCACCGTCACGACGGTCATCATGTCGACGGTCGCCGGGTCGAGAGCGCCGAGCGTCGACAGGCGGCTGGACTCGTCGGCGCGCGACGCGTTGCGCACGACGCCCACCGGAGTCGTCGGCTCCCGGTGCTCCGCGAGGATCGCCAGCGCCTTGGGCAACTGCCAGTCCCGGCCCCGGCTGCGCGGGTTGTAGAAGGTCACGACGAGGTCCGCCCCGGCCGCCGCCCGCACCCGCCGCTCGATGACCTCCCAGGGCGTGTGCAGGTCGGACAGGCTGATCGACACGTGGTCGTGGCCCAGCGGCGCGCCCAGGATCGCCCCGGCCGCCAGCGCCGCGGTCACGCCCGGCACCCCGACCACGTCGATGTCGTCGGACGCCTCGGCCAGCGCGGGCGAGGCCATGGCGTACACCCCGGCGTCCCCGCTGCCGATCAGCGCGACGGCATGCCCGCGCCGCGCCTGCTCGACCGCCGTGCGGGCCCGCTCCTCCTCGGCGCCGAGCCCCGACTCCAGCACCCGTGTGCCGGGCCGCAGCAGATCGCGGATCTGGTCGACGTACTGGTCGAGGCCGACCAGCACCGACGCCCGCCGCAGCTCCGCCCGTGCCCGCGGCGTCACCAGGTCCCGGGCGCCGGGGCCGAGCCCGACCACCGCGAGCCGCCCGCGCCCAGGACGCCGTACGACCGCGCAGGTCGCCGTCGCGGGCACCGCTGCCGACTTCCGCTTGGGCACCAGGAGTTCGCCCCCGCCCACCAGGGCCGCCGCCTCCGCCACCGACGGGGTGCCCACGGCCGCGAGCGGCGCGTCGGACGGGTTGGGCACCTCGACGCCCGCCAACTGCCCTGCCGGGTACGTCACCAGGGGCACACCCAGCCGCCCGGCGGCCCCGACGATCCCCGGCTCCTCCGCCTTGGCGTCCACGGTGGCCAGCTCGGCGACCGACGCGGCGCACAGCCCGGCGTCGCACAGGGCGGCCTCCACCAGCCCCAGCACCTCGTCCACCGGCGCCCCCCTGGAGGCGCCGACGCCGACGACCAGGGACGGCGGCCTGAGGACGACCTCGCCCCCGGCCCGTTCCACCACACGGTCCGTCACCCGGATCGCATACGCCGTGCCGGCCCCCTCCCGCACCACCGGCAGCGGCGGCAGCGGCCAGGCCACCTCCGCCCGCAGGGCCACCGGCTCGCCGTCCAGCAGGGCCCGCGACACCCCGGCGACATCGCCCTCGACGGGCAGCCCGAGCGTGTCCAGGCCGGCCAGCCCGACGGCGTCGGTCGCCGTCGTCACCACCGGCTCCGCGCCCAGCACCTCGCCGACCGCGCGGGCCAGTTCGTTGGCGCCGCCCCCGTGCCCGCCGACCAGCGACACGGCGAACCGCCCGCCCTCGTCGACGCACACCACACCCGGGTCGGTCCGTTTGTCGTCCAGCAGCGGCGCCACCAGCCGGACCACGGCGCCCGTGGCCAGGAAGCACACGAGCCGGTCGCACTCGGCGAACGCGGTCCGCACGGCGTCCGCGACGGGACCCCCGTACACCCGCGTGCGCCCCGGCCACGCCGCGGCCAGCCGGTCCCGCGCCGCCGCTCCCGCCGCCGTGGCGGAGATGAGGCCGATCAAGGGGCAACTCCTTCGGTACGGCCGTGCGGCCTGACGCCCCACAGCAGGAAGACGGGATTGGTCGCCGCGAGCCGGGTCACGTCCCCCGGCAGCGGCGCGAGCCGCGAGGACTGCAACAGCACCCCGCCGCACTCGAGACCGGCGCCGAGCAGCGCCTCGCGGGCCGCGGGGACCCGGTCCAGCGCGGCCACGGCGACGACCACGGCGCGCCGGGCCCGCCGCGCGCACCCGGCGACGATCGCGGGCAGTTCGCGCCCGCCACCGCCCACGAACACGGCGTCGGGGTCCTCGCCCAGACCGGCCAGCACCGCGGGCGCCACCCCCTGCACGACCCGTACGTCGACACCGTGCGCGGCGGCGTTGGCACGGACCCGCTCGGCCCCGTCCGGCGTCTTCTCGACGGCGGTGACGGCGGCACCCAGCCGCGCGCACTCCACGGCCACGGACCCGGAACCCGCGCCGACGTCCCACACCAGGTCGCCGGCCCGGGGCCCGATCCGGGCCAGCGCCAGCGCCCGTACCTCGAACTTGGTGATCATCGAGTCGCGGTGGGCGAACTCCGACTCGTCCAGCGCCCAGCCCGCGGGCCCCGGCCGCGGCCCCGCGACCGCCCGCACCGGCCCCAGCGCCCGCGCCCCGTCCAGGCACAGCACCACGCTCACCGCCGTGCCCCAGTCCCGTCCGGCGGCCTCGGCGGGCGTCACCCGCTCCACCCGCTCCCCGGCGGACCCCAGCGCGGAGGCGACGACGAACACCCGCCCGGTGTCCCGCAACGCGGCCCCCAGCTCCGCCGGACCGGCCCCGGGGCCGGTCAGCACGGCGACCTTCGGGTGCGCCCGGCACAGGTGCACCGCCGTCCTGAGGTCCCGCCCGTGTGCGCTCGCCACCACGGCGTCGTCCCACGGCAGCCCGGCCCGCGCGAAGGCCGCCGCGACGGAGGAGACCCCGGCCCGCACGTCCAGCCGCTCGGGACCGAACCGCTCGGCCAGCGCCCGCACGATCCCGAAGAACCCCGGATCACCGGAGGCCAGCACGGTCACCGGCCGTTCCTCGGCGACGTACTCCGCGACCGTGTCGAGGGCGGGCGCCAACGCCCCGAGGACGACCGTGCGCGCGCCCTCCGGCAGCCGTACGGCGTCCAGGTGCCGCCGCCCGCCGACGACCAGCTCCGCACCGGCGGCGACGTCCCCGGCGGGAGCCGCACCGGAGGAGGCGGCCCCCATCCCCATTACGGTGATCACGTGCGCGCACCCCGCGAGCGCAGCTCCCGCCGCGCCTCGGGATCGGCCTTGCGATAGCCGTGGAAGTGCCCCGGGTGGTAGAGGTGCGAGCGGGTGCCGTGCGCGTCGAGCGCCGGGCCGACCAGGAACAGGGTGTGCTTCCAGAGCTTGTGCTCCTTGACCGTCTCCTCCAGCGTCCCGATCGTGCACCGCACGACCAGCTCCTCCGGCCAGGTCGCCTGATGGGCGACGACGACCGGCGTGTCCATCGGATAACCGCCCTCCAGCAGCTCCCGCACCAACTGGCCGCTGCGCGCCGCCGACAGGAAGACCGCCATCGTCGTGCCGTGCTTCGCGAACTCGCGGACCTCCTCCCCGGGCGGCATCGGCGTCTTGCCCCCGCCGAGCCGGGTGAGGATCACGGACTGCGCGACCTCCGGGACGGTCAGCTCCCGCTGCGCGAGCGCCGCGACCGCGGAGAACGCGGAGACGCCGGGCACCACCTCGGTCGCGACGCCGATCGCCGCACACCGGTCGAGCTGCTCCTGCGTACCGCCCCACAGCGCCGGGTCGCCGGAGTGGACGCGGGCCACCCGCAGCCCCTCCTCGCGGGCCCGCCGGTACACGGCGACGACGTCCTCCAGCGACATCGTCGCCGAGTCCAGCACCTCGGCACCCTCCCGCGCGTGGTGGAGCACCTCCGCCTGGACGAGGCTCGCCGCCCAGATCACCACGTCCGCCTCGGCGATGGCACGCGCCGCACGGAACGTCAGCAGGTCGGCGGCGCCGGGACCGGCACCGACGAAAGTCACCCTGGCCTCGGAATCCATCGTTCAAGGTCCTCTCCTGCGCATCCTGCGCATATTTACTGCGGTTGCTGCTGTCGTACGCGCGTGAACGCGGCGTGATCGGATACCAAGGGCCCATGGCGGTCTTCGTCGCGCTCGGCGCGTTCCTGATGACGCTGGCCGGCGGCTGGACGGCACAGCGCGTGACCGACCGGCGCCACCTGGTCCTGGGACTGGCCGGCGGCCTGATGCTGGGCGTCGTCGGCCTCGACCTGCTGCCGGAGGCCCTGGAGGCGGCGGGCGACGAGGTGTTCGGCGTACCCGCGGCACTGCTGCTCTTCGTCGCCGGATTCCTGCTCGCGCACCTCGTGGAACGGCTGCTGGCGGCCCGCCGCGCCGCACACGGCGCCGACGAGCACGGCGGGCGCTCGCCCGAGGTGGGCCTGACGGCCGCGGCCGCGATGGTCGGGCACAGCGCGATGGACGGCGTGGCGATCGGCGCCGCCTTCCAGGTCGGCGGCGGCATGGGCGCGGCGGTCGCGATGGCCGTGATCGCCCACGACTTCGCGGACGGCTTCAACACCTACACACTGACCAGCCTGTACGGCAACGCCCGCCGCCGTGCCATCGCTATGCTGGTCGCCGACGCGCTGGCCCCCGTCGTCGGCGCGTCCTCCACCCTTCTGTTCACCATCCCGGAGAAAGCGCTCGGCGCCTACCTCGGCCTCTTCGGCGGAGTGCTGCTCTACCTCGCCGCGGCGGAGATCCTCCCCGAGGCGCACCACGAGCACCCCGCCCGCTCGACCCTGCTGTGCACGGTCGCGGGCGCGGCGTTCATCTGGCTGGTGGTGGGCATCGCCGAGTGAGCGCCACGAACCACGGGCGCTCACAACTTCCCGCCCCGCCCGGCCTCGCGCCGGGCGGGCGCGATGAGCGTCGACAGATACGGCAACGGCGCCCCGTCCAGCTCCCCGGCCGGCCGCACCGACTCCTCCGGCAGCCCCAGCGCCGACCCCCACACGGCGTCCTCCAGCCGCCCGCTCTCCCGCAGCGCCTCGGCCACCTCGGCCGCCTGCCGGCCGAACTTGTACGCCACGACCGTGCCCGGCCCCCGCAACGCCTCCTTGAGCACGGCGGCTCCCGCGGTGACCGGCACCAGCGTCAACGGCTCGGTGCCCTCCGTCAGCACGGCCCCCGACCGCGCCGCGAGGTCCTGCATCGCGGTGATCCCCGGCACGGTCTCCACGACGGTCCCCGGCACCAGCACGCCGACGGTCTGCGCGAGATAGGTGAAGGTCGAGTACACGTTGGGGTCCCCGATGGTCGCGAAGGCGACGGAGGAGTGCTCCCGCAGCAGCCCCGCCACGCGCTCCCCGGCCGCGTCCCAGGCCGCCTCGCGCCGCGCCCGGTCGGTGCGCTCGTTCAGCGCGAACACGACCCGTACGACCTTCCCGGCGCCCACGTAGTGCAGCACGGTCGCCTCGGCGCGCCCGCGTTCCCCTGTGTCCATCACCGGCACGACCACGACATCGGCGTCCCGCAGCGCGCCCACGCCCTTCACGGTCACCAGCTCCGGATCCCCGGGCCCGACCCCGACCCCGACCAGCCTGCTGCTCATGACGTCCGGCACCTCTCCACGAACCGACGGGCGACACCGGGCTCCGCCGCCCAGTGCGTGTGCAGATAGCTCGCGTGCACACCGCGCTCCACAAATCCCTCGACGCGCCGCTCGGGCGCCCGCATCCCCCACGCCGGCGCCGCCCCGGCCCCCGGCTCCACCACCGTCCGGTGGAACTCGTGCCCCCGCATCCGCGTCCCCGCGGCGGCCAGCGCGCTGTCGGACACGGCCACGGCGTCCCGGTAGCCCAGCGTCAGCCGCTCCGACATCCGCGCGGAGGCGTCCAGCACCCCGCACATCGGCAACCCGTCCAGCTCCCGGCACAGATACAGCAGCCCCGCACACTCGGCGGCGACCGGAGCACCGCCGAGCGCCAGCTCGGCGACGGACTTCCGCAGCCCCTCGTTGGCGGACAGCTCGGAGGCGTACACCTCGGGAAACCCACCCCCGACGACGAGCCCCCCAGTGCCCTCCGGCAGTTCCTCGTCCCGCAACGGGTCGAACGTGACGACCTCGGCCCCGGCACCGGCGAGCAACTCGGCGTGCTCGGCGTAGGAGAAGGTGAAGGCGGCCCCGGCGGCAATCGCGACGCGTGGCGTCGACTTCCTGACCGACCGAGTCGGGTGGTGGGTGGGCACAGGCCCGGGGGTCCACGGGGCGGAGCCCCCTGGCAACGGCCCGGCAGCCCGCGCCAACCCGACCAACGCCTCCAGGTCACACCCTGCGGCAACCTGTGCACCCATCGCCGCCACGGCGTCCACCGCGTCCGAGCCCCGCTCGGCAACAGGTATCAACCCCAGATGCCGAGAAGGCGTCTTCACGGGCGCGGCCCGCCGCAACACCCCCAGCACCGGCACCCCGACGGAGTCCACCGCCTCCCGCACCAACGCCTCGTGCCGATCGGACCCCACCTTGTTCAGGATCACGCCCCCGATCCGCACCTCCGGATCCCAGGACACGAACCCGTACACCAACGCCGCCACCGACCGCGCCTGCGACGACGCGTCCACGACCAGCAACACCGGCGCCCGCAGCAGCTTCGCGACCTGCGCGGTGGACGCCAGCTCGCCCTCACCGGCGGCCCCGTCGTACAGCCCCATCACACCCTCGACCACGGCGATGTCGCACCCGCGCGCCCCGTGCAGGAACAGCGGCCCGACCAGCTCGGGCCCGCACAGGTACGCGTCGAGGTTGCGCCCCACCCGCCCGGTGGCGAGCGCGTGGTAGCCGGGGTCGATGTAGTCGGGCCCGACCTTGTGCGGGGACACGGCGAACCCGCGCGCCGTGAGCGCGGCCATCAGCCCGGTGGCGACGGTGGTCTTGCCGCTCCCGGACGACGGCGCGGCGACGACCAGCCGGGGAACGGCGGCGGAGTCGGAGGAGCTCACCACTCGATGCCCCTCTGCCCCTTCTGCCCCGCGTCCATCGGATGCTTGACCTTGGACATGTCGGTGACGAGATCGGCGAAGTCGACCAGCTTCCCGGGCGCGTTCCGCCCGGTGATCACGACGTGCTGCGTCCCCGGCCGTTCCCGCAGCACCGACACCACCTCATCGGTGTCGACCCACCCCCAGTGCATCGGATAGGCGAACTCGTCCAGCACGTACAGCCTGTACGTCTCGGCGGCCAGGTCCCGCTTGACCTGCTCCCAGCCCTCGCGGGCCTTCTCCTCGTTGTCCATCTGGGCGTCGCGCTGGACCCAGGACCAGCCCTCGCCCATCTTGTGCCAGTCGACCGGCCCGCCCTCGCCGCTGGCGCCCAGCACCCGCAGCGCGTTCTCCTCGCCGACCTTCCACTTGGCCGACTTGACGAACTGGAACACCCCGATCGGCCATCCCTGGTTCCAGGCGCGCAGCGCGAGCCCGAAGGCGGCGGTGGACTTGCCCTTGCCGACGCCCGTGTGCACCACGACCAGCGGACGGTTGCGCCGCTGACGCGTCGTCAGCCCGTCGTCCGGAACGACACTCGGCTTCCCCTGCGGCACTACGCGGCCCTCCTGCTCGCCTGTACGTCCTTGACCAGCCCGGCGATGGAGTCCGCCCGCAGTTCGTCCAGCGTCACCGCCGTACCGCCCAGCTCACCGGCGAGCCGCCCGGCGAGCCCGAGCCGCACGGGCCCCGACTCGCAGTCCACGACCACCGAGGCGACACCGTCGGCGGCGAACAGCCGCGCCGCACGCGAGGCCAGCGCCACGGGCTCGGGACCGCCCGTGGCCCGCCCGTCCGTCACCACCACGACCAGCGCCCGCCGCGCGGGATCCCGCAGCCGCTCCACCCGCAGCACCTCGTGCGCGCGCAGCAGCCCGGCGGCCAACGGCGTACGCCCGCCCGTCGGCAGCGACTCCAGCCGGACCGCCGCCGCGTCCACCGACGAGGTCGGCGGCAGCGCGACATCCGCGGCCGAGCCCCGGAAGGTCACCAGCCCCACCTTGTCCCGGCGCTGGTAGGCATCCAGCAGCAGCGACAGCACGGCGCCCTTGACGGCGCTCATCCGCTGCCGCGCGGCCATCGATCCGGAGGCGTCCACGACGAACAGCACGAGGTTCCCCTCACGCCCCTCGCGCGTCGCCTGCCGCAGGTCGTCCCGGCGCACCACGAGCCCCGGCCCGCTGCGGCCCCGCGCCCGCTGGTGCGGGGCGGCGGCCTGCACGGTGGCCGCCAGGTGCAGCTTGGTCAGGGCGCCCCGGGGACGGCGGGCCCCGGTGGTGCGCCCGTGCTCGGTCCGAGCGCGGGACCGCCGCCCGGCGGCACCCTCGCCCAACCCCGGGACGCTGAGCACCTTGGTGCGGAACGGCTCGGCGGCACGCGCCGGCCGCTGCTCCCCGGCACCGGAACCGGACGGCTGCGGCTCCCCGCCCTCCCCGTCCTCGGGCCGCGCGGCCGCGTCACCGTCGCCCTGCGGCGCGTCGTCGGGCTCGGGCTGCCCACCTGGACCGCCACCGGGACCCGGATCGGGATCGTCGTCCCCGCCCCCGTCCCCGCCCTGGTCGTCCTGCCCGCCGAACTCCTCCAGCGTCTCGTCCAGCTTGTCCTCGTCCAGCCCGGGGGCGTCGAAGGGATTGCGCCGCCGCCGGTGCGGCAGCGCCAGCAACGCCGCCTGCCGTACGTCCTCCGCGAGCACCTCCGTCCGCCCCGCCCACGCCGCGAGCGCGGTCGCCGTCCGAGCCATCACGATGTCGGCCCGCATGCCGTCCACCTCGAAGGCCGCGCAGGTCGCCGCGATCTGCCGCAGCGCCCCGTCGCCGAGGCGCACCGACGCCAGCAGCTCCCGCGCCGCCACGATCCGCGCCCGTACGGCGGCCTCCTCGTCGGCCCAGCGCGCGGCGAAGGCGGCCGGGTCGTCGTCGTAGGCCAGCCGGCGCCGTACCACCTCCACCCGCTGGTCGGGCTCGCGCGAGGCGGCGACCTCGACGGTGAGGCCGAACCGGTCCAGCAACTGCGGCCGCAGCTCGCCCTCTTCGGGGTTCATGGTGCCGACCAGCAGGAACTTCGAGGCGTGTCGCACCGACACGCCCTCACGCTCGACGTAGGAGGCGCCCATCGCGGCGGCGTCCAGTAGCAGGTCGACCAGGTGGTCGTGGAGCAGGTTGACCTCGTCGACGTACAGGATCCCGCGGTGCGCGTCGGCGAGGAGGCCCGGTTCGAAGGCCTTCACGCCCTCCGACAGCGCCCGCTCGATGTCGAGGGCGCCCACCAGCCGGTCCTCGGAGGCGCCGACGGGCAGCTCGACCATGCGCGCCGGGCGCGAGGCGAAGGCACCCGGCGCGTGCGGACCGTCCGGGCAGCCCGGGTCGGGGGAGTCGGGGTCGCAGGAGAAACGGCAGCCGGAGACGACGTCCACCTCCGGCATCAGCGCCGACAGCGCACGCACGGCCGTGGACTTGGCCGTGCCCTTCTCACCGCGCACCAGCACACCGCCGACCGCCGGCGAGACGGCGTTCAGCAGCAGCGCCAGCCGCAGGTCGTCCTGGCCCACGACGGCCGTGAACGGGAACGGGGTACTCACTTGTCGTCGCCCTCCAAGTCGCCTTCGAGCTCCAGATAGGTGGCGCGCAGCCGCTCCAGCGTCTCCGCGTCCGGTTCGGCCCACAGGCCGCGGTCGGCGGCCTCGAGCAGCCGCTCGGTGATGCCGCGCAGCGCCCAGGGATTGGACTTCTTCATGAAGTCCCGGTTCTCCGGGGCGAAGACGTACTCGGCGCTGAGCCGCTCGTACATCCAGTCGTCCACGACCCCGGCCGTGGCGTCGTACCCGAAGAGGTAGTCCACGGTGGCCGCCATCTCGAAGGCGCCCTTGTAGCCGTGGCGCCGCATCGCGGCCATCCAGCGGGGGTTGACCACCCGCGCGCGGAAGACCCGGTGCGTCTCCTCGCCCAGCGTCCGCGTCTTCACCTGGTCCGGGGTGGCGGAGTCGCCGACGTACGCCTGCGGACTCTCGCCCGTCAGGTGGCGCACCATCGCGACCATGCCGCCGTGGTACTGGAAGTAGTCGTCGGCGTCCACGAGGTCGTGCTCACGCGTGTCCACGTTCTTCGCGGCCACCGCGATCCGCCGGAACGCCGTCTCCATGTCCCCGCGCGCCGCCCGCCCGTCCAGACCGCGGCCGTAGGCGTAACCGCCCCACACCGCGTACACCTCGGCGAGGTCCGCGTCGCTGCGCCAGTTGCGCGCGTCGATCAGCGGCAGCAGACCGGCGCCGTACGCGCCCGGCTTGGAGCCGAAGATGCGGGAGGTCGCCCGGCGCCGGTCGCCGTGCTCGGCGGTGTCCTCGTCGGCGTGCGCCTTCACGTAGTTCGACTCGGCCGGCTCGTCCAGCTCCGCCACCGCCCGCACCGCGTCGTCGATCAGCCCCACCACGTGCGGGAAGGCGTCCCGGAAGAAGCCCGAGATGCGCACCGTGACGTCGACGCGCGGCCGGCCCAGCTCCGCGACCGGGACCACCTCGAAGCCCGTCACCCGGCGCGAGGCGTCGTCCCAGACCGGACGGCAGCCCAGCAGCGCCAGGATCTCGGCGATGTCGTCGCCCTGGGTGCGCATCGCGGACGTGCCCCACACCGTGAGGCCGACGGACTTCGGGTACTCGCCGGTGTCGCTCAGGTACCGCTGGACCAGCGAGTCGGCCAGCGACTGGCCCACCTCCCAGCTCAGCCGGGACGGGATCGCCTTCGGGTCGACGGAGTAGAAGTTCCGCCCGGTCGGCAGGACGTTGACCAGGCCGCGGGTCGGGGATCCCGACGGCCCCGCCGGGACATAACCGCCGTCCAGGGCCCGCAGGATGTGCCCGATCTCGTCCGTCGTCCGCGCCAGCCTCGGTACGACCTCGGTGCAGGCGAACTCCAGGACCGCGACCGCGTCGGGGAGTCCGGTGCCCAGCACCTCACGCACCAGCGCCGGTACGGCCGCCGTGTCCCACGCCCGCAGCTCCATGCCCTCCGCGACGCGCCGGCACAGCTGCTCCAGCAGGTCGATCGCGTCGGCCGCCGACCGGGCCGGGCCGTCCACCAGCTCTGTCAGCTCCACCGGCACCTTCACGGGGGCGCCGGGCTCGGCCAGCAGTTCCTTCTCCACCAGGCCGAAGTGCTCGGCCAGGGACGCCCTGAGGCCCGGCAGCGCGTTGGCCTGTCCGCCCCAGACCTGCGAGGCGCGCAGCACCGCCAGCACGAGGTTGACGCGCGGCTCGCCGACCGGGCCGCCGCCGAGAATGTGCAGACCGTCGCGGATCTGCACGTCCTTGATCTCGCACAGGTAGCCGTCGATGTGCATGACGAACTCGTCGAAGTCGTCGTCGTCCGGCTGGTCGTCCACGTGCAGGTCGTGGTGGAGCTCGGCCGCCTTGACCAGCGTCCAGATCTGCGCGCGGACCGCCGGCGCCTTCGTCGGGTCCAGGTCGGAGACGAGGGCGTACTCGTCGAGCAGTTGCTCCAGCTTGGCCAGGTCGCCGTAGGTGTCGGCGCGGGCCATCGGCGGCACCAGGTGGTCGACGACGGTGGCGTGGCCGCGCCGCTTGGCCTGGGTGCCCTCGCCGGGGTCGTTGACGATGAACGGGTAGATCAGCGGCAGGTCGCCGAGCACGGCGTCCGGCGCGCAGCCGGAGCTCAGGCCGAGGCCCTTGCCCGGCAGCCACTCCATCGTGCCGTGCTTGCCCATGTGCACGATCGCGTCGGCGCCGAAGCCCCCCTCCGACGTCGCAGCGTCCAGCCAGCGGTAGGCGGCCATGTAGTGGTGCGACGGCGGCATGTCCGGGTCGTGGTAGATCGCGATGGGGTTCTCCCCGAAGCCGCGCGGCGGCTGGATCATCACCACGACGTTCCCGAACCGGAGGGAGGCCAGCACGATGTCGTCGCCGTCGACGTACAGCGAGCCCGGCGGCTCGCCCCACGCCTCCCGCATGCTCTCCCGCAGCTCCGGGTCCAGCTTCTCGAACCACGCCCGGTAGTCGGCGAGCGGCACCCGTGCGGGCGCGGCGGCCAACTGGTCCTCCGTCAGCCACTCCACGTCGTGGCCGCCCGCCTCGATCAGCCGGTGGATCAGCTCGTCGCCCTCGGAGGGGTACCCGGTGACCCCGTACCCGGCGTCCCGCAGGGCGTCCAGGACCCGCACCGCGGACGCCGGGGTGTCGAGGCCGACCGCGTTGCCGACGCGGGAGTGCTTGGTCGGGTACGCCGTGAAGACCAGCGCGAGCCTCTTGTCGGCGTTCGCCTTGTGCCCGAGCGCCGCGTGCCGCACGGCGATCCCGGCGACCCGTCCGGCCCGCTCGGGGTCGGCGACGTACACCGGCACCTCGTCCGGGCCCTGCTCCTTGAAGGAGAACGGCACGGTGACCAGACGCCCGTCGAACTCCGGGATCGCGACCTGCATCGCCGCGTCCATGGGGGACAGGGCGGCGTCGGAGGCCTCCCAGGCGGCCCGGGAGGAGGTGAGGCAGAGCCCCTGCAGCACCGGGACGTTCAGGTCGGCCAGCGCGCCGATGTCCCAGGCCTCCTCGTCACCGCCCGCCGAGGCCCGCGAGGCGTGCGTGCCGCCGGCCGCGAGGACCGTGGCGACCAGGGCGTCGGCCCGGCCCAGCAGCTCGTAGAGGCCGGGGTCCGCGTCGCGCAGCGAACCGCAGTACACGGGCAGGGCGTTGGCGCCGCGCGCCTCGATCGCGTCGCAGAGCGTGTCGACGAAGGCGGCGTTGCCGCTCAGCTGGTGGGCGCGGTAGAAGAGCACGCCCACCGTCGGGCGGCCCGGCACGAGGCCCCGCGAGCCGTGGACGCCGTACTCCGGCATCTTCGCCGGCTCGTCGAAGCCCTCGCCGGTCAGCAGCACCGTGTCCGACAGGAACCGGGCGAGCTGGGTGAGGTTGCCGGGGCCGCCCTCGACCAGGTAGCGCAGCGCCTCGGCCACCACCCCGGCCGGGACGGACGACTCGGCCATCAGCTCCGCGTCCGGCACGCTCTCGCCGCCCAGCAGGACGGTCGGGATGCCGGCGGCCTTCAGCGCGGCCAGCCCGTCCTCCCAGGCGCGCTTGCCGCCGAGCAGGCGCACGACGGCGAGGTCCGCGCCCTCGACGAGGCCCGGCAGCTCCTCCAGGACGTCGACCCGGGTCGGGTTGCCGATCCGGTAGGCGGCGTCCGACGCGCGGGCCGCCAGCAGGTCCGTGTCGGCGGTCGACAACAACAACACTGTGCTCATGCGGGCGCTCCCGGTGGAATGAAGGGCAGTCCTTGCGGCGCGCCGGACTCGATGAGCCGCCACAGCGCGTCCGTGTCCGCGTGGTGTTCGATCAGGTCGCCGAGCCGGTCGAGCTGCTCCTCGCGCAGCGCGGCGAACGAGGTGTCGGGGGCCGGCACGAAGCGGCGGCTCGCGGCTGCGGCCACCTCGCGCAGGAACGCCCGCCGGAAGCCGTCCGACTCCAGCGAACCGTGCCAGTGCGTCCCCCAGGTCTGGCCGACCCGGCAGCCGTCCAGGAAGGGGCTGCCGCCGGTCACTTCGGCGACCCCGTGGTGGATCTCGTACCCCTCGGCCGGCTCGCCGAGAGCCTCGCCCACGGGCCGGGTGAGGGTCTTCTCGCGGGCGAACCGCACCCGTACGGGCAGCAGTCCGAGCCCGTCCACGTGCCCGGCGCGCGATTCGACCTCGTCCTCGATGTGCTCGCCGAGGAGCTGGAAGCCGCCGCAGATCCCGAGCACCGGGCGCCCCTCGGCGGCCCTGCGGGCGATCGCGTCCGCGAGCCCCCGCTCCCGCAGCCACTCCAGTGCCCGCACCGTCCCGCGCGTCCCCGGCACGATCACCAGGTCGGCGTCCGCCAGTTCCTCCGGCCGGTCCACGAACCGCACCACGACGCCCGGTTCGGCGGCCAGCGCGTCCACGTCCGTGAAGTTGGACATCAGTGGGACCGCGCACACGGCGATCCGCAGCACGTCCTCGCCGACCGGCGGCGCGACGACCGACTCCCGCACCGTCCCGCGCAGGGAGACCCTGAGTCCGTCCTCCTCGTCGATGCCGAGCCCGTGCCGGAAGGGCAGTACGCCGTACGTCCGCCGCCCGGTGAGGCCGTGCAGCATGTCCAGCCCCGGTTCCAGCAACGACACATCGCCCCGGAACTTGTTCACGAGGAACCCGGCGACCAGCGCCTGGTCCTCGGGGGAGAGCAGCGCCACCGTGCCGAAGAAGGAGGCGAAGACGCCCCCGCGGTCGATGTCGCCGACGACGAGGACGGGCAGTCGGGCACCCCGGGCGATGCCCATGTTGACGATGTCGGTGCGGCGCAGGTTGATCTCGGCCGGGCTGCCCGCGCCCTCGCAGATCACCGCGTCGTAGGAACTCCGCAGCTCGGCCAGGGAGTCGAGCACCGTGCCGAGCAGCCGCTCCTGTCGCCCGCCGTGGTAGCCGCGGGCGCTCATCTCGCCGACCGGCCTGCCGAGCAGCACGACCTGGCTGCTGCGCTCCCCGCCGGGCTTGAGCAGCACGGGGTTCATGTGCGCGGTCGGCTCCACGCGGCAGGCCTGGGCCTGCATGGCCTGCGCCCGCCCGATCTCCGCGCCGTCGCGCGTCACGAAGGAGTTCAGGGACATGTTCTGCGCCTTGAACGGCGCCACCTTCACGCCCTGGCGCGCCAGCCAGCGGCAGATCCCGGCGGTGACGACGCTCTTGCCGGCGTCGGAGGTGGTGCCGGCGACGAGCAGACCACCGTTCATGACGTACGTCCCTTCCCGGCGATGCCGCGCGCGAGGAGCCGCGCGCCCGCGCACACGCCCAGCGCCAGCCAGCCCACGCGCCGGGACAGGCGCACGGCCCGGTCGATGTCACCGGAACCGGCCCGTACGGCGCGTCCCGCGGCGCCGTTGAGGACGGGCCGGTGCTCGACCCGTCCGCCGTAGGAGAGCGTCCCGCCGAGCCGCACGCCAAGGGCGCCCGCGAACGAGGCCTCCACCGGCCCGGCGTTGGGGCTCGGGTGCTGTGCGGCGTCCGAGCGCCAGGCCCGTACCGCGCCCCCCGGATCGCCGCCGGCGACGGTGGTCAGGACGGCGGTGAGGCGGGCGCCCGGCCAGCCCGCGAGGTCGTCGAGGCGGGCGGAGGCCCAGCCGTAGCGGCGGTACCTCGGCGACTTGTGGCCGACCATCGCGTCCAGGGTGTTCACGGCCCGGAAGCCGAGCAGGCCGGGGACCCCGGCCACGGCGCCCCACACCAGGGCGCCCACCACCGCGTCGGAGGTGTTCTCGGCGACGGACTCCACGACGGCCCGGGCGATCCCGTCGGCGTCCAGCGCCTCGGGGTCCCGCCCGCACAGGTGCGGCAGCCGGGCCCGCGCCGCCTCGACGTCACCCGCCTCCAGGGCACGGCCGATCGCACCGGCCTCACGGGCGAGCGACGTGCCGCCGACCACGGCCCAGGTGGCCGCGCCGGTCAGGACGACGGAGGCGGCGGGGGAGCGGCGTACGGCACGGGAGGCGGCCAGCCCGAGGGCGGCGGCGCCACCGGCGCACACGGCGGTGTGCAGGGCGCCCCGGCCCCGGTGGTCCCGCCACAGCACCCGTTCCACGGCGCCCGCGGCACGGCCGAACGCGGCGACCGGGTGTCCGCGGCGCGGATCGCCGAGGAGGAGGTCACCGAGGAGGCCGGCGGCGGCGCCGTACGCGAAGACGCGTCCGGCACGCACGGGTTCAGCCGGTCACACGGGCAGGGAAGCACCTGGCACTGGGCGTCGAGCGGTGGCGGCAGCCGGGCATCGCGTCATGTCCTCACTCAGGGTGTCCACGCCCTGGTTCGAAGAGTCCGGCGGTGAGAGTTCCTGGCTCCCGGGGGTCCTGATCCCCGGTCACAGTGGCGGGACCGCGCCGGATTCGCACCGGGCTTCCTCTCCTGCCGCCGTAGATGGCCCCGGAAGTCCACCACGCCCCGCGAACACCCGTCAACCTGGCGTTGACCTGCGACGGGGGAGTGTGCGAAGGCCCACACCCGAAGGGTGTGCGCCGGCACATGAAGAGGCGGGGCGCGGAACGGTTCGAGTCCGTTCCGCGCCCCGCCCCGGGGCGTGCGCGGTGGTGCTGAGGGCGCTCAGGCGACGATCAGATAGATCCCGTACGCCACCGCCGCCGTGCAGGCCGCGAAGCACGCGTACGCGCCGGTGACCGCGAGGGCCGCGGAGCCCCCCTCGGCGGCGGCCCGCTCCTGGCGCGAGAGGCCGGCGATGCCGAGGGTGAACAGGCTCACCAGGGCCACCGTGACCACGAGGCTGACGCCGAAGACGGAGCCGAGGGCTGCCCAGTCGATGCTCATGGAGGTTCGCTTCCTTCGTACCCGGGTCGCGGGCTCAGACGGTGGTGGCGGCCGACGGGGCCTTGGGATCGGCGGTGACGGCCGGGGCCGGGACGGTGGCCGCCAGCTCCTCGGTCAGGCCCGCCGGGGGCGGCGACACGGCGGCCATCGCCGTGGTGACCACACCGGCCGGCTCGGACGGCCGGGCCGGCTCGGCGGCCCCGGGCTCCCCGGCGTCGACGACGTTGGTGTGGTCGACGACCTCGCGGCGGGAGATCCGCCAGATCGCGAAGCTGGACGCGATCAGGAACACCGCGACCACCGCCGTGCCCCAGTCGCCGAGACGGCAGACCCACTCGGCGAGCGCGGCGACCAGGGCCGCGGCCGGCAGCGTCAGGCCCCAGGCGACGAACATCCGGGTGGCCGTGGACCAGCGGACCACGCCGCCCTTGCGGCCGAGGCCCGCGCCCATCACCGCACCGGAGACCGAGTGCGTGGTGGACAGGGAGAAGCCGAGGTGGGAGGAGGCCAGGATGACCGTTGCGGCGCTGGTCTGGGCGGCGAAGCCCTGCTGCGGCTGGAGGTCGGTCAGGCCCTTGCCCATCGTGCGGATGATGCGCCAGCCGCCCAGGTAGGTGCCGAGCGCGATGGCCAGACCCGCGCTCAGGATGACCCACACGGGCGGGTCGGAGTCGGGGGCGAGCGCGCCGCCCGCGATCAGCGCGAGGGTGATGATGCCCATCGTCTTCTGGGCGTCGTTGGTGCCGTGGGCCAGCGAGACCAGACCGGCGGAGGCGATCTGGCCGGTGCGGTAGCCCTTCGCGGCGGCCCGGCCGTCGGCCCTGCGGCCCAGCGAGTACGTCATCCGGGTCGCGAGCATCGCCGCGACACCGGCCACGATCGGGGCGGCGACCGCCGGGAGGAGCACCTTGGTGACGAGCACGTCGCCGTTGACCGCGCCGATGCCGGCCGAGGCGACGGCGGCACCGATCAGGCCGCCCATCAGGGCGTGGGAGGAACTGGACGGGAGCCCGACCAGCCAGGTCAGCAGGTTCCAGAGGATCGCGCCGACCAGTGCGGCGAAGATGACCTCGGGACGGATGCCGGTCTCGTCGACGAGACCCTTGGAGATCGTGTTGGCGACCTCCACCGAGAGGAAGGCGCCTACAAGGTTGAGGACGGCGGACATCGCCACCGCCACCTTGGGCTTGAGCGCACCGGTCGAAATGGTCGTTGCCATCGCGTTCGCGGTGTCGTGGAAACCGTTCGTGAAATCAAACGCGAGTGCGGTTACCACCACAATCGCGAGGATCAGCGAGAAGCTTTCCATTTACCCAGGCAATCGTTCGAGGTCGTTGGCGCGACGAACGTAGGTAACCAGGGTGAACGGAAGATGAACTGAGCAGGGCGTCACGGTGACCGGAAGCGGTGCCGGAGCCTCCCTCTGCGTGCCCGCTCCGGTGCTCTCCGGAGACGCCCCTGGCAGGATCACCGCAAGGCCGTTCGGCGGCGGGACGCGAGGGGCGTGCGGAATGCCCGGGAGGAGACGGTGACTGTGACGCGTTCGTGGGCCGGGGCGGGAGAGTCCGCCGGAAAACCGGCCGGGGAATCGGCCAGGGAATCGGCCTGGGCGGAGCTCGTCGGGACGGCCCGGCGGTCGGTCGCCGACGGACTGGTGGTCGGCACCTCCGGCAACGTCTCGGTGCGCGTCGGCGACACGGTCCTGGTCACCCCGTCGGGCGTGCCCTACGACCGGCTGACCGCGGCCGACGCGACCGGCGTCGACCTGGACGGACGGCAGGTGCTCGGCACGCTGGTCCCCACCAGCGAACTCCCCATGCACCTGGCCGTGTACCGCGCCGACCCCGCCGCCCGTGCCGTCGTCCACACCCACGCCGTGCACGCCACGGCGGTCTCGCTGCTCGTCCCCGAACTCCCGCCGGTGCACTACATGACCGCCGCGCTCGGCGGCCCCGTCCGGGTCGCCCCGTACGCGGCCTACGGCACCGACGAACTCGCCCGCGGCATGCTCGACGCCCTCGCCGACCGCACCGGCTGCCTGCTGCGCAACCACGGCACGATCACCTACGGAGGCTCCCTCGACCAGGCCTACGACCGGACCGCCCAGCTCGAGTGGATGTGCCGCCTCTGGCTGACGGCCTCCTCGGTGCCGGGCCACTCGCCCTCGCTGCTGACGCCGGCCCAGCTGGCGGAGGTGACGCAGCGCCTGCGGGGATACGGACAGCGGAGCTGACGCGTGCCGGGCGGCTCAGCGGGTACCGGCTACGGGACACGAGCACCCCGTCACCCGCTGTCACGCGTCCACTGGCCGCCCGAGGACTCCACCAGGAGACTGGCCCCATGCGCACTGTCACCGCAACGGCAGCCGCCGTCACCGCAGCCCTGGCGACCGGGGCGGCGAGCGTCGCCGCCGGCCGGCTCGCCAGCGACGCCGCGCTCAAGGCGCCCCCCGGCCGGCCCCTGCCCACCGAGCCCCGGCTCACCGTGCACGGCACCGCCGCCGGGCAGATCACCCTCACCCGGGATCTCGCCGCGCTGCGTCCCGGCCGGTACGGGCTCGCCGGCGACGGGTCGCACGCGGTCGTCGGACCGGTCCTCGGCACCGTCGAGCACGGCGCCGACACCGTCGTACGCCGCCTCGAACGCGTCACGCACGGCACCCTGGAGACCGGCGACAAGGCGTGGCTCACCCCGAACCTGTACGTCGGGAACCCCGGCACGGCCCTGGGCCTGGAGTACGCCGACGTGGAGGTCCCCGGGGAACTCGGTCCGCTCCCGGCCTGGTTCGTGCCCGGGGCCCGCCCGACCTGGATCGTCGCCGTGCACGGTCTGGCCGCCACCCGCGAGCACGCCCTGAACCTGATGGTCCCCCTGCACCGCAGGAGCGTCCCGGTCCTCGCCCTCGCGTATCGCGGCGACGTCGGCGCGCCGCCCTCGCCCGACGGCCTGCACCACTTCGGCGAGACCGAGTGGCGAGACGTGGACGCGGCCGTCCGCTACGCCGTCGACCACGGCGCCCGCCAGGTCGTCCTGCTCGGCTGGTCCACCGGCGCCACCATGGCGCTGCGCACCGCCGCGCTCTCCGGAGTGCGCGAGCGCATCGCGGGGCTCGTCCTGGACTCCCCGGTGCTCAGCTGGGAGACCACCCTGCGCGCCCTGGCCGCCGCCCGCCGCACCCCCGCCGCGCTCCTGCCGCTCGCCGTCCGTGCCGCGCAGGGCCGCGCCGGACTGCGCGCCGACCGGGACACCGGCACCGCCGGCCTGCACCGCCCGGCCGTCCCCACCCTGATCTTCCACGGCCCGGGCGACGCGGTGGCGCCCTGGCGCCTCTCCCGCCGTCTCGCCGACACCCACTCGCGTCTGGTCTCCCTGCACACCGTCCCCGACGCCCCGCACGGTGCCATGTGGAACGCCGACCCCGCGGACTACGAGGAGACCCTGCGCCGCTTCATGACCCCGCTGGTGTGACCCCGCACCCCGCCGGTGCGACCCCGCCACGCCCTTGTCGGGGCCCCCGCCCGGCGGACGTCGCTTCGGTTCCGTTTAGCGCCGTACCACTGGCCTGATCCGGCGCCCGGACAGCGTGCCCGAGGCCCGTATCCGTCGCCCCAGGAGGCCGCCGGGGCATTCCGTTTGGGTTTTCGGACCGTCAACCGGAAGACTGCACCCGTGACGTCCCGTATCCCGCGCGACTCCAGGCTTCGACTCGTCCGCCACCGACCCCTGGCCGCCGCCCCCCAAGCGATGAACCAGCGGCGTCCGCGCCGCCCCGCGCCGCGTCCCCCGGAGGGCACACCGGCCCGGTCGGAGCTGGCCAGAATGGCACGCTCCGGTCTCGCCGACGCGGCCCGTATCGCCCGCTGGGCCGACTCCGCCCTCGGCCCCGGCCGCGGCAGCGCGACCGCCGACGGCAAGGCCACCCTGTCCGACACCACCGCCGACCACGCGGCCAGCGAACTGGGCCTCACCGTGGCCAAGGTGCGCGCCGACTGGGACACCGCCCGCCTCGCCGGGCTGATCGAGGTGCACGGAGACACCGCCCGCCCCGGCTGGCGGCTGCGCGCCTGGAACCGCGACGACAGCGCCGTGCTGCGCGGCTGGGTCGCCCTCTTCGACGCCTGGTCGCTCGCCCACCCCGAGCCCGCGGAGGGGCCCGCGGTCGTCGCCGAGGTCGTCTCCGCGATGCCCCAGGTGCTCTCCTTCCTCCAGCTGTCCGCCGGACCCGTCCCCGTGGCGCAGCTCCTGGACCTGCTGGAGCAGCGCGTCACCGAACTGCGCACCGAACGCTGCGAGGTGCCCTACGGTCCCCGGCTGGAGCCCGGCACCGCGGGAGCGGTCCCGCCCGCCCCGGACCCCGCCGACGACACCCTCCTCGCCCCCCTCCTCGACTGGGCCCTGCACGCCCTGGTCTCCGTCGGCGCCCTCACCTGCGGCGACGGACACGCCACGCTCACCCCGCTCGGCAACTGGGCGGTCTGGGTCAAGCTGGAGCAGATCTGCGTCGCCGCGCAGAGCCCGGCCGGCAACATCGAGCAGTCGGCCGAGGGCATGCTCCGCGGCTGCGGCCGGCTCCGCCCCAACGCCGCCCGCGACGAGTACCGCGCCTGGCTCGCCGCCCGCCCCGTCGGCAGCGCCGTCGCCGAACTGCTCGGCGCCGCCCGCGGCGAGGACGCCCTGCTGCGCGGCCTCGCCTTCGACGCGCTGCGGGTCGTCGGCGCCCCCGCCGAGCCCGACGTCCGCGGCGTCCTCGACGAGCCGACGCTGCGCCCGTACGCGCTGCTGTGGCTGGCCGAGCACGACGGCGCCGATCCCGAGGACGCCCACGAGGTCCTCACCCGCCCGGAGGCCACCTGGCTGTGGGTCGACACCGCGGCGGCCGTCGCCGACCACGGGGAGGCCCCCCTGCTCGTACGGCACCTGGAGTCGGCGGTGCAGGCCACCGTCCCGGCCCTGCTCGACGAGGTCCGCGCGGTCGGCCACCCCCGCACCGTGCAGGTCCTGGTCGCCCTCGCCGCGGCGCACCCCGACCCCGCCCTGGCCAAGGCCGTCCGAAGGGCGGCCTTCCAGGTCCACACCGGGAGCAGCTGAGCCGTCCCGTCATGGGCGCGGCGCCGGAGGCTACCCGCGTACCTCCGGCGCGTACGTCCCGAAGCTCCAGATGTTGCCCTCCAGGTCTCGGGCCATGTAGTCCCGCGAGCCGTAGTCCTGGTCGGTCGGGGGCATCAGGATCTCCGCGCCGTGCTCCACGGCCCGCCGGTGATGGGCGTCGACGTCCGTCACCACGACGTACACCCCCGAGGGGCCGCCGTTCTTCATCGCCTCGTCGAAGCGGCCGCCCTTGCCCTTCGAGCCGAGCATGACCGCGCCGTTGCCCTGGACCAGCTCGGCGTGGGCCACCGAGCCGTCCTCGTCCTCGTACACCGCGAGTCCGGTGAAGCCGAAGGCCTCGGTGAGCTGCCGGATCGCCGCCTTGGCGTCCGCGTACTGGAGCGTCGGGTAGACGCTCGGACGCCCGTCCTCGTTGCCTGCCATGCCGATCACTTCCCTGTGAGCCGGTGGTCCGTCGTGACTGACCGAGCCCGTGGCCCGCAGGCCGCTTTGGACTCGTTCGCCCAGTCTTGCACCGGCCACTGACAACGCCCCGGCGACGCTCGGACCGTCCGCCGGCCGGGCCCTGGCGGCGCTCGCGGGAAAAGTGGTTGCACCGCCCCGTTAGACTGGCCCCCATGGCCATTCTCCTCGTGCACTAGACGGCGGGATCCTCCACAGCCGCCCACCCCGCCAATCCACCCGCCCAGGAGTCTGACCGTGATCTCCGCCTCCGGCATCGAGCTGCGCGCCGGTGCCCGTGTCCTCATCGAGAGCGCCACCTTCCGCGTCGCCAAGGGCGACCGCATCGGCCTGGTCGGCCGCAACGGCGCCGGCAAGACCACTCTCACCAAGGTCCTGGCCGGCCAGGGCCAGCCCGCCGCGGGCGCCGTCACCCGCTCGGGCGAGGTCGGCTACCTCCCGCAGGACCCGCGCACCGGCGACCTCGACGTGCTCGCCCGCGACCGCATCCTGTCCGCCCGCGGCCTGGACACCCTGATCCGCAAGATGCGCGAGAACGAGCAGCGCATCGCGAACGGCCAGGGCGCCACCCGCGACAAGGCGCTCAGGCAGTACGAGCGCCAGGAGACCGAGTTCCTCACCAAGGGCGGGTACGCCGCCGAGGCCGAGGCCGCCACCATCGCCGCCGCGCTCAACCTGCCCGACCGGGTGCTCGGCCAGCCCCTGCACACGCTCTCCGGCGGTCAGCGCCGCCGTATCGAGCTGGCCCGGATCCTGTTCTCGGACGCGGACACCCTGCTGCTCGACGAGCCGACCAACCACCTCGACGCCGACTCGATCGTCTGGCTGCGCGACTACCTGAAGACCTACCGCGGCGGCTTCATCGTGATCTCCCACGACGAGGACCTGGTCGAGACGGTCGTCAACAAGGTGTTCTACCTGGACGCCAACCGCTCCCAGATCGACGTCTACAACATGGGCTGGAAGCTCTACCAGCAGCAGCGCGAGGCCGACGAGAAGCGCCGCAAGCGCGAGCGCTCCAACGCCGAGAAGAAGGCCGCCGCCCTGCACTCGCAGGCCGACAAGATGCGCGCCAAGGCCACCAAGACGGTCGCCGCGCAGAACATGGCCCGCCGCGCCGACAAGCTGCTCAGCGGCCTGGAGGCGGTCCGCCAGTCCGACAAGGTCGCCAAGCTCCGCTTCCCGGAGCCCGCGCCCTGCGGCAGGACCCCGCTGACCGCCGAGAGCCTGTCCAAGTCGTACGGCTCCCTGGAGATCTTCACCGACGTCGGCCTGGCCATCGACAAGGGCTCCCGGGTCGTCATCCTCGGCCTCAACGGCGCCGGCAAGACCACCCTGCTGCGCCTGCTCGGCGGCGTCGAGAAGCCAGACACCGGCCGGGTGATCGAGGGCCACGGCCTCAAGCTCGGCTACTACGCGCAGGAGCACGAGACCCTCGACCCCGAGCGCACCGTCCTGGAGAACATGCGCTCGGCCAACCCGGACCTCGACCTCGTCGACGTCCGCAAGACGCTGGGCTCCTTCCTGTTCTCCGGCGACGACGTCGACAAGCCCGCCGGGGTCCTCTCCGGCGGCGAGAAGACCCGTCTCGCCCTGGCCACCCTCGTGGTGTCCTCGGCGAACGTGCTGCTCCTCGACGAGCCCACCAACAACCTCGACCCGGCCAGCCGCGAGGAGATCCTCGGCGCGCTGCGCACCTACAAGGGCGCCGTCGTCCTCGTCACCCACGACGAGGGCGCCGTCGAGGCGCTCCAGCCGGAGCGGATCATCCTGCTTCCGGACGGCGTCGAGGACCTGTGGGGCGCCGACTACGCGGACCTCGTCGCCCTCGCGTGAGCGTCGCCCCCGCTTGATCGAATGGATGATCCACCGGTGATGGATCATTCGGCCGATACGTGATCCACCATCTGTGTGAGATCTCCTCATCAAGAGGTGTGTCCTACATCGATTTCGCGGCCGGGCCCCTTGTCGGGGGGCTCCGGCCGCATCGCCTTTCTGACCAGGAAATTCGCGGGAAAACCCGTTCGGCCGAACGGGCCCGATTCTTTGGAATCGCAGATTCCGCATGTGGGGACCCGCTCCTGTCGTCACAACCTTGTCTCATCGACCTTGCCGAATGGGTGGCCATGAGCGCCGGGAGGGGTGATCATGAGAAGACCAGAGCGCACTTCCCATGAGGAGGCACGGGTGGCCGAGACTCTGAAGAAGGGCAGCCGGGTTACCGGCGCCGCGCGCGACAAGCTCGCGGCAGACCTGAAGAAGAAGTACGACGCCGGTGCGAGCATCCGGGCGTTGGCCGAGGAAACCGGCCGCTCGTATGGCTTTGTGCACCGCATGCTCAGTGAGTCGGGCGTCACGCTCCGAGGGCGTGGCGGGGCTACCCGGGGCAAAAAGGCCACATCGGCCTGACGTCCCGGGCGGCCCCCGGCTCCCAAGGTGTTCCGAAAGTGATGGTGGCCACCCGGTCGGTCGTCCGACCGCTCGGGTGGTTACTGTGCAGTCACTTAGCCCTGCTGTCGCACGGCGCAGCGTCCGTCGCGCGGCGGGGACGACGACCGCACCTTTCGGAGGCGCCCCATGGCTTCGCCCGCCCACGACCCCGGTCCCGCACTCGACCAGGACGGCGTGCGGCTCACCGTCGACGACGCGATCGCCACGGTGACGCTGACCAACCCGGCCAAGCGCAACGCGCAGAGCCCCGCTCTGTGGCGGGCGCTCGCCGAGGCCGGCCGGCTGCTGCCCGGCTCCGTCCGCGTCGTGGTGCTGCGTGCCGAGGGCAAGTCCTTCTCGGCCGGGCTCGACCGGCAGGCGTTCACGCCCGAGGGCTTCGACGGCGAACCGTCGTTCATCGACCTCGCGCGGGGCGGCGACGCCGAGCTGGACGCGACCATCGCCGAGTACCAGGAGGCGTTCACCTGGTGGCGGCGCAGCGACCTCGTGTCGGTCGCCGCCGTGCAGGGGCACGCCATCGGGGCGGGCTTCCAGCTGGCCCTCGCCTGTGACCTGCGGGTCGTCGCGGACGACGTGCAGTTCGCCATGCGCGAGACCAGCCTGGGCCTCGTACCGGACCTGACGGGCACGCATCCCCTGGTGTCCCTCGTCGGATACGCCCGCGCGCTGGAGATCTGCGCGACCGGGCGCTTCGTCGCGGCCGAGGAGGCCGTGAGCACCGGCCTGGCCAACCTCGCCGTGCCCGCGGACCAGCTCGACGGCGCGGCGCACGACCTGGTGTCCGCGATCCTGGCCGCACCGCGCGACGCGGTCGTCGAGACCAAGGCGCTGCTCCAGGGCGCCCGGACGCGGGACTACGAAGCCCAGCGCACCGCCGAACGCGCCGCGCAGGGACGCCGGCTGCGCGACCTGGCCGGCCTCGGAGAGTAAGGGCGCTCACCAGGGGTCGGCCCTCCGGCCCCATGGCGGCGGCTCCGCGCCCGGTGCGCGCAGCCGCCGCCGTCGTTCCTCCGGCCCGCCCCTTCCATGGCGCGCGCCCGCCCGACCCCGCCTAACGTGGTCACAGGACTACGACCGGAAGGGACGTACGACGATGAGCGACACGGAGAGCCACCGCAGCGGACAGGACACGATCGACAGCCCCGGAGCGGTCAGGGCGCAGACCGGCCGTCGCGGCGGCGGAGACCCCGGCACCCGGGGACGGACCACCATCGCCGACGGCGTCGTGGAGAAGATCACCGGAATGGCGGCCCGCGACGTCGCCGGTGTGCACGCGATGGGCAGCGGAATGTCGCGGACCTTCGGCGCCGTGCGCGACCGGGTCCCCGGCGGGACCAGGTCCGGGGTGACACGCGGGGTGAAGGCCGAGGTCGGCGAGAAGCAGACCGCCCTCGACCTGGAGATCGTCGTCGAGTACGGCGTGTCGATCGAGGAGGTGGCCCGGGACGTACGGGAGAACGTGGTCGCGGCGGTGGAGCGGATGACCGGTCTCGAGGTCGTCGAGGTCAACATCGCGGTGAGCGACGTGAAGCTGCCCGACGAGGAGGACGAGGAACCGGAGCCCCGGATCAAATGACGCGG
The DNA here is from genome assembly GCF_044754585.1 of Streptomyces sp. NPDC093065. Classification (NCBI taxonomy): domain Bacteria; kingdom Bacillati; phylum Actinomycetota; class Actinomycetes; order Kitasatosporales; family Streptomycetaceae; genus Streptomyces; species Streptomyces sp. NPDC093065. Next base: position 43,119 of record NZ_JBIVPJ010000024.1, on the reverse strand, counting down.
ACCGTGACACGAAGAGGGAAGAGGACCGAGCGGTGATCGAGGGGAGCGCACCATGAGCATGGCCGTGGTCGGCATGATCGCCGGCATGGCACTGGGCTTCGCCGGGTATTTCGGCGGGTTCGGCGCCTTCCTGCTGGTGGCGGCCCTGGGGGCCGTCGGGTTCGTCGTCGGCCGCCTCCTGGAGGGGGACATGGACCTCGGTGACTTCTTCCGCAGCCGCGACGACCGACGGCGGTGACCGGCGTGAGCGACGGGGCCGGCGAGCTCCTCCAACCCCTGGCCCGCGTGGCGCCGGGCGAGCGCGGTGCCACGCGGATCGCCGACCGGGTCGTCGCCAAGGTCGCCGCCCGGGCGGCGCGCGAGGCACTCGGCCCGCTGCACCCGAATGCCGCACGGCCGTACGCCACCGTCGTCGTCCACCACGACAGCGCCCACGTCCGGGTCCATCTCGAACTCGACTACCCGTGCGACATCGGCGCCCGCTGCGGCCGGGTGCGTCACCAAGTCGTCCAGCGGGTACGCGCGTTGGTGGGTATGGCGGTGCCGGAGGTCGCCGTCCGGGTGGAGCGGCTGCACCTGGCGGCGGAGTACGGCGCGAGGCACGGGAGGACGCGATGAGCGAGCCCCAGGGCGCCGGGACGGGAGAGGGCAGCACCCAGCGCCTGCCCGTCGTGGAACGCGGCACGGAGCCGGGCACGGCACCGCCGCCGGACCAGCGCGCACCCGGCCCCCCGGACGCGTCCGGCACCGGCCGGGCCGGCCGCTTCTGGTCCGTGCGCCGCGTCCCCGCCGGGATCGTGGCGCTCGTGCTCCTGCTCCTCGCCGGGGCCTTCCTCTACGACGTCGTCGCCGTGCGCGCCGGCCGGTCCGCGCTCGGCTGGCGCCGCGACCTGGCCCGGCAGCTCGCCGAACGGCCCGTCGACGACACCTGGGTGCTGGTCGGCGCCGGAGTCGCCGCGGCCCTCGGGCTCTGGCTGCTCGTGCTGGCCCTCACCCCCGGACTGCGCCGGGTGCTGCCGATGCGGCGCACGCACCCCGACGTACGCGCCGGGCTGCACCGGGACGCCGCCGCCACGGTGCTGCGCGACCGGGCCATGGAGGTCTCCGGGGTGCAGGCGGCACGCGTGCGGATGCGCCGCCGCAGGGCCCGGGTACGGGCGCTGTCGCACTTCCGGGAACTGGACGACGTACGGGCCGATCTGGACGGCGTGCTCGACGACGCGGTACGCGGCCTCGGCCTGGCCCGGCCGCCCGCCGTGTCGCTGCGGGTCGCGCGCCCCGGACGGAAGGGGTGAGCACGGTGCTCAGAACCGTGAACCGGGTACTGACCGCACTGGTGGGCCTGGTCCTGCTGGCCGTCGGCGGCGCGGTGCTGGCCGTGGGATTCGACGCCCCCGCGCCCTCCTGGTGGGTCCACCAGGGCCCGCACGACGTGCTGCTGAGCAACGCCGAACGGACCCGCTGGCGGGACGCCGGCTGGTGGTGGCCGGTCGTCATCGCGGCGCTCGCCGTCCTGCTGCTGTTCGCCCTGTGGTGGCTGGTCGCGGTGGTACGCCGCCGCAGGCTCACCGAGGTCCTCGTCGACACCGGGGACGGCGAGGGCGCCACCCTGCGCGGGCGGGCGCTCGAGGACGTCCTCGCCGGTGAGGCGGACCGGATGGACGGGGTGGAACGGACCGGCGTCCGGCTGACCGGCCGCCGAGACGCCCCGGCGGCCCGCGTCCGGCTGCTCCTGGCCCCCCACGTGGACCCCGGCACCGCCCTGCACGACCTCACCACCCGGGCCCTGACCCACGCCCGCGACTCGGCGAACCTGCCGTCCCTCCCGGCGGAGGTCCAGCTCCGGGGCGTCAAGCACGGGGCCGAGCGGGTCAGCTGAGGGGCGCGGCCCGCCTAGAACCCGTGCCGCACGCCGCCGTCCACCGGGACCATGACGCCCGTGAGGTACGACGCCGCGGGGGAGAGCAGGAACGCGGACACGCGGCCGAACTCCTCCGGGGCGCCGTAGCGGCGCAGCGGGACGCGGGACTCGGCGGCCGCCCTGGTCGCCTCCGGGTCGGCCGACATGCCGTCCAGCTCGCGCACCCGGTCGGTGTCGATGCGGCCCGGCAGCAGGCCGACGACGCGGATGCCGCGCGGGCCCAGCTCGTCGGCCAGGGACTTGGCGAGGCCCGCGAGACCCGGGCGCAGGCCGTTGGAGATGGTCAGGCCCGGGATCGGCTCGTGCACCGAACCCGACAGCACGAAGCCGATCACCCCGCCGTCCGCCAGCTCGGCCGCCGCCGTCCGGGCGAGGCGCACCGCCCCGAGGAACACCGACTCGAACGACGCCTGCCACTGCTCGTCCGTGTTGTCGGCGACGAACCCGGGCGGCGGCCCGCCCACACTGATCAGTACGCCGTCGAAGCGGCCGAAGCGCTCACGGGCGGTGGCGATCAGCCGCCCGGCGGCCTCCGGGTCGGCGTTGTCGGCGGCCACCCCGACCGCGTCCGGTCCCAGAGCCGAGGCCGCCTCCGCGACGCTCTTCTCGTCCCGCCCCGTGACGACGACCTTCGCCCCGTCGGCGACCAGTTCGCGCGCGGCGGCGTTGCCCAGGCCCCGGGTGGCTCCCGTGACGACGTACACCCGGTCCTTCAGTCCAAGATCCATGGCCCTATCCTGCCTCCTCGTCCCCGAACAGGGCGAGGGCCGTGTTCACCAGGCCGACGTGGCTGAAGGCCTGCGGGAAGTTGCCGAGCTGGTGCCCGGCCACCGGGTCGTACTCCTCGGCCAGCAGTCCCACGTCGTTGGCGAGCCCCACCAGCCGCTCGAACAGCTCCCGGGCCTCCTTCGTCCGGCCGGTCGCGTGCAGCGCGTCCGCGTACCAGAACGAGCACACCAGGAACGTCCCCTCGCCGCCCGGCAGGCCGTCGACCCGGCGGCCCTCGGTGCTGTAGCGGCGCACCAGGCCGTCCCGGGTCAGCTCGGCGCCGATCGCGTCGACCGTACCGACGACGCGCGGGTCGTCGGGCGGCAGGAAGCCCACGCGCGGGATGAGCAGCAGGGAGGCGTCCAGCTCCCGCGAGCCGTAGTACTGGGTGAAGGTGTGGCGCACCGGGTCGTAGCCCTTCTCGCACACCTCGCGGTGCACCTCGTCGCGCAGCGCGCGCCACGCGTCGAGGTCACCGCCGCCCAGTTCGGGACGGTGCTCCAGCGTGCGCACCGCCCGGTCCAGGGCGACCCACGTCATCACCTTGGAATGCACGAACTGCCGGCGCCCGCCCCGCACCTCCCACAGCCCCTCGTCGGGCTCCCGCCACGCCGTGGCCAGGTAGTCCATCAGGGCGCACTGCAGCTCCCACATCTGCGGCCGGGGGCGCATCCCCGCCAGCCGGGCCAGCGACAGGGAGTCCATGACCTCGCCGTAGACGTCCAGCTGGAGCTGGTTCACCGCGTCGTTGCCGATGCGGACGGGCGTGGACCCGGCGAAGCCGGACAGCCACGGCAGCTCGAACTCGGGCAGCCGCCGCTCGCCCGCGACGCCGTACATGATCTGCAGGTCCGCCGGGTTGCCCGCGACCGCGCGCAGCAGCCAGTCGCGCCAGGCCTCGGCCTCCTCCAGGTACCCGGCCGACAGCAGGGCGCCCAGGGTGAGGGTGGAGTCGCGCAGCCAGCAGAAGCGGTAGTCCCAGTTGCGCACCCCGCCCGGCTCCTCGGGCAGCGAGGTGGTGGGGGCGGCCACGATGCCGCCGGTCGGCTTGTACGTGAGCGCCTTCAGGGTAATCAGGGAGCGCACCACGGCGTCCCGGTGCGGACCCCCGTAGCGGCACCGCGCCGCCCACGCGCGCCAGTCCTCGACGCTGTGCTCCAGCGAGACGTACGGGTCGATCAGCGGCGGCCTGGGCTCGTGCGAGGGGTGCCAGGTCAGCACGAACGCGACCTTCTCGCCCGCGGCGACGGTGAACTCCGCGTGCGTCCCGAAGTCCCGCCCCCAGCTGTGCACCTCGGGCTCGCTGCGCAGCCACGCCGAGTCCGGCCCGGCGACGGCCACCCGGTGACCGTCGGACCTGCGCACCCACGGGACGATCGAGCCGTGGTCGAAGCGCAGCCGGAGCACGCTGTGCACGGTGACCTCGCCGCTCAGGCCCTCCACGATGCGCACGAGGTCGGGGGCGCGGTCGCGCTGGGGCATCAGGTCGGTGACGCGGACCGCACCGTCCTCGGTCTCCCACTCGGTGTCCAGGACGAGCGTGTCGGGCCGGTAGGCGCGCCGCGTGCAGCGCTCGGCACCCTTGGGGGCGATGCGCCAGTGGCCGTTGTCCTCGTCGCCGAGCAGCTTGGCGAAGCAGGCGGCCGAGTCGAAGCGGGGCAGGCAGAGCCAGTCCACGGAGCCGTCCGTGCCGACCAGGGCCGCGGTCTGCTGGTCGCCGATGAGCGCGTAGTCCTCGATGTGGGGGTGCACGGGTTGACCCCTTCCCGGCCGGAGCCGGAGCAATCGGATCCGCCCGGGCGCTCCCGCCGCGCGGCTACACCGCCGCGGGTTCCGCCTGTGCCGGCTCCGCCTCCTCGGCGGCCTCGCGCTCGTGCTTCTCGCGGCGGACCAGGAACCACCAGCCGACCGGTACGGCCGCGGCGAACAGCCACCACTGGATCGCGTAGGCGAAGTTCAGCGCCGCGTTCTCGTTGCCCGGCCTGCCGATCGGCTCCGGGGTGTCGTTCTTCGGCTCCGGCGTCTTCAGGACGACGTATCCGCCGAGCACCCGGGCGTCCAGGCGCTCGGCCTGCTGCTCGCTGTTGATGAGCATGATCTGCCGGTCCGGCAGGCCCTCGAGGTCCTTGATGCCGCTCGCCTCGGTCGTCTCGTCGGGCATCAGCCGCCCGGTGACGGTGATCTCTCCCCGGGGCGGCGCGGGGACCTCGGGGAACTCCGTCTGGCTCGGGCCGTCGGCGGGGATCCAGCCCCGGTTGACCAGCATGATGCTGCCGTCGTCCAGCACGAACGGGGTCAGCACGTGGTAGCCGATGTTGTCGTCGGCGTCGGTGCGGCGCCGGACGACGACCTCGCGGTCCGTGTCGAAGCGGCCCGTGGCGGTGACGGTCCGGTACCGCTCACGCGTGGTGATCTTCCTGCCGGGCGCGGTCAGCGACTCCACGGGCACCGGCGACGCCCCGAGAGCGCGCGCGACCAGGTCGTTCCGGGCGGTGCGTTCCTCGTAGCGGTGCATCTGCCAGAAGCCCAGCCGGATCATCGTGGGGATGAGCAGCGCGGCGACCAGTGTGAGGATCACCCACTGGCGGGACAACAGGAAGCGGTACACGCATCGACGGTACCTTGACCGGGATCGGCCCTCGCGAGGAGGTCCCCGCGAGGGCCGTAGCCCCGCTTCTGCGGGGAGCACATGCCCCGCTTGTACGGGCATGGGGTCTACCGCGGGCCATCCCCGCGTCTGCGGGGAACATGTCCGACAGCAGTGCCGCGGCGTGGGTTCGACGGGGGCTTCTGCCGACGGTCGTGCGAAGCGCTCAGACCTTGTCGACGATCCCCGCCCTCCCCTCCGCGCGGGCGCAGTGGGCGCCGCAGAACCAGTGGCCGTCGACCTCGACGCCCTGGCCGATGATCTGCACCCGGCAGTGCTCGCAGATCGGGGCCATCCGGTGGATGGCGCAGGAGAAGCAGTCGAAGACGTGCACCGCTCCCTGGGCGTGGACCTCGAAGGTCATTCCGTAGTTGTTGCCGCAGACTTCGCATGTCGCCATGCGCCACAGGTTGGGGCGTCCCCGCGAACGCGGGCGAGCGGGCGCCGGGCGAGTCGCCCGGAATCACCCGTCCGTACGGCTCCGCGGGGCCGCGCGCCTCAGGACCCGCCGTCCGCGGGCTCCACGTCCGCGAGCAGCTGCCCGAACGCCGCCTCGTCCACCACCGGCGTGCCGAACTGCCGGGCCTTGACCACCTTGGAGGTGCCCGAGTCCGGGTCGTTGGTGACCAGCAGGCTGGTCAGCCGGGACAGACTGGTCGCCACGTGCAGCCCCGCCTCGACGGCCCGGTCCTCCAGCAGGTCCCGCTCGACGGAGGTGTCACCCGAGAAGGCGACCCGCATGCCCTGCTTGAGTCTTTTGCCCTCTTCGTACCGGCCGGGGTTGGGATAGGGGCATGCGGGCCTTTTGCGGGAGGGGCGCCAACTGCCGGGCCGGTAGCCCCCGTAGCCCGCCTGCTGCCCGATCCGGGGCGCGGGGTCGGACCACTCGGTCAGCGGCCGGCACTCGTGCAGCGGTAGCCGCACGTCCCCCGCCGCCGCGGCCAGCAGGCTCGGCCGGAACGCCTCCGCCAGCACCCGCGCGTCGTCCAGTGCGTGGTGCGCCCGCTGCTGTACGACGCCGAAGTGCGCGGCCAGCGACTCGAGCTTGTGGTTGGGCAGCGGCAGGTCCAGCGCCTTGGACAGGGCGATGGTGCACAGCCGTTGCCGCACCGGCGCCTCGCGCCGCGCGCGTGCGTACTCGCGGGCGATCATCTGCCAGTCGAAGACGGCGTTGTGCGCGACGAGGACCCGCCCGTCCAGCCGGGCCGCGAACTCCTCGGCGACGTCCGGGAAGAGCGGCGCGTCCCGCAGCACGTCGTTCGTCAGACCGTGTATCCACACCGGTCCCGGATCGCGCTGCGGATTGACCAGGGTGTACCAGTGGTCCTCGACCTCGCCGCGGGAGTCCAGCCGGTAGACGGCCGCCGAGATGATGCGGTCGTCGCGGGCCAGGCCGGTGGTCTCCACGTCGACGACCGCGTACCCCTGCGGATACGCGGCCGGCCACGCCGTGGCGGACGGCGCTGCGGTCGTGCGGTCTTCGAGCATGGTCAATGAGGATACGGGCCGGGACGGACACTCCGGTCCCGCAGGGGTCCCGCACCGTCAAGTTCCGCCCCGCCGGGAAGCGTTGCGGCACCCCTCACGCACCCGCAGCCGGGCCGGCGCCTCCTGCGGCCCGGCGCTCACCAGCGGATCGGCACCGGAAGCGCCGTCAGGAGCCCCGACACCGCGACCACCACGCCCAGCGCGACGACCTCCGCGCGCGCGGGGGAGCAGGCGGCCAGCGGGTCGTCCGCGCGGCCGAGCCGGATCCTGGCCCACAGCGCGAGGACGGAGACGGCGGCCACCAGCAGCACCTTGGCGAGCAGGACACGCCCGTAGGCGGTGTCCGTGAGCTGGTCCAGGATCGTGCCCGCAGGCATCCGGCGCAGCGAACTGCACACGCCGGTCGCCGTGAGCGCGGCCAGCAGAACGGCCGCCACGCGCGCGTAGAGCCCCAGCAGCGCGGGACCCGCCTCCGCGCCCCGCCAACGCCGCAGCACCCGCAGCGCGTACAGCAGACCGCCCACCCACAGCGAGGCGCACGTCAGATGGACGAGGGTCAGACCGGAGCCGAGCAGTGGGCTGTACTCGGTCGTGGGGTGCGCGCGCAGCGCGTCCGCGACGATCACGGCGGCCAGCGGCCACACCTGGAGCCCAGGCCGGCGCGAGGTCGCGCACAGCCAGGCGGCGAGGAACCCGTTGACCTCCAGGAGCGCGAGCTTGCCGTCGCGGGTGGCGTAGAGGCCGCCGACGTCGATGTCGGCGGCGGAGTCGGGCACCAGGTTGCCCGTGGCCACCACCGAGGCCAGCCCCAGCGCGGCGACGAATCCGGCGGCGCCCGCGTACGGCGACCAGCTGCGCGGCCGCCGCGGGGGAGCGCCCGGCAGCGACCGGGCCAGCCGGTTGACGAAGAGTTCGCCGAGCGGCACGCTCAGCGCGGCGAAGAGCACCGTGCGCAGCAGGGCGATGCCGCCGGTGCCGGGTGCCTCGGCCTCCCCGGTGCCGTGCAGCGCGGGGGACGGGCCGAGCGCGGGTATCAGCGCGCCGAGTGCCACCAGTACGAGTACGGCCACGGTCCGGCCGGTGCCGGGGGGCCGTGAGTGGCGTCCGGTGCCGGTGGTCCGGGAAGGGGGTCGTATCGAGGTCACCCCAGGATCTTCACGAAGTCGTCAGATCCGGGCAAGTTCCGCAGCGGGCCGGGCGGCTGCCCGGCCCGCTTCACGCGCGCGTGCCGATCACACGCGTGCTCGTCGGCGCGGCACCGGTTACCAGGTCACCGCGTCCAGCGCGTCGACCATGCCCCAGCCGTAGAAGCCGTTGCGGTTCTTGGGGCCCTCGCAGACCGCGTCGACCTTGCCGTCGCCGTCGATGTCGTACGGCTTGGTGCACGCCTTGGCGTCGGCCTCGGCGTACAGCAGGGCCTTGACCGCGGCGGGGGAGGCGTGCGGGTGCGTCGACTTGATGAGGGCGGCGACGCCCGCGACGTGCGGCGAGGCCATCGACGTACCGGCCATGTAGCCCCACTGGCCGCCGGGCAGCGTGCCCAGGATCAGTCCGCTGGTGGCGGGCGGCTCGGGCGTCTGGTAGGCCGTCGAGTCGCCGCCGGGTGCGGCGATGTCGATGATGCCCCGACCGTAGTTGGAGAAGGACGACTTGAGGCCCTTCGCGCCGGTCGCCGCGACCGTCACGACACCCGGCAGCTGGGTCGGGATGTCCAGGCACTTCGACGGGTCGACCGTGCGGTCGCCGGGCGTGGTGTCGTTCGGCGAGGACGGGTCGGTGATCTCGTCGGAGGTGAGGTCGTAGTTCTCGTTGCCGGCCGCGGCGACGTTGACCGCGCCCTTCTTCTCCGCGTACCGCGTGGCCCGCGAGACGGCCTCGACGAGCGCCTTCTGGTCCGGGTCGTCCTTGCAGTTGAAGTACCACGGGTCGGTGTAGTAGCTGTTGTTGGTCACGTCGACGCCGTGCTCGGCCGCCCACATGAAGCCGCAGACCACGGCCTCGGTGTAGAAGAAGCCGTCGGGGTTGCCGACCTTGATGCCGGACACCTTGACCCCGGGCGCCACGCCGGTCATGCCGATGCCGTTCTTGGCGGCGGCTATCTCCCCGGCCACGTGGGTGCCGTGCGGGCTCTCGGACGCGCTCGGCCGCCAGGCGCCGTCGGTGGTGTCCGGCTTGCCCGCGACGCAGTTGACGGACGCCTTGCGGTCGAAGTTCGGGGCGATGTCCGGGTGGGTGTCGTCGACGCCGGTGTCGAGGACGGCGACCGTCACCTTCTTGCTGCCCAGTGACTTCTTGTGCGCCTTGTCCGCCTTGATGGCCGGGAGGTCCCACTGGAGCGACTCCAGCGGGTCCTGGCCCTCGGCCTTGGCGGACGCCTTGGCCGCGGCCAGCTCCGCACCGCTGAGCACCTTCGGCGCGCCCGTGTCGGTCGTGGCGGCCGAGGGCAGGGGCGCGGTGCGGGTGGCACCGGCGGACTGCACGCCGCGCACCTTGCGGACGCTCTTGGCGAAGTCCGGGTCGGCGGAGTGGACGACGATCACGCCGATCCGGTCGTACGACGTGACGATCGTGCCGCCCGCCTTGGCTATCGCGCGGCGCACGGTGGACGAGGGGCCGTGCCCGGGGGAGACGTTGACGACGTAGCTGAGCGAGGTCCCGTCGGTCGCCGCGGCGGGGGCGGCCCCGGCGGCGGGAGCCGCGGTGGCCGGGGTGCCCGGCAGGAACGCCAGCGACGCTGCCACGGCCAGGCCGGCCGGGATCGCGAGGGCGCGGCGGTGACGCGGGTGGGGTGCGGTCATGCGTGGTGTCTCCAGTCCGTCGGGAAAGCTCGGGAAACTCGTGATGCCGGTGCGTGGCAGGGAGGCAGAGGCGCCTTCGGGGCGGGCCGAGAGGCCCGCGTCACGTGGCTCACCTTGCTTCCGACCCCTGCACACCCGGTGCGGCCGGCACCGCGAGGGCGAGCCCGGGTCTGGAGCGCGGAGCGCTCGGGGAACGCAGATGATCCATGGGGTCTCCACATCATCGGCAGACGGCACCTGCCCGGAACACGGGTGACGGTCCGGGCAGGTACATGACGTAGCGGTGCAGGGTGAAGCTATCCCCCGAAGTCGCTGGCCAGCAATGACCCGCCGGGGCCGACTTCGGAAAGTGCCAAGGGCGTTGAACCGGTCCCCGCGGGGCGCCGTGTCGTTGGACAGGGAGCCCGAGCACGACCGGCCCCTGCGAGAAACACCGAGGTCCAAGCCGTCATGTCCGTCGTACGAGGAGACTCCGTGGCCACCGACGCACCGCCCCCCTCGAAAGAGGAACGCCCACTTCCGTCCGCCGAGGAGTTCTCCGAAGTGCAGCAGAGCGCCGAGTTCGCCGAACTGCGCCGCTCCTTCCGCTCCTTCGCGTTCCCGCTGACCGTCGCCTTCGTGGCCTGGTACCTGCTCTACGTGCTGCTGTCGAACTACGCCGGCGGCTTCATGGGCACCAAGCTCTTCGGCAACATCAACGTCGCGTTCGTCTTCGGCCTCGCCCAGTTCGTCACCACGTTCCTCATCGCCTGGTGGTACTCGCGGCACGCCGCCGCGAAGCTCGACCCCAAGGCCGAGGCCATCAAGTCCCGGATGGAGGGCGGCGCATGAGCCCCGCACAGTCCGTATTCGCCGCCGAGCTCGCCGCCAACGAGGCGAGCGAGCACCGGCCGCTGATCATCACGCTCTTCGCGGTCTTCGTCGCCGCGACGCTGTTCATCACCGTCTGGGCCGGCCGCCAGACCAAGGACGCCGCCGACTTCTACGCGGGCGGCCGCCAGTTCAGCGCCTTCCAGAACGGCCTCGCCGTCTCCGGCGACTACATGTCGGCCGCGTCCTTCCTCGGCATCGCCGGCGCCATCGCCCTCTTCGGTTACGACGGCTTCCTCTACTCCATCGGCTTCCTGGTCGCCTGGCTGGTGGCCCTGCTCCTGGTCGCCGAGCCGCTCCGGAACTCCGGCCGCTACACGATGGGCGACGTCCTCGCCTACCGCATGCGCCAGCGCCCGGTGCGCACCGCCGCCGGCACCTCCACGATCGTCGTCTCGATCTTCTACCTGCTGGCCCAGATGGCGGGCGCGGGCATCCTCGTCTCGCTGCTGCTCGGCATCACCTCCGACGCGGGCAAGATCCTCATCGTCGCCCTCGTCGGCGTCCTGATGATCGTGTACGTCACCATCGGCGGCATGAAGGGCACCACCTGGGTCCAGATGGTCAAGGCCGTGCTGCTGATCGGCGGCACCATCCTGATCACCTTCCTGGTGCTGCTGAAGTTCGACTTCAACATCTCCGACCTGCTGGGCAAGGCCGCCGAGAACAGCGGCGCGGGCTCCGCCTTCCTGGAGCCCGGCCTCCAGTACGGCGGGAGCGGCACCACCAAGCTCGACTTCATCTCGCTGGGCATCGCCCTGGTGCTCGGCACCGCCGGCCTGCCGCACATCCTGATCCGCTTCTACACGGTGCCCAACGCCAAGGCCGCCCGTAAGTCCGTGAACTGGGCCATCGGCATCATCGGCGCCTTCTACCTGATGACCATCGCCCTCGGCTTCGGCGCGGCGGCACTCATCGGCAAGGACGAGATCGTCGCGTCCAACCCGTCCGGCAACACGGCCGCGCCGCTGCTCGCGCTGCACGTGGGCGGCGTCGACTCGGCCTGGGGCGCGATCCTGCTCGCCACCATCTCGGCGGTGGCCTTCGCGACCATCCTCGCCGTCGTCGCGGGCCTCACCCTCGCCTCGTCCTCGTCCTTCGCGCACGACATCTACGCCAACGTCATCCGCAAGGGGCAGGCCACCGAGAAGGAGGAGATGCGGGCGGCCCGCTGGGCGACCGTCTTCATCGGCATCGTCTCCATCGCGCTCGGTGCCCTCGCCCGCGACCTGAACGTGGCCGGCCTGGTCGCCCTGGCCTTCGCGGTCGCCGCCTCCGCCAACCTGCCGACGATCCTGTACAGCCTGTTCTGGAAGAGGTTCACCACCCAGGGCGCCCTGTGGTCGATCTACGGCGGCCTGATCGTCGCCGTCGGCCTGGTGCTGTTCTCGCCCGTCGTCTCCGGCGACCCCACGGCGATGTTCCCGGACGTCGACTTCGCCTGGTTCCCGCTGAAGAACCCGGGCCTCATCTCCATCCCGTTCGGCTTCCTGATGGGCTGGCTCGGCACGATCCTGTCGAAGGAGGAGCCCGACAAGGCGAAGTACGCGGAGCTGGAGGTCAGGTCCCTGACCGGCACCGGCGCGCACTGACGCCCCGCCCCACCGGCACGGACGCGGCCGCTCGTAGATCCCTACGACGCGGCCGCGTCCCACGTCGTGGGTTCGGGCGGCTGTCGATGTCGCACCGGTCACGTAGGCTCGACTGTGTCGGAGGAGAGAAGTGCTCCACCGATCCGCGTCGAGGGAGGGGGCCCACGTGCTCATCGACACCTACGGCCGAGTGGCCACCGACCTGAGGGTCTCGCTCACCGACCGCTGCAATCTGCGCTGCACCTACTGCATGCCCGAAGAGGGCCTGAAGTGGCTCGCCAAGCCCGACCTGCTCACGGACGACGAGATCGTCCGCCTCATCGACATCGCGGTCACCTCCCTGGGCATCGAGGAGGTCCGCTTCACCGGCGGGGAGCCGCTGCTGCGCCCCGGTCTGGTCGGCATCGTCGAGCGCGTCGCCGCCCTCTCCCCGCGCCCCCAGATGTCCCTCACCACCAACGGCATCGGCCTCAGCCGCACGGCGACGGCCCTGAAGGCCGCGGGCCTGGACCGGGTCAACGTCTCACTGGACACCCTGCGCCCGGACGTCTTCAAGACCCTCACCCGCCGGAACCGCCACAAGGACGTCCTGGAGGGCCTGGAAGCCGCCCGCGAGGCCGGACTCACCCCGGTCAAGGTCAACAGCGTCCTGATGCCGGGTCTCAACGACGACGAGGCCCCCGACCTGCTCGCCTGGGCCGTCGAGCACGACTACGAGCTGCGTTTCATCGAGCAGATGCCGCTGGACGCCCAGCACGGCTGGAAGCGCGAGGGCATGATCACCGCGGGTGACATCCTCGCCTCCCTGCGCACCCGCTTCGAGCTGACCGCGGAGGGCGCCGGGGAGCGCGGCTCGGCCCCGGCCGAACGCTGGACCGTGGACGGCGGCCCGCACCGCGTCGGCGTCATCGCCTCCGTCACCCGCCCGTTCTGCGCGGCCTGCGACCGCACCCGCCTGACCGCCGACGGCCAGGTCCGCACCTGTCTGTTCGCCACCGAGGAGACCGACCTGCGCGCGGCCCTGCGCTCCGACGCCCCCGACGAGGAGATCGCCCGCATCTGGCGCCTGGCCATGTGGGGCAAGAAGGCGGGCGCGGGCCTGGACGACCCGACGTTCGTGCAGCCGGACCGCCCGATGTCGGCGATCGGCGGTTAGGACCCGCCCGACCCGCCGGATGCCTCCGGGGCCTCCCACTCGGCGAGCGGGACCACGTCCTTCAGGAAGCCCCGCACCCCGAGGAACTCGGACAGGTGCTCCCGGTGCTCGTCGCACGCGATCCACGTCTTGCGGCGCTCCGGGGTGTGGATCTTCGGGTTGTTCCACGCCAGCACCCACACGGCGGCGGTGCGGCAGCCCTTGGCGGAGCAGATCGGGGTGGTTTCGTCACTCACGGTTTCTTCTCACAGGTCCCCGCACAAGGCGACGCCGAGCAGCCACGGGGGGAGCTGCCCGGCGTCGGTCCGTCGCTCCGACGGGGGATGCGGAGCGCGTACGAAGTATGTCACGGCCCACCCTTCGCCGGGCCCGGAACAACACGAATTCATCTGAGCATTTCTTCGGCCTGGCGTGGAATCGACGCTGCCCCGAAGGGGGTGCCGCGGTCACGGCCGACCGCGTGACTCGCCGGTCGCCGCCGGCCCGGGATCGGCCGCCGCGCCCTCCGGGACGGATTCCGCCGCCCCGGTCCCGGCCCGCGGCGGCGTGATCATCGGCGGGGTCGGCGCCGTCACGAACGTCGACGGCAAGGATGGCGCGTTCTCACGCCCGGCGTTGGCGATCACGACCGCGATGTACGGCAGCGCCGCCCCGAGGACCAGGGCCGCGATCGCGACGTGCCGTTCCACGTTCCACAGGCAGACCGCGAGGACGACCGACACCGTACGGATCGCCATCGAGATGACGTACCGGCGCTGCCGCCCGCGCACGTCCTCCTGGAGTCCCGTCCGGGCCCCGGTGATCCGGAACACCTCGGCACTGCCGCCGGCACTCTGCTTCCGCATCTGGTTCCACCATCCGCCCGCATCGGACTTCCCCGCCCCGCTCTCGTCCGCGGCCGCTCGGGGACACCGGTCCCGGACAACTCACCACGTTACGCCGCGCCTGCGCCGCTCACGAGACCGGGGCGCCCGCGGTCCGGCCGCACCGTGTGCGCCGCACGGCGTAGGCACCGGTAACCCGTTCGGCCGTATGCGGCATGCGCCGTACGCGGTACGGCCGAACACTGGTGGCAATGCTCGCGTAGTGCCGGACGAGGAGGCAGCCATGGGCTGGTTGTGGGCGATCATCGTGGGATTCGTGCTCGGCTTGATCGCCAAGGCGATCATTCCCGGCAAGCAGCACATGCCGCTGTGGCTGACCACCATCTGCGGCATGATCGGCGCGATCGTCGGCAACGCGATCGCCCGCGCGGCCGGCGTCGAGGCGACCTCCGGCATCGACTGGTGGCGGCACCTGTTCCAGCTGGTGGCTGCGATCATCGTGGTCGGCCTCGGTGACGCGGCCTACACGGCGGTACGCGGCAAGCGGCGGCGCGAGCGGGCCTGACCCGCACCGGGCGGACATCCGGGCAGGCGAAGGGGCGCTCCCCGGCAGCCGTACGGCGCCGGGAAGCGCCCCTCGCGCGTGCGTGCCCGCTCAGGCGCCGGTGATCTCCACCGCGGCCAGGTTCTTCTTGCCCCGGCGCAGCACCAGCCAGCGCCCGTGCAGCAGGTCCTCCTTGGCGGGGACGGCGTCCTCACCGGCGACCTTGGCGTTGTTCACGTAGGCGCCGCCCTCCTTGACCGTGCGGCGCGCGGCGGACTTGCTGGCCACCAGGCCGACCTCGGCGAGCAGGTCGACGACCGGGGCCGGCTCGGTGACCTGGACGTGCGGCAGCTCGGAGAGGGCCGCGGCCAGCGTCCGCTCGTCCAGCTCCGCCAGGTCGCCCTGGCCGAAGAGGGCCTTGGACGCGGCGATCACGGCGGCCGTCTGGCCGGCGCCGTGCACCAGCGTCGTCAGCTCCTCGGCCAGCGCACGCTGCGCGGCCCGCGCCTGCGGACGCTCCTCGGTCTGCCGCTCCAGCTCCTCCAGCTCCTCGCGGGAGCGGAAGGACAGGATGCGCATGTACGCCGAGATGTCCCGGTCGTCCACGTTCAGCCAGAACTGGTAGAACGCGTACGGCGTCGTCATCTCCGGGTCGAGCCAGACGGCGCCGCCCTCGGTCTTGCCGAACTTGGTGCCGTCCGCCTTGGTCATCAGCGGCGTCGCGTAGGCGTGGACCGTCGAGTCCGGCTCCAGTCGGTGCAGCAGGTCGAGGCCGGCCGTGAGGTTGCCCCACTGGTCGCTGCCGCCCTGCTGCATCGTGCAGCCGTACCTCCGGTGGAGCTGGAGGAAGTCCATCGCCTGGAGCAGCTGGTAGCTGAACTCCGTGTAGCTGATGCCCTCGGAGGACTCCAGGCGCCGGGCGACGGAGTCCTTGGTCAGCATCTTGTTGACCCGGAAGTGCTTGCCGATGTCCCGCAGGAACTCGATCGCCGACAGGCCCTCGGTCCAGTCGAGGTTGTTGACCATCACCGCGGCGTTCTCGCCCTCGAAGGACAGGAACGGCTCGATCTGGCCGCGCAGCCGCCGGACCCAGCCCGCCACGGTCTCCGGCGAGTTCAGCGTGCGCTCCGCGGTCGGACGCGGGTCGCCGATCTGACCCGTGGCGCCGCCGACCAGCGCCAGCGGCCGGTGCCCGGCCTGCTGGAGCCGGCGCACGGTGAGCACCTGCACCAGGTGCCCCACGTGCAGGGATGGTGCGGTCGGGTCGAAACCGCAATAGAACGTGACGGGACCGTCCGCGAGCGCCTTGCGCAAAGCGTCCTCGTCGGTGGACTGGGCGAACAGCCCGCGCCACTTCAGCTCGTCGACGATGTCCGTCACGGTTCTCGTGTCTCCCACATGTTCATGATCTTCGGGCGGTCGGCAGTCGGGTGACGGCCGACTACGAGGTTATACGCCCTGACTGACAGAGCTCATGTTGAAATCGGGGACCCGCAGCGCAGGCAT
This sequence comes from Streptomyces sp. NPDC093065, assembly GCF_044754585.1. NCBI lineage: Bacteria > Bacillati > Actinomycetota > Actinomycetes > Kitasatosporales > Streptomycetaceae > Streptomyces > Streptomyces sp. NPDC093065. The sequence continues at coordinate 27,005 of NZ_JBIVPJ010000024.1, read as the reverse complement.
CGCGGCCCTGGTGAACCAGTCGCCCCACTCCCTGGGCAGCGTCTTCTCGGTCCGCCCCGCCTCCGAGGCCCGCCCCAGCAGATCCACCGGCGACTCGTTGAACCGGAAGTTGTTCACCTCGCCGACGACCTCGCCGTTCTCGACGAGGTAGACGCCGTCCCGGGTCAGCCCGGTCAGCAGCAGCGTCGCCGGGTCGACCTCGCGGATGTACCAGAGGCAGGTCAGCAGCAGCCCGCGCCCGGTGCCCGCGACCATCTCGTCCAGGGACCGGTCGGGGTCGCCGCCGTCCAGGATCAGGTTGCCGCTCGCCGGGGCCACCGGCAGCCCGGTCAGATCCGCGCTGTGCCGGGTGGTCGTCAGCCGGTGCAGCTCGCCGTCCCGGATCCAGTCCGTCGCCGTCACCGGCAGCCCGTTGTCGAACACCGACTGGTCGCCGCCCGACGAGTGCGCGACCACGAACGGCGCGCTCTCCAGACCGGGCTCGTGCGGATCACTGCGCAGGGTCAGCGGCAGCGCGCCGATCCGCTCGCCGAGCCGGGTGCCGCCGCCCGGCTCGGAGAACACCGTGCGCCCCTCGACCGCGTCCCGCCCGGAGGCCGACCAGTACTGGTAGATCAGCAGGTCCGCGACCGCGGTGGGCGGCAGCAGCGTCTCGTACCGTCCCGCGGGCAGCTCCACCCGCCGCTCGGCCCAGCCCAGGCGTACGGCCAGCTCGGCGTCGAGCGCCGCCGGGTCGACGTCCTCGAAGTCCCGCGTGGCCCGCCCCGCCCACGCCGACCGGCTCCGGTCCGGCGACTTGGCGTTCAGCTCCAGCGTCCCGTTCGGCTGGTCGTGCCGCAGCCTGAGCCCCGTAGACGTGCCCACGTACGTCGAGGTCATCTCGTGGTTGGCGAACCCGTACAGCTCCCGGCCACCGGCACGCGCGCGTGCGAACGCCTCCCCGAGCGCGGGCGCGAAGTCGGCGAAGACCGCCGACGAGGTCTCGGCGGGCGCGTCGGTGAAGTCCGGTGACGCCGGCCCGCCCGGGACCAGCGGCTGGGCGTCCTCGGCCGGACCGGCACCCCGCGCGGCGGCCTCGGCGGCGCGGACCAGGGGCTCCAGCTCGTCCGCGGTCACCGCCGAACGCGACACGACCCCGGACGCCGTGCCCTGTTGCCCGTCGACGGTGGCGACGACCGTCAGCGTGCGCCCCCGAGTGACGCCGTTGGTGGTCAGGGCGTTGCCCGCCCAGCGCAGGTTGGCGGTGGACTCCTCGTCGGCGATGACGACGCACCCGTCGGCCCGGGACAGCTCCAGCGCCCGCTCGACGATCTCGTGCGGCTTGTTGGTCCCGGCGCTCATCGGCCCGCCTCCTGGGTGGTGTTCAGAATGTTGACTCCCTTGAAGAGGGCGGACGGGCAGCCGTGCGACACGGCCGCGACCTGCCCCGGCTGGGCCTTGCCGCAGTTGAAGGCGCCGCCCAGGACATACGTCTGCGGGCCGCCGACGGCCGCCATGGACCCCCAGAAGTCGGTGGTCGTCGCCTGGTACGCCACGTCCCGCAGCTGTCCGGCTAGCCGCCCGTTCTCGATCCGGAAGAACCGCTGACCGGTGAACTGGAAGTTGTAGCGCTGCATGTCGATGGACCAGGACCGGTCACCGACGACGTAGATCCCGCGGTCGACGCCGCCGATCAGGTCCTCGGTGGACAGCCCGCCCGGATCCGGCCGCAGCGACACGTTGGCCATGCGCTGCACCGGCACGTGCGCGGGGGAGTCGGCGTAGGCGCACCCGTTGGACCGCTCGAAGCCGGTGAGCCTCGCGATCCGCCGGTCGAGCTGGTAGCCCACCAGCGTGCCGTCCTTCACCAGGTCCCAGGACTGGCCCTCGACACCCTCGTCGTCGAACCCGACGGTCGCCAGCCCGTGCTCGGCGGTGCGATCGCCGGTGACGTTCATCAGCTCGGAGCCGTAGCGCAGCTTGCCGAGCTGGTCGAAGGTGGCGAAGGAGGTGCCGGCGTAGGCGGCCTCGTAACCGAGCGCCCGGTCCAGCTCGGTGGCGTGCCCGATGGACTCGTGGATGGTCAGCCACAGGTTCGACGGGTCCACGACCAGGTCGTACAGACCCGCCTCGACGCTCGGCGCGCGCATCTTCTCCGCCAGCAGCTCCGGGATCCCGGCCAGCTCCGCGTCCCAGTCCCAGCCGGTCCCGGTCAGGTACTCCCAGCCCCGCCCGGCCGGCGGCGCCAGCGTGCGCATGGAGTCGAACTCGCCGCTGGAGTCGTCCACCGACACGGCGGTGAGCACCGGGTGCAGCCGCACCCGCTGCTGCGTCGTCACCGTCCCCGCGGTGTCGGCGTAGAACTTGTTCTCGTGCACGGTCAGCAGCGATGCGTCCACGTGGTCGACCCCGTCGGCCGCCAGCAGCCGCGCGCTCCAGTCGGCCAGCAGCGCCGACTTCTCCGCGTCGGGCACGGTGAAGGGGTCGATCTCGTACGCCGAGATCCAGGTCCGGTCGGCGTGCACGGGCTCGGCGGCCAGCTCGACCCTCTCGTCCGACCCGGCGGCGCTGAGCACCCGCGCCGACAGCTTCGCCATCGCCACCGCCTGCGAGGCGACCTTGGCGGCGGCGTCCAGGGTGAGGTCCACGCCGGACGCGAAGCCCCACGTGCCGCCGTGCACCACCCGCACCGCGTACCCGAGGTCGGTGGTGTCCGAGGACCCGGCGGGCCTGGCGTCCCTGAGCCGCCAGGAGGCGTTGCGCACCCGCTCCAGGCGGAAGTCGGCGTGCTCCGCACCGAGGGAACGCGCACGGGCGAGGGCGGCGTCGGCGAGGGCGCGTAGGGGGAGTGCCGTGAAGGCTTCGTCGATGCGGTGAGGCACCTGCGTCTCTTTCTGTCGACGTGACCGGTCGTCTGCCGCGACACCGGGGGCTGCGCCGCATCATGTCGCGTCGGCGGTCCGTCGACCACACCTTTCCGGCCGCGCCCGGTACCGGTTCTGTAGGGACCCGACAGACAGCCCCGTAAGCCACTGTGGGTGCCCGAGTCTCTGACGTGGACCGGGGACCGATAGATTTTCGAGGAAGCCGCCTGCCGTCGCCGCCCGCCGTACGGGTGTCCGGACGGGTGGACGAACGATAGGGAAAGGGTGATCCGTTGAGCCGCTCGGTTCTCGTCACCGGAGGAAACCGGGGCATCGGCCTCGCCATCGCCCGCGCTTTCGCCGACGCCGGCGACAAGGTCGCGATCACGTACCGCTCGGGCGAGCCCCCGGAGGGGTTCCTGGCCGTCAAGTGCGACATCACCGACAGTGAGCAGGTGGAGCAGGCCTACAAGGAGATCGAGGAAACCCACGGTCCCGTCGAGGTCCTGATCGCCAACGCCGGCGTCACCAAGGACCAGCTCCTGATGCGCATGTCGGAGGAGGACTTCACCTCCGTCGTCGAGACCAACCTCACCGGCACCTTCCGCGTCGTCAAGCGTGCCAACCGCGCGATGCTGCGCGCCAAGAAGGGCCGCGTCGTCCTCATCTCGTCGGTGGTCGGGCTCCTCGGCTCCGCGGGGCAGGCGAACTACGCCGCCTCCAAGGCCGGCCTGGTCGGCTTCGCGCGCTCCCTCGCCCGTGAGCTGGGGTCGCGCAACATCACTTTCAACGTCGTCGCGCCCGGCTTCGTGGACACCGACATGACCAAGGTGCTCACCGACGAGCAGCGGGCGAACATCGTGTCGCAGGTGCCGATGGGGCGGTACGCGCGCCCGGAGGAGATCGCCGCGACGGTGCGGTTCCTCGCCTCGGACGACGCTTCGTACATCACTGGAGCCGTCATTCCCGTTGACGGCGGACTGGGAATGGGTCACTGATCACCATGAGCGGAATTCTCGAGGGCAAGCGCGTCCTGATCACCGGTGTGCTGATGGAGTCCTCCATCGCCTTCCACACCGCGAAGCTGGCCCAGGAGCAGGGTGCCGAGATCATCCTGACCGCCTTCCCGAGGCCCACGCTGACCGAGCGCATCGCCAGGAAGCTGCCCAAGCCCACCAAGGTCATCGAGCTGGACGTCACCAACGACGAGCACCTCGCCCGGCTCGCCGACGTCGTGGGCGAGGAGCTGGGCGGGCTCGACGGCGTCGTCCACTCCATCGGCTTCGCGCCGCAGGACGCGCTCGGCGGCAACTTCCTGAACACGCCGTTCGAGTCGGTCGCCACCGCCATGCACGTCTCGGCGTACTCCCTGAAGTCGCTGACCATGGCCTGCCTGCCGCTGATGCAGAACGGCGGTTCCGTCGTCGGCCTCACCTTCGACGCGCAGTACGCCTGGCCGCAGTACGACTGGATGGGCCCGGCCAAGGCCGCGCTGGAGGCCACCAGCCGCTACATGGCGCGTGACCTCGGCAAGCAGAACATCCGCTGCAACCTGGTCGCGGCGGGCCCGATCGGTTCCATGGCCGCCAAGTCCATCCCGGGCTTCAGTGAACTGGCCTCCGTGTGGGACACCCGTTCCCCGCTGGAGTGGGACCTGAAGGACCCGGAGCCGGCCGGCCGCGGCATCGTCGCGCTGCTCAGCGACTGGTTCCCGAAGACCACGGGCGAGATCGTCCACGTCGACGGCGGTCTGCACGCCATCGGCGCCTGACCCGGACACCTCGCCGAGGGCCCGCGTCCCGTACGGGGTGCGGGCCCTCGGCGTTGCGCCGGGCGCGTCACCGGGGCGGCGCTGGTCAGTCCTCCGAGGGCGGGCCGAACAGCCCCGGACGGCACACGAACGGGTAGGCGGCGGCCTCCTCGGCCGCCGTCGCAGCGTCGCCCGCGCGGATCGCGTCCACCAGCCGGGCGTGGTCCATGTGCATCGCCGGGGACATGCCCTCGCCCACGTCGCCGCGCAGCCAGTCCCGCAGCACCTCGCTCAGGTCCGCGTACATCGCGGTCATCACGTCGTTGTGCGAGGCGGCCACGACCGCCAGGTGGAATGTGGCGTCCGCCGCCACGAACGCCTCCGACTCACCCGACTCCCAGGCCTCCTCCCGGCGCAGCAGCAGGCCGTCGATCTGCTTGAGGTCCTTCTCCGTGCGCCGCTCGGCGGCCAGGCGTGCGGCGGCCGACTCCAGCGTGGAACGAAGCTCGGCGATGTGCCGGGGTTCGGCGTCGGCGAAGCGGCGCTGCATGACGCCGGCCAGTTCGCTGGTGGCCACGACGTACGTGCCCGAGCCCTGGCGGATGTCCAGCAGCCCGTTGTGCGCGAGCGCGCGTACCGCCTCACGGACCGTGTTGCGCGCGACGCCGAGCTGCTCGACCAGTTCCGGCTCCGTGGGGATGCGGGAGCCGACCGGCCACTCGCCCGAGGCGATCTGCTGCCGCAGTGCCGCGATGACCTGTTCGGACAGTGCCGAACGACGGGGATGACTCAGTGGCATGGCTCACCTTCGCACACGACTCCGCACACGACTGGACCATCAATCATCCCATGATTCTATGATGGGTCTCATGGCTAGTGACGAAACCCGGACGGAAACCCGGACGGAGCCCCCGAGGGAGACCGGCGCGGAGGCGCCCGCCGAGACGCGTACCCACGCGCGCGTGGACGACGGTGTGCGCGAGACATCCGGCGAGGCGCCCGCCACGCGCGCGTGGACCACGTGGACGACCCGGCTCCTCGTCCTCGGCATCGTCCTGGCCGCGGTGAACCTGCGCCCCGCCATCACCAGCCTCGGCGCGCTCCTGGAAGAGGTCCGCGACGGGCTCGGCATGAGCGGCAGCATCGCCGGACTGCTCACCTCGGTGCCTCCGCTCTGCTTCGCCGTCTTCGGGGTCACCGCGCCCCGGCTGGCCCGCCGCTTCGGGCCCGGCGCGGTGGTCTGCGCCGGCATGGCCGCCATCACCGCCGGCCTGCTGATACGCCCGTACGCCGGCGGCACGGGCGGCTTCCTGGCCGCCACCGCCCTGGCGCTCATGGGCATCGCCGTCAGCAACGTCCTGATGCCGGTCATCGTCAAGCGCTACTTCCCCGACCGCGTCGGTTCCATGACCGGCCTGTACTCGATGGCCCTGGCCTTCGGCACCTCCATCGCCGCCGCGGCGACGGTGCCCGTGACGAACGCGCTGGGCGGTCACTGGCAGTCCGGTCTCGCGGTCTGGGCCGTGCTGCCGGCGCTGGCGGTCGTGCCGTGGATCCCCTTCGTACGCAACCGCGAGGCGCCTGCCTCCACCGTGCCTGCGTCCACCGTGCCGACGCCCACCGCGCCGGCCAGGGAACAGGCCCCGCTGCGGATCACCCGCAGCCGTACGGCCTGGGCGCTCGCCGTCTTCTTCGGGCTCCAGGCCACCGCCGCCTACATCACGATGGGCTGGATGGCGCAGATCTTCCGTGACTCGGGCGTCTCCGCCGGCACCGCCGGGCTGCTGCTCGCCGTCATCATGGTGATGGGGGTGCCGCTCGCCTTCGTCATCCCGCGCGTGGCGACCAGGCTGCCCCACCAGGGCCCGATCGTGGCCGTCCTGGGCGTGTGCGGGCTCGCCGGATACGCCGGTCTGTACTTCGCCCCCGTCGGCGGCGCCTGGGCCTGGGCCCTGCTGCTCGGCGTCTCCAACTGCGCCTTCCCGCTCGCGCTGACCATGGTCGGCATGCGGGCCAGGACGGGCGCGGGCGTCGCGCAGCTGTCCGCCTTCGCGCAGAGCACCGGCTACCTGATCTCCATTCCGGGTCCGCTCCTGGTGGGCGTGCTCTACCAGCACAGCGGCGGCTGGGGGCTGCCGATCGCCCTGATGAGCGCGCTGATGGTGCCGCAGATCGTGGTGGGCGTCCTGGCGGGACGCGACCGCACGGTGGAGGACGAGGCGGCGCGCTGAACCCCGGCGGGCGGCGTGTCGGTCCTGGTGGGCGCCGCGCCGGCCCCGGCGGGCGGTGGGCCGGCCCCGGTGGCCCGCTCGCCGGTCCGGCCGGTCCGGCCGGTCCGCCCATCCAGCCGGTGGGCCGCCGGGAGCGGTTCGTGCCGGGGATGCGAGACTTGCCGTATGCCAGTCCTCGATCCGAATCCCCAGCACGGCCAGAAGAAGATGCTGATCGTCTTCGGCTCCTTCCTCGCGATCTTCGTGATCATCGGCGTCATCGCGACGATCGCCTCGCCGTGACGCCGCTCCCGCCGGCCGGATGGTGGGGTTAACCCCCCACCCCCTAGGGGGCGAGGGTCAGGGTCGAGTGGGTGGACCTCCGGATGGGCCGGGCCCCGCGGATTCCGTAACTTCGAGATGTGCCCGCGACAGGCGGGCCGCGGAGCACGGACCACGCCCGAAGACCAGCGGAGGCACTCATGTCGGCCCCTACCCACACCCGGCCTCCCCAGGCGACCCGGGGCGGCGTTGACATCCGGCTGCCCTGGTGGGCCCTGGCCCTGCCCGTGCTCGCCTTCGTCGCGCTGCTCCTGCTCATCCTCAATCCCGCCGACGCCCACGCCGCCGCGGAGCAGCCCGCGATAGCCCACCTGCTGGAGCGGGTGGAGCAGCTGACCGCGCGCTGAGCGCCGACCGCGTTCTCCCACCCGCGTCCAGCCGCGAATCCGCATGTCAACTCCCAGAGCCCCGTGGCCTGTTTCGTGCGAAGCTGGATGCCATGAGCGTCGCAGAACCCCGCAGGATTGTTCTCTTCCGGCATGCGAAAGCCGACTGGCCACAGGTGAGCGACCACGAGCGGCCGCTCGCCGACCGGGGCCGCATGGACGCCGCGGAGGCCGGACGTCGGCTGGCGGACACCGGTATGCCCTTCGACCAGGCCCTGTGCTCCACCTCGGTCCGGACCAGGGAGACCTGGAAGCTCGCCGTCCAGGAGTTCCCGCACCGGCCGAAAACCGTCTACGAGGAGCGGATCTACGAGGCCTCGCCCGGCGAGCTGATCGCCGTGCTCAACGAGACCCCCGACGACCTGCGGAACGTGCTGGTGATCGGCCACAACCCGGGCATGGAGGCACTGACCGAGATCCTGGCCGGCTCGGCCGAGGACGAGGCCCGTCAGCGGATCAACCGCCGGGGCTTCCCGACCGCCGCCTTCGCCGTCCTGACCTTCACGGGCTCCTGGAAGGACGTGGAGCCCGGCAAGGCCGCCCTGGTCGACTACTGGGCACCGACCGACTGACCGCACCCGCGTCACGGGCCCGGTGTCCGCGTGGTCCGGGCCCTCGTACGGCCGGGCGCCCGCCCGTTCCTCCGCTCGCCCCCTGCGCCGGGTCAGACCCGCGCGGGGGGCGGAGCGAGGCCCTCGCCGAGGCCCTCGTCCACTGTGTCCGCGGCCTCGACCTCCTCGCGGGTGATGCCCAGCAGATACAGCACCGTGTCCAGGAAGGGCACGTTCACCGCCGTGTGCGCCGCCTCGCGCACCACCGGCTTGGCGTTGAAGGCGACGCCGAGCCCGGCCGCGTTCAGCATGTCCAGGTCGTTGGCGCCGTCGCCGATCGCCACGGTCTGGGACAGCGGCACCCCCGCCTCGGCGGCGAACCGGCGCAGCAGCCGCGCCTTGCCCGCCCGGTCCACGATCTCCCCGGTGACCCGGCCGGTCAGCCTGCCGTCGACGATCTCCAGCGTGTTGGCCTGGGCGAAGTCGAGCCCCAGCCGCTCCTTCAAGGCGTCGGTGACCTGTGTGAAGCCGCCGGAGACGACGCCCACCTGGTAGCCGAGCCGCTTCAGGGTTCGGATCAGGGTGCGCGCGCCCGGCGTCAGCCGCACTTCGGCGCGCACCTTCTCCACCACCGACGCGTCCAGCCCCGCCAGCAGGGCCACGCGCGCGTGCAGCGACTGCTCGAAGTCCAGCTCCCCGCGCATCGCGGCCGCCGTCACCTCGGCGACCTTGTCCTCGCACCCGGCGTGCGCGGCGAACAGCTCGATGACCTCGTCCTGGATCAGCGTGGAGTCCACGTCCATCACGACCAGGCGCTGTGCCCGCCGGTGCAGCCCCGCCGCGACGACCGCGATGTCCACGCCCAGCGCCGCGGCCTCGGTGGCCAGTGCGGTGCGCAGCGGTTCGGTCTCCACACCGGACACCGCGAACTCGACGGCCGTCACCGGGTACTTGGCCAGCCGGAAAACACGGTCGATGTTGCTGCCCGACTCGGTGATCCGGGCTGCTATGGCGGCGGTCGCCTCCGCGGTGAGCGGGTGCCCCAGCACCGTGACCAGGGAGCGGCCGAGGCCGCGCGGCCGGTTGTCGCCGATACCGGAGATGATCTCCGCCTGCAGCTTCAGCGACTCCGCCCAGCTGTGGACGGTCGCCCGGAGGTCGCCCTCCAGGCCACGGGGCGGCTCGGTCACGAGCGCGCACAGCACGATCCGGCCACGGGTGACGACCTGCTCGATGTCGACGACATCGACGGAGTAGGCGGCGAGGGTGTCGAACAGGCCGGCCGTGATGCCCGGCCGGTCCTTGCCGAAGATCTTGACGAGAAGCGTGGGAACGTCAGAGGTCTGCGTAGCGCTCATGGTGTTCCCACCGTATCCGGCACCCGGTGCCGCCCGCCTCCGAGGTCCGCCTGACGGACAGCCGGTGCGGGGGAGGTGCGGGGTCGGTGTGCGGGGGCCGCACTGACGGGTGGTGGGCGGGTGTGTGGGCGCCGTCGAGTGGGCGGGGTGGCCGTTCCGCCGGTGGTCGTTGTCTCACGGGTCCGATCGGAGCCCGCCGTCTGGTCTCGCCGTGCGCCCAGGTGGTGCGGCGTCCGCGTGTCCGCCCCTGGTGCCGCTCGCCTCCGGGGGTCGTCCGGCGGGCAGCCGGTGCGAGGCGGAGGCGGAGGCGGTGTGCGGGCCGCGGTGACGGGTGACGGGCGCTCGGATGCGCGGGCGCCGTCCCGCTCGGGGGCGTACGCCGTGGGAGACATGGTGTCTCTGCGCGCCCGCGCGGGGCGACGTCGGCGTGCGGGCTGCGGGCGCGCGGCAGGGACCTGCTCCGCGGGGAGGGGAGGGGCAGCCCTTCACTGCCCCTCCCCGGGGCGCCGCGGCGACCCCGGCGGCGTGGGCGGAGGAGGCGGAGGGCACTCGCCCCAGGGTCGGGACGTGGGCCGTTCCTCCGGTCGCGCCGGCCGGGGCGGGCGTCGTGGCGTTCCCGGCGGCGGTCCGGCGATCGTGGGGGCGCCGTACACGTCCTCGTCGGCCGGCGGATCCGGCCCGTCGTCCGCCCGGCCCGCCTCGTCGCCGTACTGAGCAGAGCGGCCGCCCCGGCGGCCCGTGCCGTCCCCGTCCTGCCACGCCGGGCCCGCTTGCCCCGGGCCACCGGGCGCCGCGTCGCCCGGCCGTGCGTCTTCGGGCTCTCCCGCTCCTCGCGCCGGGCCCGCCCCCGCCCCCTCCCGCGCCCGCAGGTACGGATTGGTACCCGGGTCGGGCGGCCGGTGCGGCGTACCCGGCCGGTACGGTCCCGAAGGCGGCCCCGTGTACACCGCGCCGCCCGCACCGACGCCCTCCGTCACCGCCCCGGCACTCCGTGCCACGCCCGTCGCCCGCGTCCCGGCCGCCCCGCTCACCCGCGCCAGCAGCGCCCCGGCGGCCCCCGCCCCCGTGCCCCACCCGGCGCCCAGCAGCAGGGCCGCCCCGAGATGTCCGCGCAGGTCGACGCCCGCGCCGAAGGCGTCGATGCCGAGCACCGACAGGGAAGCGTCCACGGACACCTCCGTGAGCCAGGACAGCAGCGCCAGCATCAGCGCGGTGGCGGCGCCCAGCCGCAGCGCACAGTGCCCTGGCAGGGACCGTACGTCGCCGGGCCCCACCGGCGTCCGTACCGCCGTCAGCACCCCGGCCAGCAGCATCATCAACGCCGCGGCCACTCCCAGCAGCCACGCCCGCCCGTCCAGCTCCGCGAGCCGCGCCAGCGTGACCGGGTGCTCGGCGCCGGAGCCGAGCAGGTCGTCCAGGGGCGCCGGGAGCACCCCGGCCAGTGCACCGGTGGCCTGTCCGTCCCACGGCACGAACAGGCCGAGCGGGACGCCGAGCCAGACCCCGTTCGGCGCGCCCAGGAGGGCGGCCCCCGCGATCCGCCGGGGATGGTCGTCGCCGATCGCCGCCCAGGCCGCCGCCGCGAGACCGGCCACCACCGCCGTCAGCGCCACCGTGACCAGGGCGGACACGGCCGGCCGCACCACCCGGTGCACGGCCTCCCACCCCCGCGGCAGCGGAGTGCGGCGCGAGGCCGACAACGCGATCAGCAGCACCCCGGCGGAGAAGACCAGACCGCCCAGCAACGTCGGCGCGGTGTCGACCGTGAAGCCGACCGCGGCCCGGGCGCCGACGAGGTCACTGATCCGGCCGGGCAGCAGGCCGCCGATGTCGCCGCCCACGTCACCGAGCCCCGGAATCTCCAGCCCACCGCCGCCGGTGCCGTCGCCGGGCAGGCCGTCGAGTCCGAGCGAGGAGCCGTCGATCGTGATGACGTCGTGACCCGCCCACGCCAGCCCGCCCGTCATCGCCACGAACAGGGCGATCACCGAGCCCCCGCGCGCGAGGAGTTCGGCGGGCGCGACGACGACGCCCGCCGCACGCAGGGACCGCAGGAAGAAGAACGACAGGAACAGCGCACCGACCAGGCTCACTCCCAGTGGCGTGATCTCGATGGCCGTGTGCGTCTGAGCCCCTTTCAGTCCGAACGCGGACACATCACCGGCCGGTGTGACCGAACCACCCGCCCCCAGAGCCACGACCGCCGCGGTCATCGGCCCCAGCGAGCCCACCGCGTCCGCCCCCAGCAGCCGCAGGCCGAGCGCCGCCGCTCCCGCCATCCCGATCAACGCCCAGCTCACGGAGGCGATCGCGGACAGCAGTACGTCGCCCCACGGCACACGGGTGCCGTGGCCCTCGGTCCCGACGCTCGTGGACGCGCTCATGGCAGACCCCCCGATCCGCTGCGCGGCCGGCTTGCCGCGCATGTCCCCCTCGCGTGGAATACCACTCTCCGGGCAGGTTTCAACCCCGTCAACGGGAACGGCCGACGGGTGCCTACGCAGTTTTCACAAGGCCCGACTTTCGGTCAGGGGGGCGAGCCTGAAATAGTTCCCCCCGATGTTCGACATCCCTAGACTCCCCGCGACGGGAGCACATCGGGGGACAACTCAGTGGGGCATGGAGTGCCGGAACTCGTACTGGAATCCAATGGACGGACCTGGACGCTCGATCCGTCCCGGTCATATGCGCTAGGACGCGATCCGCAGGGGGAGCTTGTCTTCGACGACGCCAGGGTCTCCTGGCGGCATGCCACGATCAGTTTCAACGGCCGCAGTTGGGTGGTCGAGGATCACGGCAGCACCAACGGCACGTTCGTGCACGGCCAGCGGGTCCAGCAGATGGAGCTCGGCGCCGGCACGGTGCTGAACCTGGGCAACGCGACCGACGGGCCGCGCGTCAGCCTGACCGGTGCGCAGGCCCCGGCCGGCGCGCCGCAGGCCCAGCCGCAACAACAGCCGCAGCAGCAGCCGTACGCCGCGCAGGGCGCGAACGCGGGCTGGGCCCAGCAGGCGCCGCCCGCGCAGCAGCCGCTCCAGCAGCAGGCGCCGCCCCAGCAGGCCCCGCAGCACGGGCAGCCGCATCAGGGCCAGCAGGCCGGCTGGCAGCAGCAACAGCCACCGCAGCAGGCCGCGCAGCAGCCGCAGCAGGCCGCTCCGCACTTCCCCCAGCAGCAGGGACCAGGCGGCGCGGCGGGGGCGCCACCGGTCTACGGGGACCGCAGCCCGACCACGTTCCACCAGTTCTCGCTCGGCCGCGTGATGCGCATCGGCCGTGCCCTGGAGAACGACCTGGTCGTCTCCGACCTGCAGGTCTCCCGCAACCACGCGGAGTTCCACGCCACGCCCGACGGGCGCATGGAGATCCGCGACCTCGGCTCGCACAACGGCACGTACGTCAACGGCCAGCCGATCCCCAAGGGCGGCACCCAGCTGCTCGGCCCGACCGACATCGTCGGTGTCGGCCACTCGACGTTCCAGATCGTCGGCGACCGGCTCGAGGAGTTCGTCGACACCGGTGAGGTCTCCTTCTCCGCCCGGCACCTGACCGTCACGGTCGACGGCGGCAAGCAGATCCTCAAGGACGTCTCCTTCGGCGTACCCGAGAAGTCGCTGATCGCGGTCATCGGCCCGTCGGGATCCGGCAAGTCGACCCTGCTCAAGGCGCTCACCGGCTACCGGCCCGCCGACCAGGGCGAGGTCCTCTACGACAACCGGAACCTGTACAAGCAGTTCGCCGAGCTGCGTCAGCGCATCGGTCTGGTCCCGCAGGACGACATCCTGCACAAGGAGCTGACCGTCAAGAAGGCGCTCAAGTACGCGGCGAAGCTCCGCTTCCCGGCCGACACCACGGCCGCCGAGCGCGACGCCCGCATAGACGAGGTGCTGCGCGAGCTGAAGCTGGACATCCACAAGGACAAGAAGGTCACGTCCCTGTCCGGCGGCCAGCGCAAGCGCGTCTCCGTCGCCCTGGAGCTGCTCACCAAGCCGTCGCTGATCTTCCTGGACGAGCCGACGTCCGGTCTCGACCCGGGCATGGACCGCGACGTCATGCAGCTGCTGCGCGGTCTCGCCGACGACGGCCGCACCGTCCTCGTCGTCACCCACTCGGTGGCCGAGCTGGCGACCTGCGACAAGCTGCTGGTGATGGCGCCGGGCGGTTCCGTGGCCTACTTCGGCCCGCCCGAGGAGGCGCTGAACTTCTTCGGCTACGACACCTGGGCCGACGTCTTCTCCGCCTTCGAGAACTACCGCGACTACGACTGGGCGGGCCGCTGGAAGGGCTCGCAGCACTACCAGATGTACGCCGCGGACCTCGACGCGGTCGCGCCGCAGTCCGTACAGGTGCCGCCGATGCAGGCGATGAAGCCGCCGAAGCCGCAGGGCTGGATGTCGCAGTTCGTCACCCTGGTGCGGCGCTACGTGTCGGTGATCGCCTCCGACAAGGGCTTCCTGGCCCTGATGGTGATCCTGCCGGCCGTGCTGGGCGCGGTGAGCCTGCTCATCGACGCGGACAAGGGCCTGCTGCCCAACCCCGCCAACCCGCAGACCGGCCGGATCATCCCCAACGGCACCGCCACCACGGTCCTGCTGATCCTCGCGGTCGGCGCGTGCTTCGCCGGCGCCGCGAACTCGGTCCGTGAGCTCATCAAGGAACGGGTGATCTACGAGCGGGAACGCGCGACCGGCCTGTCCCGGTCCGCGTACCTGATGTCCAAGGTCTTCGTGCTCGGCCTGATCACGGTGTTCCAGGGCCTGCTGGTCGGTGTGATCGGCTTCGCCACCCGCGAGATCCCCGACGAGGGACTGATCCTGGGCGGCGCGACGCTCGTCGAGCTGTCCCTGCCGATCATGGCGCTGGGCTTCACCTCGATGATGTTCGGCCTGATCATCTCGTCACTGGTGAAGACCGCCGAGAAGACCATGCCGCTGCTGGTCATGTTCGCGATCATCCAGGTCGTCTTCACCGGCTGTCTCTTCGCCCTGAACGAGGCGGTCGGCGTCAACCAGTTCTCGTACCTGATGCCCTCGCGCTGGGCGGTCGCCGCGGCCGGTGCCACGCTGGACTTCAACAAGATCAGCCCGCCCGAGAAGGGCGCCGAGGCCGACCCGCTGTGGGAGCACACCGTGGGCGCCTGGGGCCTGGACATGGCCGCGCTGATCGTCCTCGGCGTGATCTGCGGCTTCTTCGTCGCCCGGTTCCTGCGCCGGCACGAGCCCGAGGTCATGCGCAAGTAGGCCGAGGCCCTGCGGGCGGGAAGACCCGCCCGCACGCCCCGAAGGGCGGCACCCCGTCAGGAGGGTGCCGCCCTTCGGCGTACGGTGCGGCGTCGGCGACGTCGAGAAGAGGTCCGCGCCGACCTCAGTACGCGCTGTCGACGTTGTCCATGGTGCCGTACTTGTCCGCGGCGTAGTTGCACGCGGCGACGATGTTGGCGACCGGGTCGTAGATGTTCTTCGAGGTGCCGGCCACGTGGTAGGCCTTGAACGTCGGCGGGATGACCTGGAGCAGGCCCTTCGACGGGATGCCGTTGATGGCGTTGATGTCCCAGTCGTTGATGGCCTTCGGGTTGCCGGAGGACTCCCGCATGATGTTGCGGTGGATGCCCTCGTAGGTACCGGGGATGTTGTGCTTCTTCATGATGGCCCGGGCCTCGCGGATCCAGCCGTCGAGGTTGTTCGGGTAGGACTTCGGCGCGGCCTTCTTGACCTCGGTGCGCTTGGCGGAGCGGCTGGTGGACTCCTTCGCCTCACGCTTGGCGGCGGCCTTCTCGGCGGCGGCCTTCTTCTCGGCGGTCGACTTCTTGGCGGCCGCCTCCTTCTTGGCCTCGATGGCGGCGACCTTCTGGCTGGCGCCGGCGAGCTGGCCGGTGACACCGGCGTGCACGTCCTGGATCTGCTTGGTGCTGTACGCCACCTTGGCCGTCGGAGCGGCCTCGCTCGTGGTCGTCGTCTGGCCGCTGGCCGGGACGGCGGTGAGGGCGACGGCGGCGGCGCCGAGCGCGCCGACACCGGCGATGGCGGCCTTCTGCGTGCGGTTCAGGGAACGACTGCGACCACGGGAAAGGATGTTCTTGAGCATGGCGGGATAGACCTCTTCGAATAGCGCGGAGGTCGCTCTCGTCCGGTGGGGACAGTTGGTGCTTCCGGCACAAACGCCGCGGGGGAGAACCCACGGCGCTGAGCGACGAGAGCAATTCTTAGCGACCGCAAAATCCGGAGGCAAAGGTGTGACGTACGATCCGGGATAGTGGATCAGGGAACGACAAAGCGGGGCAGATTGGACCATCTGCCCCGCTCAAAACGGACGAGTCGTTCTCCTACTCCCCTTCGTACGTGACGTGCGCCCTATGCGCGGGCTCACATCGACCCCCCGCCGTTCTCACTGTTGGTTGCTGAAGCAATGCGATGTGTGAGTGGTTCGGCGACGCTCTCCTACGGCAGGAGGAGATGGACGTCCCCGAACTCGTGCCACAGGTAGCGCCCCCGCACCGCCGCCTCGTACCCGCGGTTGATCGCCGCCCGCCCCGCCACCGCCTCCAGCATCAGCAGATGCGAGGCCTCCGGCTCGTGCAGCCCCGTCAGCAGCCCCTCCACCACCCGCACCCCGCGCTCCGGAGTCACCACCAGATCGGTCCACCCGGCCCGCGCCCGTACGACCCCGTCGGCACCGGCCGCCGACTCCACCGCCCGTACGGCCGTCGTCCCCACCGCCACCACCCGCCCGTCACCGGCGCGCACGGCGTTGATCAGCCGCGCCGACGCCTCCGGCACCGCGAAGCGCTCCGGATACGGCGGCTCGTGCGACTCCGCCGACGCCACCCCCGTGTGCAGCGTCACCGGCGCGAACTGCACCCCACGGCTCACCAGCTCCGCCACCAGCCGCGCCGTGAAGGGCCGTGCCGCGCTCGGCATCTCCGCACTGCCCGTCCCGTTCCCGTACGGCAGCGCGAACACCGTCTGGTAGACGGACAGCGGCTGGTCCCGCTCCGTGTAGGAGTAACGAATGGGCCGCCCGTGCTCGCGCAGCAGCGCGGGCACCTCCGCCCGCGACACCCGCGCCCACCACAAGCGCTCCCCGCGTGCGCTCAGCGGCTCCTCCAGCACCAGCCGCGCACCACCCGGCAGCCGCACCTTCGTCCCCGCCGCACCACCGCACCCGCGCCCCTCCACTACGTCCGCACGCGCGCGCGTAGCGCCCGACACGTCCGCACGCGCGCGCGTGGTGCCCCTTCCGTCCGGTTCCCGCAGCTCCACCGCCCACCGGCCGTCGTCCCCGCGCGTGGAGAAGTGCACCACCACGCGCGCGTGCCCGACCCGGCCGTCCACGGCTGCGGCCAGCGTGGGAGACGTGTTGACCACCAGCAGATCACCGGCCCGCAGCAGCCCCGGCAGCTCCCCGAACACGTGGTGCGACACCTCGGTGCCGCGCGACACCAGCAGCCGGACACCGTCCCGGTCCAGGCCCGGCCCCCGCTGCTCCACCGGCACCCGGGCCGACAACTCCTCCGGCACCCGCACGACCGACGCCGGCATCACCGCGCCTCCAGCAACGCCGGGGCACCGTAGCGCCCGCTCGCCGGCCGCTCGTCCAGCAGCCGCAGCAGCGCCGGCACGACACTCGCCGGGTCCGGCCGCAGGCCGTCGTCGTCCGGCACCGCCGCGGCGTACAGGTCCGTGGCCATGTCCCCCGGATCCACCGCCCACACCC
The DNA here is from genome assembly GCF_044754585.1 of Streptomyces sp. NPDC093065. Taxonomy (NCBI): domain Bacteria; kingdom Bacillati; phylum Actinomycetota; class Actinomycetes; order Kitasatosporales; family Streptomycetaceae; genus Streptomyces; species Streptomyces sp. NPDC093065. The sequence goes on along the minus strand of NZ_JBIVPJ010000024.1, from coordinate 9,855 downwards.
GCAGCCCCGGCTCCTCGGCGCCCAGCACCGCCGCCAGCTGGTCCAGGGCCGCCTTGGACGCCCCGTAGCCGCCCCACGTCTCGTACGCCTCGGCGGCCGCGTCCGAGCTGACCGTCACCATCGCGCCCGCGGGAGCCGCCCGCAGTGCCGGCAGTGCCTCCCGCACCAGGCCGAGCGCGGCCACGACGTTCACCTCCAGGGCCCGCCGCAGCCCGTCCAGAGGCAGCCCCTCCAACCGCACCAGCGGCTCCGCGCCCAGCGCGCTCGCGTTGCTGACCAGCAGATCCACGCCGCCCAGCTGCCGGGCCTCCGTGACCAGCGCCGTACGGTGCCAGGAGTCGGTGACGTCGCCGGGCAACGCCGTCACGCGCGTGCCGTACGCCTCCAGCGCCGTCGCCGTCTCCTTGAGCGGCTCGGGGTTCCTGGCGTCCAGCACCAGGTCCCACCCCCGTGCCGCAAGGGCCTCGGCGAGCGCCCGGCCCAGTCCCTTGGACGCTCCCGTGATGATCGCAACCGGCATGACACACGTCCCCTTCGTCGTCCCCGCCGTCCGTCCGGACGGCGTGATCTCAACGTAGGAACCCGGCCCCACCGGTCACCTCGGGCACCGGTCCCGACCGGGGAGGGCCCTTCGCCCTAGGCCCGACGGGCAGGACCCCGGACCTAGGCCCACCGCCCTAGGCGACGCCCGTCACCGGGCCGATCCCGCCCCCACCCCCCGCGGGTACCGTGAGGACATGAGTCACGGCCCCCGGTCCGGCCTCACCGCGGTGAGCTCCGCGCTGCTGGCCATGAGCAGGCACCTCGAGGTGCGCGACGTCCTCAAGACGATCGTCGCCTCGGCCCGCGAGCTGCTCGACGCGCAGTACGCCGCCCTCGGCGTCCCCGACGACCACGGCGGCTTCGCCCAGTTCGTGGTCGACGGCGTCAGCGACGAGCAGTGGAAGGCCATCGGCCCCCTGCCGCGCCAGCACGGCATCCTCGCCGCGATGCTCCACGAGGCCACCCCCGAGCGACTCGCCGACGTCCGCACGGACCCCCGCTTCGGCGGCTGGCCCTCCGCCCACCCCGACCTGGTCGACTTCCTGGGCCTGCCGATCCGCGACGGCGACGAGGTGCTCGGGGCGCTGTTCCTGGCCAACAAGAACTGCCCGAAGCCCGCGGGCGGCTGCGGCTTCACGCAGGACGACGAGGAACTGCTCGGCATCCTCGCCCAGCACGCCGCGATCGCCCTCACCAACGCGCGCCTGTACGAGCGCAGCCGCGAGCTGACCATCGCCGAGGAGCGCTCCCGCCTCGCCCACGAACTGCACGACGCGGTCAGCCAGAAGCTGTTCTCGCTGCGCCTGACCGCCCAGGCCGCCACCGCCCTGGTCGACCGCGACCCCGCGCGCGCCAAGGGCGAGCTGCACCAGGTCGCCACCCTGGCCGCCGAAGCCGCCGACGAACTGCGCGCCGCCGTCGTCGAGCTGCGCCCCGCCGCCCTGGAGGAGGACGGCCTCGTCGCCACCCTGCGCACCCAGATCCAGGTCCTCGACCGCGCTCACGCCGCCCGCGTCACCTTCACCGGCCACGGAGTCAAGGCCCTGCCGGCCGCCCAGGAGGAGGCGATGCTGCGCGTGGCACAGGAGGCACTGCACAACGCCCTGCGCCACTCCGGGGCGGAACACGTCGACGTGACCCTGCACCGGCGGGGCACCGGAACCGTCCTGCGGATCACCGACGACGGAAGCGGCTTCGACCCGCGCACGGTCCGCCGCGCCGGACGCCACCTCGGCCTGGTCTCGATGCGCGACCGGACGAACGGCACAGGCGGCCGGCTGACCGTGCGGTCCGCGCCCGGCGAGGGCACCACGATCGAGATGGAGGTTCCCGGTGGCTGAGGCAATCAAGGTGCTGCTCGTCGACGACCACCAGGTGGTCCGCCGGGGACTGCGCACCTTCCTGGAGGTGCAGGACGACATCGAGGTGGTCGGCGAGGCCGCGGACGGCGCCGAGGGCGTCGACCGCGCCCAGGAGCTGAAGCCCGACGTGATCCTCATGGACGTCAAGATGCCGGGCATGGACGGCGTCGACGCGCTGCGCAGGCTCCGCGAGCTGGACAACCACGCGCGCGTGCTCGTCGTCACCAGCTTCACCGAGCAGCGCACCGTGGTCCCGGCCCTGCGCGCGGGCGCGGCCGGGTACGTCTACAAGGACGTCGACCCGGACGCGCTGGCCGGCGCCATCCGCTCCGTCCACGCCGGGCACATCCTGCTCCAGCCCGAGGTCGCGGGCGCCCTGCTGAGCCAGGAGGAGAGCAGCTCCGGGCCGGGCAGAGCGGGTTCCCTCACGGACCGGGAGCGCGAGGTGCTCGGGCTGATCGCGGACGGCCGCTCCAACCGGGAGATCGCCCGCGCGCTGGTGCTCTCCGAGAAGACCGTGAAGACCCACGTCTCGAACATCCTGATGAAACTCGACCTCGCGGACCGCACCCAGGCCGCCCTGTGGGCCGTACGCCATGGTGTGACGGGCTGACCCGGTACGCGGCACCGCGGCGGAGGGTTCCCCTCCGGTCGGAGATTCATACCGTCGTGGGAATGTCCCCCATATGGCGCATCCTTCGAGGGGCCCGGCCGTTCTCCAGTGCGCACCGCGGCGACTGCCCCGGTGATCGCAAGGAGGGCTTGTAAGTGAAGAACCTGAAGAAGGCAGCGGCCGTGACGATGGTGGCCGGCGGGCTGATCGCCGCCGGTGCGGGCATGGCCTCCGCCACCGACGGGGGCTCCCACGCCCACGGCAAGGCCGTCGGCTCCCCGGGCGTCGCCTCCGGCAACCTGGTCCAGGCGCCGGTCCACATCCCGGTCAACGCCGTCGGCAACAGCGTCAACGTCATCGGCGTCCTGAACCCGGCCTTCGGCAACCTGGGCATCAACCACTGACACAGGCCGCCTCCCATGCCGTCCCAGCGACAGGCAGTCGTATGCGCCCCCAGCAGCGGGCAGTCGTGCCGCTGGGGCGGCACGGGTGGGCGCTGCGGCACCTCGTCAGCGCCGAGCAGCGCACTCCGGCCCCACGCCCGCACTCACGCCGGGCGCCCGCCGAGACACGGCGCCGTCACCGCCCCGGCTCCACCACAACGGAGTTGTACGCCGCGACCTGCGCCCGCCGAGCCACCCGCTCCACCGGCCTGAGCGCCTCCCCCCGCGCCGCCATCTCCGACGCGCTCACCGCACCCCCGTGCCCGTTCTCGGACGCCAGCGACACCAGCATCCCCACCCGCTGCGCCAACTCCAGCACCCGCACCGCCCGCGGCGGATACCCCGGCGCCAGCACCTCCCGCCCGGAGGACCGCTCCGCCCGGGCCCGGTACGCCGAGACCGCCGCCTCCGCCACCGGCCCCGACCCGGCGACGTCCAGCCGCGTCAGCACCTCCGTCGCGTCCCGCAGCGCCTCCGCCAGCTCCCGCTCCGCCTCCCCGAGCGAGGGCACGTCCGCAGGCGGCGCCTCCCGCACCGGCAGACAGTGCCACACCACCTCGACGTGCACGTCGCCCTCGGGCCCCGCCTCGTACACCTCCGGCACCAGCCCCAGCGCCGCCCCCTCACAGATCACCGCCTCCTCGGCGTCCAACGCCCGCGCGTTGAACTCCGGCGGCCCGCTGAGCCCCAGCGGATGCCCCGGCGCGGGCAGCGCGACCCGCAGCCCACTCGCCCCGAGCGCCCGCAGCCGCCCCAGCGCCAGCGTGAGACCGACCGGGGCGTCCTCACCCGGCAGGCCCTCCACCCGGTGGACCGCGTCCTCGCCCACGATCGCGACCGCGGCGTCGTCCGGCGAGACCATGTGGGCAATCAGGGCATTTCCCCAGGCGGCAAGGCGCCCTGCGCGTGGTTCCGAGAGCATGCCCCCACCCTAAGGACCGGACCGATGGAACGGTGAGCCCGACCGGTGGCGTAGATTTCCTGGAGGGGCCTGCGCCCACCGGCGCCGCGGCCCGAGTCACAGGTGTACGCGACAGCCGAGACCGGCCACAATGCAAGGGGAGACAACGCGCTCATGAGCGATGTTCTGGAGCTTCAGGACGTATCCGTGGTCCGCGAGGGCCGGGCTCTGGTGGACCAGGTCTCCTGGTCGGTCAAGGAGGGCGAGCGCTGGGTCATCCTCGGCCCCAACGGCGCCGGCAAGACCACCCTCCTCAATGTCGCGTCCAGCTACCTCTACCCCAGCAGCGGCACCGCCACCATCCTCGGCGAGACGCTCGGCAAGCCCGGCACCGACGTCTTCGAGCTGCGCCCGCGCATCGGCGTGGCCGGCATCGCCATGGCCGACAAGCTTCCCAAGCGCCAGACCGTCCTGCAGACCGTCCTGACCGCCGCGTACGGCATGACCGCCGGCTGGCAGGAGGAGTACGAGGACATCGACGAGCAGCGCGCCCGCGCCTTCCTCGACCGCCTCGGCATGACCGAGTACCTGGAGCGCAGGTTCGGCACCCTCTCCGAGGGAGAGCGCAAGCGCACCCTGATCGCCCGCGCCCTGATGACCGACCCCGAACTGCTCCTGCTCGACGAGCCGGCCGCCGGCCTCGACCTCGGCGGCCGCGAGGACCTCGTCCGCCGCCTCGGTCGACTGGCCCGCGACCCCATCGCCCCCTCCATGATCATGGTCACCCACCACGTCGAGGAGATCGCCCCAGGCTTCACCCACGTCCTGATGATCCGTCAGGGCAAGGTGCTGGCCGCCGGGCCGCTGGAGCTCGAACTCACCTCCCGCAACCTGTCCCTCTGCTTCGGGCTCCCGCTCGTCGTCGAGCAGGCCGGGGACCGCTGGACCGCGAAGGGGCTCCCGCTGTCCTGACCCGCCCCGCGTGCGCCCTGTCCCTGACATCCCCAACGGACCTACCATGACAGCGTGAACGACATCGACGCATGGGTGTGGTGGCTCGTCGCCGCGGCAGCGCTCGGAATCCCGCTCGTCGTGACCGCGATGCCGGAGTTCGGGATGTTCGCCGTCGGCGCCGTAGCCGCCGCCGTCGCCTCCGGGCTGGGCGCGGACCTGGTCGTCCAGGTCATCGTCTTCGTCATCGTCTCGGTCGCCCTCATCGCGGTCGTACGGCCCGTCGCCGCCCGACACCGTGCCCAACAGCCCCAAATGGCCTCAGGTGTGGACGCGCTGAAAGGCAGACAGGCCGTCGTCACGGAGCGGGTCGACGGCTCCGGCGGCCGGATCAAACTCGCGGGGGAGATCTGGTCGGCACGCGCCCTGGACACCGGACGCGCCTTCGAGCCCGGTGAGGAAGTGGACGTCGTGGAGATCGACGGAGCCACGGCCGTCATCATGTGACCCGCCCTGCCGCAAGTGGCCCGAACGACCCCCGAGTCGTGCGACCGTCTGTCAGACTCGACCAGCAAGATCCTCAACAGCCGTAGGATCAGCAGTAGTCAGGGCCAGACAGTTCAACAGGTTCTGCGTCAACAGGATCTGCGCAACAAGACCTGCTCAACGAGATCTGGTCGTCAATAGGATCTGCCGGAGCGCCGAGGCGGAGAAGGGGACGGACACCCACGATGGAACCGGTCATCATCGTCCTGATCATCCTGGTGGTGTTGGTCTTCATCGCCCTGATCAAGACCATCCAGGTCATTCCACAGGCCAGTGCCGCCATCGTCGAGCGCTTCGGCCGCTACACGCGGACCCTCAACGCGGGCCTCAACATCGTGGTCCCGTTCATCGACACCATCCGCAACCGCATCGACCTGCGCGAACAGGTCGTCCCCTTCCCGCCGCAGCCGGTCATCACCCAGGACAACCTGGTCGTCAACATCGACACCGTCATCTACTACCAGGTGACCGACGCCCGCGCCGCGACCTACGAGGTCGCCAGCTACATCCAGGCCATCGAGCAACTCACGGTCACGACGCTCCGCAACATCATCGGCGGCATGGACCTGGAGCGGACCCTGACCTCCCGCGAGGAGATCAACGCGGCCCTGCGCGGCGTCCTCGACGAGGCCACCGGCAAGTGGGGCATCCGCGTCAACCGCGTCGAGCTCAAGGCCATCGAACCGCCCACCTCCATCCAGGACTCGATGGAGAAGCAGATGCGCGCCGACCGGGACAAGCGCGCCGCGATCCTCCAGGCCGAAGGTGTCCGCCAGTCCGAGATCCTGCGCGCCGAAGGTGAGAAGCAGTCCCAGATCCTGCGCGCCGAAGGTGAGGCCAAGGCCGCGGCCCTGCGCGCCGAGGGCGAGGCCCAGGCCGTCCGCACCGTCTTCGAGGCCATCCACGCCGGCGACCCGGACCAGAAGCTGCTCTCCTACCAGTACCTCCAGATGCTCCCGAAGATCGCCGAGGGCGACGCCAACAAGCTCTGGATCGTCCCCAGCGAAATCGGCGACGCCCTCAAGGGCCTCTCGGGCGCCATGGGCAACATCGGCGGCCTGGGCGGCGGTTCGGGCAGCGGCAACGGCGGCGCAAGCGTCCCCGCCCAGGAACGCCGGGAGAAGCCGTCGATCGACTGACGGTTCTTGTGAACGCCGGGCGGTGTCACGCCCCCAGGGGCGCGGGGAACTGCGCGACCAGCCACGGACAGCCCGCGCCCGGCGTCAGAACCCCAGCCCCGACGGCGCAGCCGTCACGCCGCGTCCAACACCAACCACTCCGGCAGCGCAGCGAAGTCGTCCCGGGCCAGCGCCAGCAACATCGCATCGGCCGGAGTCGGCTCGAACGGCTCCCGAAGCAACGGCATCCCCGCCTGCTCCGGCGTCCGGTTCGCCTTGCGGTGATTGTCCTGCGCACACGAGGCCACCGTGTTCAGCCACGTGTCCTGACCGCCGTGCGACCGCGGCACCACGTGGTCGACGGTCGTCGCCCGCCGCCCGCAGTACGCGCACCGGTGCCGGTCCCTGACCAGCACCCCCCGCCTCGACCACGGCGCACGTCTTCGGAACGGCACCCGTACGTACTGGCACAGCCTGATCACCCGCGGCGCGGGTATGTCGAGCGCGGCTCCGCGCATCCGCAGCGAGGGGTGGGCCCGTTCGACGACGGCCTTGTCCTGGAGCACCAGAACGACGGCTCGATTCAACGTCACCGTCGACAACGGCTCGAAGCTAGCGTTCAGCACCAGCGTGTCCCGCATACCAGCCCACCTCCCGTGCGCACCGGCCCACCCCCTGGCGGGCTGGGATCAACTCTGGCCGGGCACGCCGAGATGGACAACGCAATATAAAGATGCCCGCCCCTGATCCATTCCAAGACCAGGGGCGGGCAAACGTTCCATGAACGCTCGGCTGGGTCAGCTGTCCGCGGGCACCTCGTACTCGCCGATCAGCTGGGCGCGCGCGATCGTGTGGAAGCGCAGGTTGAAGCCGACGAAGGCGGGGGTGCCGTCCGCGTCCGGACCGAGCTTCTCCTGGTCCACTGCGTACACCGTGAACACATACCGGTGCGGGCCGTCCCCGGCCGGCGGCGCGGCACCGCCGAACTCCTTGCCGCCGTAGTCGTTGCGCGCCTGTACGGCGCCCGCGGGCAGCCCCTCGAACGCGCCGCTGCCCGCACCCGCCGGCAGCTCGGTCACCGAGGCCGGGATGTCGAACACCACCCAGTGCCAGAACCCGCTGCCCGTCGGGGCGTCCGGGTCGTAGCAGGTCACGGCGAAGCTCTTGGTGTCGGCGGGGAAGCCCTCCCACCGCAGATGCGGAGAGGTGTTCCCGGCCGCGTAGACCTGAGCGTCCTTGAGCGTCCCGCCTTCCCGCACGTCCTCACTCGTCACGGTGAACGACGGCACGGGCGGGTGGAAGTCATGGGGGAGCGGACGCCGCTTCAGCTCGGTCACCTCGGTACCTCCTGATGTTCTGGTGCAGAGGCGACCGAGCCTACGGGCTTCACCGCCGGATCCGTCAGAACCAGTTGCGCTTGCTGCCGACCTCCGACAGCCACTGGTTGAGGTACGCCGTCCAGTCGGTGCCCTGGTAGTCGTTCAGCCCCACCTTGAAGGAACGGAACGTGTCGCTGCCCTCGCTGAACAGCCCGGGCTTCTTGTCCATCTCCAGCACGACGTCCATCGCCTGCGCGTCGGCCACGAAGCTCAGCTCGACCTGGTTCAGCCCGCGGTACTGCTGAGGCGGGAAGAACTCGATCTCCTGGTAGAAGGGGAGCTGCTGCCGCGTGCCCCGGATGTGGCCGCGCTCCATGTCCGCGCTCTTGAAGCGGAAGCCCAGCTGGATGAACGCGTCCAGGATCGCCTTCTGCGCCGGCAGCGGGTGCACGTTGATCGGGTCCAGGTCGCCGGAGTCCACGGCGCGCGCGATCTCCAGCTCCGTGGTGACACCGATGTGCATCCCGCGCAGCGACTGCCCGTCGATCGTGGTGATCGGCGTCTCCCACGGAATCTCGAGCCCGAACGGCACCGCGTGCACCGCACCGGCCTTCAGCTGGAAGGCACCGCCGAGCCGAACCTTGGTGAACTCGATGTCCTGCTTGTACTCCTGGTCGCCGCTCTCCACCTCGACCTTGGCCTGGAGTCCGACCGACAGCCCCTCGATCTCCTGGTCGACGGACCCTCCCTGGATCCGCACCTCGCCCTGGACGACACCCCCCGGTACGACGTTGACCTCATGCAGCTCGGTCTCGACCGAGGCCCCGCCGGCCCCCAGGCTCGCGAGCAGCTTCTTGAACGCCATGTCTCTCCCTCTCCAGGCTTACGTGTGGATCCTCGATCCATACAAACGCGATCCGGTCGTGACCGGTTCCGCGCCCACACCCGGCAAGGCGGCCGCTCCCTGGCCGCCCCGCGCACGGCCCCGGCTGCGTTACGCTCGGACGGCATGATCGCGAGCCCCGACCGTACGCCCCTGCCCAGGCATTTCTTCGACCGCCCCATTCTCGAGGTGGCCCCCGACCTCCTGGGCCGGATCCTGGTGCGCAGCACCCCCGACGGTCCGATCGCCCTCCGTCTGACGGAGGTGGAGGCCTACGACGGTCAGAACGACCCCGGCTCCCACGCCTACCGCGGTCGCACCCCCCGCAACGACGTGATGTTCGGTCCCCCCGGGCACGTGTACGTCTACTTCACCTACGGCATGTGGTTCTGCATGAACCTGGTGTGCGGCCCCGAGGGCAGGGCGAGCGCGGTCCTGCTCCGGGCCGGCGAGATCATCGAGGGCGCCGAACTGGCCCGGACCCGTCGACTCTCCGCCCGCAACGACAAGGAACTGGCCAAAGGCCCGGCCCGCCTCGCCACCGCCCTGGGCGTGGACCGCGCGCTGAACGGCACGGACGCGTGCGCCTCCGAGGAGACCCCGCTGCGCATCCTGACGGGTGCCCCCGTACCCGGTGACCAGGTACGCAACGGACCCCGGACCGGCGTGGCCGGCGAAGGCGGCGTGCACCCCTGGCGCTACTGGGTCGCCGACGACCCGACGGTCAGCCCGTATCGGGCGCATGTCCCGAGGAAGCGCCGAAGTTGACTCACCTTTGGGAGACGCGTAAGGTAGCCCGAGCCGCTTGACCCGGGTACGGCAATCGCCTGCAGCCGGAAGCGGCCAACCCACTACCTACGACTTCCCTCAGCGGGAGCGATTTCGGCATGTCCGCATGCCTGAATTCGGACTCGCGGGACGCGATTATGAGTCCAAGGAAGAATCGGCTAACGTAGTGAATGTCGAAAGGCCGAGGGGCGAAGGCCCGAAGCCGACGACAAATCCCACCGACAGGGAATCGGATCGGAAAGATCTGATAGAGTCGGAAAAGCAAGACAGCAAGACCGAAGGGAAGCGCCCGGAGGAAAGCCCGAGAGGGTGAGTACGAAGGAAGCGTCCGTTCCTTGAGAACTCAACAGCGTGCCAAAAGTCAACGCCAGATATGTTGATACCCCGA
>NZ_JBIVPJ010000023.1:0-129773 GCF_044754585.1 Streptomyces sp. NPDC093065 | reverse complement strand
ACCGCCAAATGCAACCCCACCAACGACGACGAACACGCCGTATCCACACTCACCGCCGGCCCCTCCAACCCCAACGCATACGCCACCCGCCCCGACACCACACTCCCCAACGCCCCACTCCCCGCATAATCGTGATACATCACCCCAGCAAAAACACCCGTCGCACTCCCCCGCAACGAACCCGGAACAATCCCCGCCCGCTCCAACGCCTCCCACGACGACTCCAACAACAACCGCTGCTGCGGATCCATCTCCAACGCCTCATTCGGACTGATACCGAAAAACTCCGCATCAAAATCAGCCGCACCACCAACAAACCCACCCTCACGCGCATAGCTCTTCCCCGGCACCCCCGGCACCGGATCAAACAACCCCTCCACATCCCAATAACGATCCTCCGGAAACTCCCCAATCGCATCCACACCATCCCGAACCACCCGCCACAAACCCTCAGGCGAAGACACCCCACCCGGATACCGGCACGCCATCCCCACAATGGCGATGGCCTCTCCCGCGCGCTGCTCGTTCTCCCGCAGCCGTCGGCGGGCCTCCCGCAGGTCGGCGGTCGCGCGCTTGAGGTACTGGAGGAGCTTCTCCTCGTTGTCCACCGGTTCTCCAGGCAGTTCGTGTCGTTCAGGCGGCATGGGTCCGGGAGTCCCGGTGCCGTTCAGTGAGCTCTTCCAGTGCGGGGACGAGGTCGTGCGGGCTCGGGGCGGCCAGCATCTCCTTCTGGATGCGCTCCGCTCCCGCTGCGAACGACGGGTCGTCGATGAGCCGGCCCAGCCGCTCCACGAGGGTGTCGGCGTCGGCGACCAGGCCGGCGCCCTGCTCGGCCCACTGCCGCATCACGACCCCCTCGCCCCAGATGTTGCCGGGAATGCTCAGCTGGGGAACGCCGTGCACGGCGGCCACGCCGACCGTGCCCATGCCGCCGTAGTGGACGATCGCCGTGCACGTTGGCAGGAGGGCGTTCAGGGGCAAGTAGTCGAAGATCCGCACGTTCTCAGGAATGCTGGTGCCCGGCGGCACCTGGTCGGCGCTGAGGGTGGCCACGACCTCGACGTCCAGGCCCGCGAGCTGCTCCAGCACGGTGGCGAAGGGGAAGGCGTTCCCGGCCCGCTGCTCGACGCCGGACGCCCTGCGGGTCATGCCGAGCGTAAGACAGACGCGCGGACGCCTCGGCTTGCGGCGCAGCCATGCGGGGATGGTGGCGGGGCCGTTGAACGGGACGTGCCGCATCGGCAGGTGACCGTTCGGCAGAGGAAAGCGCAGGAAGGACGGCAGCGGGTCGATGGTGGCCTGCCCGACCACCATCTCCTGGTCGAACTCGGCGCCGTAGGGGGCCAGTTTGCCCCCGAGGTAGTCGGCCATCGGGTCGTCGCCGGGTACAGCGGACTGCCCGGACGTGGGGGCCGGCAGCAGGGAGTGCATCCTGGCCCAGTGGTCGGGGGCGGCGAGGATGCGGGCGTGTGCCGCGCCGACGGCCCGCGCGAGGACCGGCCCGGCGTAGTGGTGCGCGTCCCAGACGACCAGGTCCGGTTTCCAGGCCCGGGCGAACTCCACCAGGTCGTCGAGCATGGACTGGTTGGACAGGTACTCGCACATCCTGGACGTGTAGGTGGCGAGTGTTCCCCGGACGTAGTCGGGAGTGAGCACCTCGGGGCGGGTCTCCGCCATGTCGTAGCCGAATCCGAAAGGCGTTCCGGACCCGGCCGGGGCGCCAGGGGCGGCCGGCAGGTCGCGGGGGGCGGCGAGTTCCTCGCCGACGGGCACCGTGGTGATTCCGGTGCTCTTCGCGGTCTCCAGGAAATTGGGGTGGGTGGCCACGCACACCTCGTGACCCGCGGTGCGAAGCGCCCAGGCGATCGGCACCAGATTGTAGAGATGTGAATGCACGGCATGAGTCGTGAGAAGGACGCGCATAAATCCTCTTCCAGCGGGACAGGGCGAGGGGACGGTGATGGCCACGCTATCCCGCCGCCACAACGGCATCACACCCTTATTTACCTGGCCGAGTTCCGCTGCCGGTCCTTCACGTTAGGGGCTGATAGGGGCGGTGCCTGCGGTACCAGTCGACGGTCGCCTCAAGCCCTTCGCGGAGGGTGCGGGGGCGGAAGCCGATGAGTTCGTCGAGCCTTCCGAGGTCGAGATTGCGGCTCGGCCGGCCGCCCGATTTGTCACGGAGGAATGTGATGCGCTCGGGCTGTCCGAGCGCGGCGCACACGTACTGTGCGAGCTGGAGGACGGACACGGTTTCCGCCGTTCCGACGTTGATGGTGTGGTACTTGTCGTTGCCGACGGTCTGCAGGATGGCGCGGACCAGGTCGGTGACGTACATATAGGTCCTGGTCTGGCTGCCGTCTCCCCATATCTCGATTTCCTGTCCCGAGACGGCCTTGGCGAACATGCTGGGGACGACGCGGGTGGTGTCCACCTCGAAGTTGTCCCGAGGACCGTAGACGCTGGTGAGCCTGGGCAGGTAGATGTTCATGCCGTATTCGTTGCGGTAGGTCTCCGCGAGTACTTCCGTGTACGTCTTGGACAGGTAGTAGCCGTCCGGGTGGTAGTGCATCTGCCGGTGGAAGTCGTCGTCCTCGCGGATGGGGTCCGTGGTCGGCGACAGGTACACGTCGCTGGAGCTGAGGATGACGACTTCGGGGACGCTGTGCCGTCGTGCCAGCCGCAGCGTGTTGGAGACCGTGCGCATGTTGGTGTCCAGGATCTGCGCCGAGTGCTCGCGGCGGAAGTCCCAGGTACCGGAGACCACCGCGCAGTGGAAGACGGCGTCCACCTGCGGGAGTGCGTCGAAGGCGGCGGCGAGCGCATGCTCGTCGAGGGCGTCGCACTGCACGGGTCGGAGCCGTTCGGTGCTGGGGAGCTGAGGCAGGACACCCCGGTTGTCACGGCGGTAGAGGCAGGTCACGTCGGCGCCGGCAGCGAGCAGTTCTTCGACGAAGTGCGATCCGATGAACCCGGTGCCACCGGTGACAACTACTGTCTTCCCGGACCACTTTCCTGATGACACGCTGTTAACTCCCTCGCAGGCGCTGGGGACCGAGGCCCTAGTCGCGGTGATGGGCGGTCAGTTCTTCCAGCTCCGCCACGAGGTCGTGCGGGCTGGGGGTGGCGAGTAGCTCCTCACGGATGAGGGCGGCGTTCTCCTGGAACGACGGTTCGTCGAGGAGCCGGTTGATCTGGTTCTTGAGCATGTGGGCGTCGAGGTGGTTGCGCAGGCCGTCGCCGGAAAGGCGTTCGTAGTCGAGAAGGAGGCCCGCGCCGCGGTCCGCCAGCCGTTCGCCGAAGCGGATCTCGTCCCAGTAGCGACCGGGCGCGATGATCTGGGGGACGCCGTGGGCGAGGGCGTTGCCGAGGGTGCCGAAGCCGCCGTGGTGCACGATGGCGGAGCAGCTGGGCAGCAGGTCGTTCAGGGGGACGAAGTCCGTGACGCGCACGTTGTCGGGGAGGGCGTCGAGTTCCGTGAGCTGGCCGGCATCGAGGGTGGCCACGAGTTCGATGTCGAGTTCCGCCAGCGCCTGGAGCATCTGCGCGGTGGAGAACAGGTCGCCGCCGAGCACTTCGCGTGCCGTCATGCCGAGGGTCAGGCAGACCCTGGGGCGCTTCGGTGGCTCGTGCACCCAGTCGGGCACGGCGGTGGGTCCGTTGAACGGCAGGTACCGGACCGGGGTGAAGGGCAGGTCCAGGGGGAACTGCATCCATGGCGGTGTGGGGTCGATGGTCCACTGACCGGTCATCATCTCCGTGGCCAGTGTGTCGTCCCAGGGGCAGCCGAAGCGGGCGAGGCGGCCGGCCTGCCAGTCGCCGACCGGATCGTCCCGGCGTTCGGGCGGCTGCGCGGCGAGCTGGGTGGCGTAGTCGCCGTACATCCTGCCGATGTAGTCGATCCCGAACAGCATGCGGGCGTGGGCGGCGCCGCAAGCGCGGGCCGCCACCGGACCGGCGAACGTCATGGCGTCCCAGATGACGAGATCGGGGCGCCAGTGGCGGGCGAACTCGACGAGGTCGTCGAGCATGGGCCGGCCCCCGGTGGCGTGCTCGTAGTGCATGGAGCAGGCGATGGTGAAGGTGCCGAGGACGTAGTCCCAGGTCAGTTCCTCGGGCCGGGTCTCGGTGACACCCGCGTTGAGGTCGCGCCACGAGGAACCGCTGGTGACGTGGTCGTCGCCGCCGGCGCCGGAGCGCAGGCGGAGGTCGACCTCCTCGCCGACGGCGACGGCGGGCAGGCCGGTGCGCGTGATGGCGTCCACGATCTCGGGCTGGCTCGCGACGCACACCTCGTGCCCGGCGGCGCGCAGCGCCCAGGCCATCGGGACCACGTTGTAGAAGTGTGTCTTCGCGCCGTACACCGCGAACAGGACGCGCATGGCATCTCCTCCCCCTGTCGTGCCACGGCCGCTGGTCCGGTCACAGCGGCCGGCCGATGCCTCCGGCCCCTACGCCCCGGCCGGCACGTTGGTGGTGCCGATCGGGGCGTCCCAGTCGATGCGGTGGTCGTAGAGCCAGCGCATCTCCTCCTGCCCCTTCTCGGCGCCGCGCTGGCTGAACGCGATGCGGGCGAACACGTCCCGGCCGATCCTGCGGGCCTTGCTGCCGGTCATCAGGGCCTGGCCGCACTGCTTGCCGAAGGCGACGATGCGTTCGACACGTTCACGGCGGATGTCCTCGTAGACGGACAGGGCCCGGGGGATGTCGGGGATGTCGCGCAGGCACTTGCCGAGAACGACGGCGTCCTCGATGGCCATGGAGACGCCTTGTCCGGCGGACGGCGAGACGGCGTGGCATGCGTCGCCGATGACGACCATCCGGTCGTTGCGCCACTTGGGGAGGGTGGGGATGTCCTGGATGGGACGGGGCGGCCAGATGGCCTCGGTCGCGTTGATGAGCTCGACGGCGGAGTTGGCGTCGCCGGTGAACAGGCGGATGAGTTCGGCGCGCCACTCCTCGGGAGTGACGGCTGCCAGGTCCTTCGGGTCGGGCTCCTCGGGTCGGGTGATCGACGCGTACCACCAGACGCGGCCCTCGGGGTCGGGGATGTGGCAGAAGAAGCCGCGCTTTCCGAGGTACATGAACTCGGTGCCGGGGTCACTGGGAACGGCGACGCCGGTGGCGTAGCCGCCCGTGGTCCACAGTCCGCCGTAGCGGTAGCGGATTCCGGAGGGGTCGATGACCTTGCGGGTGACGGAGTGCAGGCCGTCGGCGCCCACGAGGACGTCGCCGGTGGCCTCGGTGCCGTCTGCGAAGCGTGCGACGACCCCCTTCTCGGTGAGCGAGGCGTCGACGAGCCGCTTGCCGAAGTGGGTCTCGACGCCGCGGTCGATGGCCGCGTCGCGCAGCGTCGTGTACAGGTCGGAGCGGGTGATGGCACGGGCGGCCGTGCCGTCGGGCAGCGGGGAGCCGTTGCGCACCTGGCACAGCTGCTTGCCGTTGCCGAGGTGGAAGCGGTAGCGGGGGATGTCGAAGCCAGGGGCGAGGTGTCCGACGCCGAGGGCGAGCAGAGCGCTGTATCCGTTGACGGCGAGGACGAGGTTCTGCCCGATCCCGTCGGCGTCCCTGTCGTACGCCTCGTAGACGACCGGTTCGAGTCCGGCCCGCTGCAGCGCAATGGCGCTGGCGGGTCCCGCGACGCCACCACCGATGATCAAAGCTTTAGCCATCAGGCCTTCCCGTCATCCGGTCACGTGAATGGGAGTACGCACCTCCACCAGGTACGGGCACACCCTCACATGTCTCCCGGACCCCTTCAGCCCCTATCCACCCCTTTTCGCCGCAGGTGGGCCGGTGACCCGCAGTACCGGGCGGCAGGGGTGGCCCACTGGTGCCGGGACCGGCTAGGAACATCACTGACCGTGTCCACCGGGGTGTGACGGAAGGGAGCTCCACAGCCATGACGAGGCATCAGGTCGATCCGAGGCTGCTGGACGACAGCGAACTGACGCGGCATCTGCTGGCGGCTCGAGGTACTCAGTGGATGCGGGGCAACCGCGGTGATCCGTACGCGCTGATCCTGCGCGCCCAGGGCATCGATCCGCACACCCTGTACCGGGGGATGCGGGGACGGCCGGCGATGCGGCAGAGCGAGTCCGACACGTGGGTCACGGCGTCGTACACGGCGGGTGCCGAGGTACTGAAGGACGAACGGCTGACGCTGCGCGATCCGAAGGCGCGGCGCCGTCGGAAGGTCTTCGGCATTGACGCGGGTTCCAGCCTGAAGCACGTGCTCCAGCTCGACGACGACGTGCTGGCCAGGCCCCCGGCGTTCTACGCCGAGCTGACGGCGGCGGTCGCGCCGGTGCTCGGGAGTGCGGCGCTGGAGCGGAGTCGCGGCGCCGTCGAGGGGGTGTTCGAGCGGACGCTGGGGTCGCTGGAGGGTTCGTTCGACCTGATGGAGGACTTCGCGCGGCCCGGTACGGTCGCCGCGGTCGCGGAGCTGCTGGGGCTCTCCGAGACCGAGCGCGCGGAGGTGGCCGGGCTGTGCGCTGGGGCCGGCACGGCGCTCGACGCCCTGCTGTGCCCGCCGACCCTGGCGATGACCAGGAGGCTCGTCGAGTCCTTCGACGGGTTGCGGAAGGTGGTCGACACGTTGGTCGCGGCCCGGACCGCGGCGCCGGGCGACGATCCGGTGAGCCGGCTGCTGCGCGACGCCCCGGACCAGGGCAGGGCGGCGGCCGACGCGACCGTGGCGCTGATGCTCACCCTGGTGGTGGGTGTGGAGATCACGGCGAATCTGGTCTGCAACGCGACGCTGGCGCTGCTGGCCCACCCCGGTCAGCTGGCGCTGCTGCGGGAGGATCCCGGGCTGGTGGCGGGTGCCGTCGAGGAGACGCTGCGGTTCCAGCCGCCGGTTCGTCTGGAGAGCCGTATCGTGAGCGAGGAGGTGGAGATCGCGGGCCAGAGGCTCGACAAGGGGCACCAGGTGGTGGTCCTCGTCGACGCGGCCGGCCGTGATCCGGAGGCGTACCCGGACCCGGACGGGTTCCTTGTGACCCGGGCAACCGGCGTGCCCCCGCTGTCGTTGCACGGGCGCTCCCCGGCCGGCTTCACTGCGCCCGTGGTGCGGTTCCTGACCGGGGCGGCGCTCGGGATGCTCGTCGCCGACCGGGTCGGCGGTCTGGGCCTGGCCGGTGACGTGGTGCGCCGGATGCGGTCGCCCGTCGTGCAGGGCGTCGCCCGCTGCCCGGTGGCGGCCACGCAAGCAGGCTGACGCCCTGTCAGGCCGACAGTTCCCGGGCGATGTCCATGACGTACTGGCCGTAGCCGGAGTTGCCGAGGGCCTCGCCGAGGCGATGGCACTGGTCGGCGTCGATGAAACCCTTGCGCAGGGCGATCTCCTCAAGGCAGGCGATGCGCACCCCTTGCCTCTCCTCCAGGGTCCGCACGTACAAGGACGCCTGAAGCAGCGACTCGGGCGTTCCGGTGTCCAGCCAGGCGAAACCTCGCCCGAGGTCGATCATGGTGGCCCGGTCGCGCTCCAGGTAGACCCGGTTGACATCGGTGATCTCGAGCTCGCCGCGTGGGGAGGGGCGGACGTTCTTCGCGATGTCGATCACGTCGTTGTCGTAGAGGTACAGGCCGGTGATGGCGCGGTTCGACCGGGGCCGGAGGGGCTTCTCCTCGATGGAGACCAGGCGGCCGAGGGCGTCCGTCTCGCCGACCCCGTAGCGCTCGGGGTCCTTGACGCCGTACCCGAAGAGGACGCAGCCCTGGACGTCCCTGGTGTGCTCGTCGAGGAGGTTCTGGAAGCCCGGCCCGTGGAAGATGTTGTCGCCGAGGACGAGGGCGACCGAGTCGTTGCCGATGTGATCGGCGCCGATGACGAAGGCGTCCGCCAGGCCGGTCGGTCGCGGCTGCTCGGCGTATTCGATGCACAGGCCCAGATGCGATCCGTCGCCAAGCAGGCGCTGGAACTGTGTGATGTCCTCCGGCCTCGCGATGATGAGTACTTCTTTGATGCCACCGAACATGAGGACCGAGATGGGGTAATAAATCATCGGCTTTTCGCCGACCGGCAGGAGATGTTTTGTCACGGCGATGGTTACCGGATTGAGCCGACTACCCGTGCCCCCGGCAAGGATTATTCCCTTCATGGGCGCAAGCTAGCGATATCATCGCATTCACCGCAAGATGAAAAACGTTGGTCTGGGGTGGCCCCAACCGGTGTGGGGCGGCTAGGGGTTGTGAGTTCCAGACGGACTGGCCAGACTTGGGCCGGTTCGCACCGCCCAATTATGCAGAATCGGGAGTATCTGTGACCACGCTCGTCTGGGATTATCTGGCGGAATACGAGGAAGAGCGCGACGATATCCTCGACGCAGTGGACCATGTCTTCCGCTCCGGCAGGCTCGTGCTCGGAAACAGCGTGCGGAGCTTCGAGGAGGAGTTCGCGGCGTATCACGGTGTCACCTACGGCGTCGGCGTCGACAATGGCACCAACGCGGTCAAGCTCGGCCTCCAGGCCCTGGGCATCGGCCCCGGTGACGAGGTCATCACCGTTTCGAACACCGCGGCGCCGACGGTCGTGGCCATCGAAGGCACCGGCGCGAAGCCGGTCTTCGTCGACGTGCGCGCCGAGGACTACCTCATGGACACCGCCCAGGTCGAGGCGGCCGTCACCGACCGGACCCGGTGCCTGCTGCCGGTGCACCTGTACGGGCAGTGCGTGGACATGGAGCCGCTGCGGGAGATCGCCGGCCGGCACGGTCTGACCGTTCTGGAGGACTGCGCCCAGGCGCACGGAGCCACCCACCACGGCCGGCCCGCCGGCAGCATGGGCGACGCGGCGGCGTTCTCCTTCTACCCGACCAAGGTGCTCGGCGCCTACGGCGACGGCGGCGCCGTCATCACGGCCGGCGCCGAGACCGCCGACGCCCTGCGCCAGCTGCGCTACTACGGCATGGCAGAGCGCTACTACGTCGTCCGCTCCCCCGGTCACAACAGCCGCCTGGACGAGGTGCAGGCGGAGATCCTCCGCCGCAAGCTGCGCCGACTCGACCAGTACGTGCAGGGGCGCCGCGCGGTCGCCGAGCGGTACGCCGAGGGCCTCGGCGACACGGAGCTGGTCCTGCCGGGCACGACGCTCGGCAATGAGCACGTGTACTACGTGTACGTGGTCCGCCACCCACGCCGAGACGCCGTCGTGGAAGCCCTGAAGTCGTACGACATCATGCTCAACATCAGCTATCCGTGGCCGGTCCACACCATGAGCGGTTACGCGCACCTCGGTTATGGCGAGGGGTCGCTGCCCGTCACCGAGTCCCTGGCCAGCGAGATCTTCTCCCTGCCGATGTACCCGTCCCTGTCGCCGGACGTACAGGACAAGGTGATCGACGCGCTGCGCGAGGTCCTGCGCACCGTCTGAACGCAGGCCGCCCGACAGCAGACGAGGAGCCCTCGATGACGGAACACCCCGCCGCCGCGGCGGCGGTGCCGGGGCGGATCAGCCGGTCCGTCGACGCCCGCGACAGCCGGGCCACGCCGCTGGACACCTTCCACCCGTGGTTCAAGGAGTTCGCCGAGCGTGCCTACACAGACGTGCGGCCCATTCCCCTGGACGAACTGACCGGCTGGACCACTGACCCGGTCACCGGGAATCTCGCCCATGTCAGCGGCGGCTTCTTCCGGGTCGAAGGGCTCGACGTGACGGTCCCCGACGGGCCGGTGCCGCACTGGACCCAGCCCATCATCAACCAGCCGGAGATCGGAATCCTCGGCATCCTGGCGAAGGAGTTCGAGGGCGTACTGCACTTCCTGATGCAGGCCAAGGTGGAACCCGGGAACGTCAACGGGCTCCAGCTCTCCCCCACTGTACAGGCGACCCGCAGCAACTACTCGCGCGTCCACCGGGGCCGCCCGGTGCCCTACCTGGACTACTTCAGGGAACCCGGTCGGCACCGCGTCATCACCGACGTCCGCCAGTCCGAGCAGGGCTCGTGGTTCTACCGCAAGCGCAACCGGAACATGATCGTCGAGGTCACCGAGGACGTGGAACTCCTCGACGGCTTCCGGTGGCTCACCCTCGGCCAGATCCACCAGTTGCTCGCCCTGGACGACATCGTCAACATGGACGCCCGCACCGTCCTGTCCTGCCTGCCCTTCTCCGGCCCCACGCAGCGGACGGCGCCCGGACCCGCCGACGACTCCTTCACCGCCGCACTGCTGCGCTCGTGCCACGGCACGGGCGGCGGTCTGCACCCGGACGGCCACATCCTGAACTGGGTCACCGATGTGCGCACCCGCTCCGAGGTGCACACCAGCACGCTGCCGCTGAACGCCCTCGAACAGTGGCAGCGCGGCGAGTACGCCATCACCCACGACAGCGGCCGGTTCTTCGAGTTGATCGCCGTGGACGTACGGGCCGGGGGCAGGGAGGTCGGCGGCTGGACCCAGCCGATGATCAAACCACGCGACGGCGGCGTCGTCGCCTTCCTGGTGAGGTCCATCGACGGAGTGCTTCACGTCCTGATGCACGCCCTGGTCGAGCCCGGCTACCTGGACGTCGCGGAGCTGTCCCCCACCGTGCAGTGCACCCCCGGCAACTTCGATCACCTGCCCGACGCGGCGCGCCCGATGTTCCTGGACGAGGTGCTCGACGCGCCCGCCGACCGCATCCGGTTCGACGCCGTGCTCTCCGAGGAGGGCGGGCGCTTCTACCACGCGCGCAACCGGTACCTCGTCGTGGAAACCGACATCGACGCCGGCTTCGGCCACCCCGACTTCCGCTGGATGACGGTGCGGCAACTGGTCGACCTCCTGCGGCACAGCCACTACGTCAACATTCAGGCGCGCAGTCTGGTGGCCTGCCTGCACAGCCTCACCGGGCAGCCTCCGGCTGTCTGAACCCACCACGACCACTCGACCTTCGGAGTTGTCCGCGCCCATGTCACAGTGCCGGATATGCAGCAGCACGGTCCGCGAGTTCCTCGACTTCGGCAGCCATCCCCTGTCCTCAGCGTTCGTCAGTCCCGACGCGACCGGTGAAGAGTTCCGCTACCGGCTCGCCGTCGGTGCCTGCACGTCCTGCGGCATGGTGCAGCTCACCGAGGACGTTCCCCGGGAGCGGCTGTTCCACAAGGGCTACCCGTACCACTCGGCCGGCTCCACGGTGATGCACACGCACTTCGAGGAGACGGGCCACGGGTTCCTCGCGCGGGAACTGCGCGGCCCCGACCCGCTCTTCGTGGAAATCGGCTGCAACGACGGCGTCACCCTGCGCACCGTGGCCGACGCCGGAGTGCGCCATCTCGCCTTCGAGCCGACGGGGAACGCCGGGGGCCGGGTCCACAGCGCCTTCTTCGACGCGGAGTCGGCCGCCGAGGTGCGGGCCGCCGAGGGACACGCGCAGGTGGTGTACTCCGCCAACACGATGTGCGACATTCCCGGCATCGGCGCCGTCTTCGAGGGCGCCGACATCCTCCTGGCGCCCGACGGTGTGTTCGTCTTCGAGGACCCCTACCTGGGCGAGATCCTGGCCCGGACCAGCTTCGACCAGATCTACGACGAGCACGTCTTCTTCTTCACCGCCCGCTCGGTGGCCTCCATGGCCGCGTGCTTCGGGTTCGAGCTGGTCGACGTCGAACGGCTGCCGGTGCACGGCGGCCAGATTCGCTACACCCTCGCACGGGCGGGCCGGCGCACGCCCACGCCTGCCGTCGCCGAACTGCAGGCCGAGGAAGCGGCCCGCGGCATCGGGGAGGCGGCCGGGCTCGACCGGTTCGGCGCGTCCGTGCACACCGTCCGCCGGGACCTGGTCGCCCTGTTGCGGGACCTGACGGCGCAGGGCCACCGGATCGCCGGCTACGGCGCCACGGCGAAGAGCTCCACCGTGACGAACTTCTGCGGCATCGGACCGGAACTCGTACCCTACGTCTGCGACACGACTCCGTCGAAGCAGGGAAAGCTGACACCGGGCATGCACATCCCGGTGCGCCCGGACACCGCGTTCCGCGACCCCTACCCGGACTACGCACTGCTGTTCGCCTGGAACCACCGCGAGGAGATCATGGCCAAGGAACAGGCCTTCCGCGACGCCGGAGGGCGCTGGATCCTCTACGTGCCCGAGGTCCACATCGTCTGAGGCGTGCCCCGTCCGAGTCGTGCCGCTGGGGCACACACCATGCCGTGGAGAGTTCCATGCGGGTCCTGTTCACCGTGTTCGCAGTCAAGACGCACATGTACAACCTGGTGCCGCTGGCCTGGGCGCTGCGGGCCGCCGGGCACGAGGTGTGCGTGGCGAGTCATCCCGACCTCGCCGAGGCGATCACGCGTACCGGCCTGACCGCCGTGCCAGTCGGCGATCCGCTCTCCATGGGGGGCGCGGGCAAGGGACCCACCACACAGACGTTCCAGGGCGTCAGCGGCAGCATGGTCGAGGACCCGTCCGAGGACACCTGGGAGCGGGTCCTGGGCACCTTCACGGTCGCCTGCTCGGTGCAGTACGAGTATCTGGCGGGCCTCCAGGTCATGGACGACCTGGTGGAGTTCGCCCAGGCGTGGCAGCCCGATCTCGTGATCTGGGACGCTCTCACCTTCACCGGCGCGGTCGCGGCCCGCGCCTGCGGGGCCGCCCACGCCCGGATGCTGTTCGGGATGGACTATGTGGCCCGGATGTACGGCCGCTACACCGAACTCCTCGCCGCCCAGCCGCCCGAGCGGCGGGAGGACCCCGTCACGGAGTGGACGGTTGGCCGGCTCGCCCGGTACGGAGTGAAGTCCGGGCCCGAGGACACGCTGGAGATGCTGACCGGTCAGTGGACGATCGACCCGACGCCGTCGGGGATGCAGTTCCGCCTGCCGCTGCCCTACCTTCCGGTGCGGCTGGTCCCGTTCAACGGGCCCACCACCGCGCCGGACTGGGTGCACGAGCCACCGGCCCGGCCCCGGGTGTGCCTGTCCCTCGGCATGTCCGGGCGGGACCAGCTGGGCGGCGACCTGCTGTCCATCGGGGACCTGCTCGACGCGCTCGCCGACTTCGACATCGAACTGGTCGCCACCCTCGACAGCAGGCAGCTCGCCGGTACGTCGGCGCTGCCGCGCAACGTACGGCCCGTCGACTTCGTGCCGCTCAACGACCTGCTGCCGACGTGCGCGGCCGCCATCCACCACGGCGGCTTCGGCACCGTCGGCAGCGTCCTCACCCACGGCGTGCCCAGCATCACCATCCCGGCGCCCTGGTGGGACGAGACCGACCTTGGCCACCGCATCGCGGCACGCGGCGCCGGGTTCCTCATGGATCCGCACCGGCCGGATCTCGACGCGCTCCGCGACCACCTGCACCGCCTCCTCGACGACCCGTCCTTCACTGCCCGGGCAGCCGATGTCCGCGCGGATCTGCTGGCCACGCCGAGCCCCCACGACCTCGTACCCGATCTGGAGCGGCGGGCCCGTTCGTACCGCGCCCGCCAGGGGGAACGGTGACGTCCGTGTCGCGGTGCCCCAGTCCGTGCCCACGCCCGAAGGAGCCGGCCCATGCGCGTCCTGCTGACCGTGTTCGCGGCGAAGCCGCACCTGTACAACCTCATCTCGCTCGCATGGGCGCTGCGTGCCTCGGGCCACGAAGTGCGCGTCGCCAGTCAGCCGGACGTCACCGACGCCATCACGCGGGCCGGGCTGACCGCCGTGCCCGTCGGCGACGAGCTGAACCTGTCGGCGTCCTTCCGCCCCGGCGAGGACCGGGCGGGCGCGGAGCAGGGCGGTGTGTGGCAGCGCCTGAGCGGGGTCACCGAGACCCGTCCGGAAAAGCTCACCTGGAACTACGTTCTGGGCACCTACACCATCGGCTGCTCCATGGAGTACGAACACATGGCGGGTCAGACGATGATGGACGACCTGGTGGAGCACGCCCGCGCGTGGCGACCCGACCTGGTGCTCTGGGACGCGCTCACCTTCGTCGGCCCGGTCGCGGCCCGAGCCTGCGGCGCCGCCCACGCACGGGTGCTGTTCGGCGTGGACTACAACGCGCACATGCTCGGCGCCTACGCCGACCTGCTGTCCGCACGGCCGCCGCAGACCCGTGACGACCCGCTGTCGGACTGGCTCACCGGACGGCTCGCCCGCTACGGCCTCCCGTTCGAACCGGAGGACGCCGTGGAGATGATGACGGGCCAGTGGACCATCGACCCGACCCCGGCCTGGATGCAGCTGCCCGTGGGCGTCCCTCTGCTGCCGATGCGCTACGTCCCGTACAACGGCCCGTCCACCGTGCCCGGTTGGGTGCTGGAGCGGCCCCGGCGTCCCCGGGTGTGCATGTCACTGGGCATGTCGGGCCGTGAGCTGCTGGGCCGGGACCAGATGTCGATCGGTGACGGGCCGTCGGCCGAGCCCCCCGTCTCGGTGCTGCTGCGCACCCTGGCCGAGCTCGACATCGAGCTGGTCGTGACGCTGAGCAAGGACCAGCTCACCGCGGTCTCCGGACTGCCGGACAACGTCCGGGCCGTCGACTTCGTGCCGCTCAACGACCTGCTGCCGACCTGCGCGGCCGTCGTCCACCACGGCGGCTTCGGCACCGTCGGCAACGTCCTCGCCCACGGCGTGCCCAGCATCACCGTCCCCGCGCCCTGGTGGGACGAGACCGACCTGGGCCGCCACATCGAGGCACGCGGCGCCGGACTGCTCGTGGACCCGCGGGAGGCGTCGGCCGAGGTGCTTCGGGCAGGAGTGGCCCGGCTGCTCGGCGAGCCCTCGTTCCGGAGCGCGGCGCACGCCGTCCAGCGGGAACTGCACGCCACGCCGTCGCCGCGCGCCATCGTGCCGCAGGTGGAGCGGCTGGTGGCGGTTCACCGGTCGGGCAGCCAGCTGCCGTGCAGCCCCAGTGGCACCCTGCGCGGCAGATGGATGCGGGCGACCGGCTCGGCCGTGAAGTCCTGAGCCGCAAGGATCACCAGGTCCGCCGCTCCTCGCCGCGGATCATGGACGTACCCCATGACGTATCCGTCGTCCTCGGCCCGGCCGCCGGCCGCCGGCACGAACACGGCCTCGCCGACCGCGGCGTCCCGCTCGAAGGTGTGGACCTCGCTGGTTCCGCGTACGGTGTCATGCTTGATCAGGGCGTTGACGAAGGCCTCGTCGGGCAGCGGCCCGTCGCCGGCGGGCACGTACGCCTGGTACATGGCGGCCGCGGCCGCGGTGTAGCCGTATCGGTGCGGCCGGGACACGACGGTGTCGGCGATCCTGGGGAACTCCTGTGGCCGGTCGTCCAGCCGCTGCTCGCACACCGTGCCGGCCGACAGGTCGACGGTCCACCGGTCGAGGGTGCCGTACCGGCTCATGCGCATGGCGGCGATGTCGAAGTCGGCGGGCAGCGTGACGAGTTCCAGGATGATGCGTTCGCCGTCGTCGTAGGCGTTGAGCGTGTGCGAGACGAAGGCGTCCGGCGCCTCGAACCAGCGCACACCACCACCCGCACGCGACAGCACCCCGATGCGGGGCGGCCTCTGCGGGTCTCGTGTGTACGGCGTCCTCGCGCCGGTGCTCATCGCCTCGGGAGAGAACACCACCGGAGAGTCGTAGACGACGACCCACCGCTCGGTGAGGGCGAAGTCGTGCATCATCGGGTTGCCGTCGAGCCGGATCTCCGCCTCGTGGACGAGCCGGCCGGCCCCGTCGACCACCAGGTGCCTGGCCGTCTGACGCCCGCTGAGGTAGGCCAGGCCGTGCAGTTCACCGGTCAGGGGGTCGAGCTTGGTGTGGGCGCCCATGGTGAAGCCGGGTCGGACACCCCCGAGCGCGTACGGCCCGACGGTGTCCAGTTCGGCGGTCAGTTCCTGGGGGCAGGCCCAGTCCTCCATCAGCGCCAGGGTGCGGCCGCCGTGGCCGATGACGTGGGTGTTGCAGGCGAAGTCGATTCCGATCTCGCAGGCGGAGTCGCCGGACGGTTCGCCGAGAAGGCCACGCACCTGCTCGGAGCGGACCCAGCGATTGCGGTACCACTGGGCCCGCCCGTCGCGGATGCGGACACCGTGCACCATGCCCGGCCCCGACATCCAGTGGTGGGCCGCGGGGTCCTCGGTGTTGAGGGCGTTGGGCCCGATGCGCAGGTAGCGACCGGTCAGCTCGCCGGGGACACGGCCGGTGACGGGGAGGTCGAAGGCGGTGACCTCCTCGTCGACCGGGGCGAAGGGACCAGCGAGAAAGCGACTCATCGGTGCGGTGCTCCTGACGGTTCGGTGCGTGGGCCCTGCCCGGCGAGCGAGCCCCGTGTCAAGGCTCGGGCTCAGGAGAACCGGCGCCGGAAGAGCCGGTTGGACAGCGGTACGGCGAGGGCGATGATGCCGCCCCACCAGAGCACCGCGATCCAGGCCGCGTTGCCCACCGGCTGGTCGAGCAGGAGCGCCCGCACGGCATCGATGACCGCGGTGACCGGCTGGTGCTCGACGAAGACCCGCAGACCGGGCGACATGGTCTCGGTCGGCGCGAACACATTGCTCGCGTAGGGCAGGAAGGTCAGGGTCAGGGCCAGGCCACTGGCCCCCTCGGTGCTCCTGGCCAGCTGCCCGAAGAGCGCGGAGATCCAGCCGACGGCGACGGCGAAGAGCATGAGCAGCGCGAATGCGGCCAGATACTGCAGGACGCCGGCCGAGGGGCGGAACCCCACGGCGAAGCCGATGGCGGTGAGCACCACCAGGCCGATGAGGGCGCGCATCACCGCCGCCACGATGTGTCCGATGACGACCGAGGTGGCGAGGGTCGACATCGACCGGAGCCGGTCGACGAAGCCTTCCTGCATGTCGAGGAAGACACCCACTGTGGTGGAGACCGAGATCAGGGTGACACCGATGGCCAGGATGCCCGGCACCAGGAAGTTGGCGTAGGAGGGGCCGCCCGCGTCGACGGCGCCGCCGAGCATGTAGCGGAACATCAGCATGAGCACGGTGGGGATCAGGATCGCGGTCGCGATCTCCTCGGGCTGCCGCAGGATGTGGCGCACATAGCGCCCTGCGAGGACCCGGGCGTCGCTGAACGCCCAGGCGATCCTGGAGCCCCCGCCGCACGGGCGGACGGCTTCCTCGTAGGTGGTGGCGGTCGTCATTCGCTCCTGCTTCCTACCGTTTCGGAGCCGGTCGTCGCGGACGCGGCGGGCGGGGTGACGCTCCGGGTGCCGGGCTGCCCGGTGGCGGAGGTGCGCTGGGTGAGGGTGAGGAAGACATCGTCCAGCGACGGTCTGGCCACATCCAGGGAGCCGATCCGCGCCCCCGACCGCCGCAGTTCGTCCAGCGTCCGGACGAGCAGCTCCATGTCGTCGGTGGCGACGCTCACCGTGCGCGTCTCGCGGTCCCACTGGAGATACTCGTCCCCGGCCCGGCTCAGGGCGTCGGCCTTGAGGAAGTCCTCGTCGGTGTCGAAGGTCACCTGCATCCGTTCGGCGCCGATCCGCTGCTTGAGCTCGGTGGCCGTGCCCTGCGCGGCGATCCGCCCCTCATCGATCACCGCGACCCGGTCCGCGAGCTGGTCGGCCTCTTCCAGGTACTGCGTGGTCAGCAGGATCGTCGAGCCCTTGGCGAGCAGTTCCCGGATGACCGCCCACAGGGTCCGGCGGCTGCGCGGGTCGAGCCCGACGGTCGGCTCGTCGAGAAAGAGCACCGGCGGCGCGGTGATCAGGCTGATGGCGAGGTCGAGGCGGCGCCGCATACCGCCGGAGTAGGTCTTCACCGGCCGGTCCGCGGCTTCCACCAGGTCGAACTGCTCCAGCAGTTCTTCCGCCCGGCGGCGGGCGGCCGGGGGCCGCAGGTGCTGGAGGCGGCCCAGCATGACCAGGTTCTCCCGGCCACTGTGCACGTAGTCCAGGGCCATGAACTGGCTGACCAGCCCGATGGAGCGGCGTACGCCGGCGGCCTGGCCCACCACGTCGTGCCCGTTGACCACGGCGCTGCCGCCGGTCGGGCCTATGAGGGTGCTCAGGATCCGGACCAGGGTCGTCTTGCCCGCTCCGTTGGGCCCGAGGAGGGCGAGCATGGTGCCACGCTCGACCTGAAGGTCCACGCCCTTGAGGACATGCACGTCCCCATAGGACTTGGTGAGACCCGAGATCTCGATCGCATAGCTGTTGGCCACAGGCAGACTCCACAACTGTGTACGTCACACACTGACTCGCGTATCCTATACACAGTTACAATGAGGCCGTCAACGGACAGCAACGGGACCGACGAGAGGTACACGGGATGACAGCGGAGCACGACGGGGCCGACCGGCTGAGCCGCAGTCTGGATCTGCTCTGGGGCTCCAAGGACAAACCGAGCCGAGGCCCCAAGCCGGCGCTCAGCCTGGAGAAGATCGTGCGCGCGGCGATCGAGATCGCCGACACCGAGGGCATCGACGGCCTGTCGATGCAGCAGGTGGCCGGCCGGCTCGGCTTCACCACCATGTCGCTGTACCGGTACGTGCCCGGCAAGGACCAACTCGTCGACGCGATGATGGACGCGGCTTCGGGCCCACCGCCGCAACTGCCCGCCGTCGAGGGGTGGCGCAACCGGATCGAGCGGTGGGTACAGGCCCTGTGGGTGCGCTATCAGCTGCACCCGTGGATGCTCCAGGTGCAGGCGAGCGGCCCACCCCTGGGGCCCAACCAGCTGGCGTGGCTGGAGAGTTCGCTCTCCGCCCTGGAGGGCACCGGCCTCACCGCCGATGAGATGCTGTTCGTGAGCCTCTTCCTCAACGGAGCGGCGACCGGCCTCGCCCGGCACTCCACCGCCGCGGCCCGGACCGCCGCCCACACCGGCGTGCCGGCCGAGCGGGTCGGCGCCGACTACGCACAGATCCTGGAGCGCGTGCTGGACCCCGACCGCTTCCCGACACTGACCAGGGTGGTGGCCGCGGGCGCCTTCCGGCCGGGCGCGGGTCCGGGCCAGGGCACGACCCACGACCTGGAGTTCGGACTCCAGCGGCTGCTCGACGGGATCGAGACCTACGTCATGGCGCGCACGGCCACCTGAGAACGGGGGCGTGCCCCGGGCACAGCGGTGGGCCGGGGCACATCCGGCGCCGCGTCCGAACCGGTGTGAATCGCAGAAACCGTTCACTCGACTGCCGCGCATCCGACGGACCAGGCCGACGTTGCTTCGGAGATGACGAGGAAGCGGGGAGGGACGGGCGATCGGATCGGGCTGACGGAAGTTCTGGCGGCGGCGGATGCCTCACCGGTGGCGTCGCTTGACGTGGTGGCGCGGAATCTACGCTAGTGGTCCGGCGCCGAGTACACGTCGTTCCTGTTCATGGACGTCGTCGGCCGGAAGGTGGTGTGGGTCATCGAGGAGGCCGGCACACAGCAGGGGCGCCGGCCCGATCAGGCCCCGCCAGCCATCAGGCGCTCCTCGACCACGGCAGGCGCACCTTCGCCACCGGGCAACTGCTGCGCATCACCCTGGACGGCAGCCGCGCCCAGCTCGTCGACGCCGGCCGTCTGAGGGAGGACGCCACCGTGCTCTGCCTGGACTGGCACGGCCCCTAGGCCGGGCGCGGCGCGCACGTCGCCGGAGCCGACGCCTGGAGCCGGACCCGCGGCCCCACACAGGTGTCCGGTCCGCCGGGCGGCAGGACGGAAGAGGCCACCAGCGGTGCCCTGCTACCGGCGGGCGGTCGCTTCCTGCCGCGGTTCCCGTTGTCCCCGGTCGAAGTAGCGTGCCACCTCAGACGGGACGCGTGGGACCGCGACCGGGCGGCCGCCGTCGCGCAGCGACTCCGTGGCCGCGCAGCCCGCTGCCACCGCTTCCCGGGCGGCGACGGGGCTGGTGTCGGTCGTGCCACCCTCGCGCACGAAGCGCAGGAACTCGGCGACGAGCAGCGGGTCGGAGCCGCCGTGTCCGCCGGCCTGCGGCTCCGGCACGGGCACCACG
The DNA here is from genome assembly GCF_044754585.1 of Streptomyces sp. NPDC093065. Classification (NCBI taxonomy): domain Bacteria; kingdom Bacillati; phylum Actinomycetota; class Actinomycetes; order Kitasatosporales; family Streptomycetaceae; genus Streptomyces; species Streptomyces sp. NPDC093065. Next base: position 109,935 of record NZ_JBIVPJ010000023.1, on the reverse strand, counting down.
AGGTCGGCGTCGGTGCGGTAGCCGCTGCGGCGCTTCCAGACCCGGACCTCGGCGGTGTCGCCGTGGTCGCCGAAGTTCTCCAGCCGTCCCTCCGTCCCGATCACCGTGTAGTTGCGCCAGTAGTCCGGCGTGTAGTGGCACTGCTGGTAGGAAGCGTGCACGCCGCCTTCCAGCCTCATGATCATCATGGACAGGTCCTCCACGTCGACGACGGGATTCAGACCGGTCAGCGAGCGCGGCGGCCAGTTGTTGTCCGGGTCGTACCAGTCGGGCATCACCGCTCCCTCCGGCTGGCCGGAGCGGTCCGGGAGGCCGCCGTAGACGGTCAGGCCGCCCAGCGCGGTGACGTGTTCGGTGTACGAGCCCGCGAGCCAGTGGATGACGTCGAGGTCGTGCGCTCCCTTCTGGAGCAGGAGGCCGGTGGTCCGGCGGCGGTCGGCGTGCCAGTCCTTGAAGTAGAAGTCCCCGCCGTGTCCGACGAAGTGGCGGCACCAGACCGCCTTGACCTCGCCGATCTCCCCGCGCCGGATCAGCTCCCGCATGGTCCGGACGACGGGCATGTGCCGCATGTTGTGGCCGACGTAGAGCCGGGTGCCGGTGCGGTGGGCGGTGTCGAGGACGCGGTCGCAGCCGGCGGTGGTGATGGCGAGCGGTTTCTCGACGAAGACGGGGATCCCCGCTTCGAGCAGGTCGACGACCAGGTTCTCGTGGGTGTCGTCGGGGGTGATGACGAACGCTGCGTCGATGTCCGCGGAGGTCAGCTCGTGGTGGCCGGTGTACAGACGCACCTCGTCGCCGAACCAGTCCCGGGCCCGCCGGTGGGCTCGCGGGTCGGTGTCGACGGCGGCGACCACGGCCTGGCCCTTGCCGGGCCGATGGGCGTGCCGGGCCACCGGGGCTCGCAGTCCGAGGCCGATGACGGCCAGGCGCAGGTCTCCGGTGGTGTCGTCGGTGCGGGGGTCGGTCATGGTTCAGCCCTTCATGCCGGAGAAGGCGATGCCCCGGACGAGCCGGCACCACATCACCATGAGGACGGGCACCCGGTGCGAACGGTGACGTGACACGTCCGTTCACCGCCGGATTCAAAGCTAGAGTGCTCGAAGGTGCATAGTCAATGAGAGTTTCAATCACTTTCACGCAAAGAACTTCAGGCCCCGGCCCGGCCCGTGACGTTGTGCACGGGCCGGGCCGGGCCGGGGTCCGCGGGACGGCCGGGGCGGCCGGGACGGTCAGGTGATGGTCCACTTCTGCTGCGTGCTGCCGATGTCCGGCTGTTGGGTGACGAGGGCGCCGTCGGCGCCGGAGGCGGTGGTGAGGGCCAGGCCACTGCCGGCCGAGGTCAGGGTGTAGGTGCCGTCGGTGCGACGGGTGGCCCTCCAGCGCTGGTTGTCACCGCCGTTGCAGGTCCACTGGACCACCTTGGCGCCGGCGGTGGTGGAGTGGTCGCTGACGTCGGCGCACAGGCCCGACTCGGTGCCGACGATCTCGTAGCTGCCGTCGGTCGGCCGGGTGAGGCGCCACTTCTGGTTGTCGCCACCGTTGGGCGCGTAGGTGGTGAGCTGGGTGCCGGCGGTGGTGCTGTGGCCGGGGACGTCCAGGGCCTTGCCGCCCGCGGTGAGCGTGCGCACGCCGTTCAGTGCGGTGGGCGCGGTGCCGGCCGCTGTGAGGGTCAGGGTCTGCTCGGCCGCGGTGCGGGCGTCGCCGACGCCGCCGGCGGGGGCGGTCCAGTAGCGGGCCGGGGAGGTCTCGGCCATGCGCGAGGAGACGCCGGAGACCCCGAGGACGAGCCCGCTGTAGCGGTTGACCAGGCGGTAGGTGCCGCCGGTGGCGTTGCGGACGGCGAACCACTGCTGCCCCACGGTGGGACCGCCCGAACCGGCCGCGGTGGCGGTGGGCTTGGTGCCCCAGGCGCGCTGGGCGGGCGAGGTGCCGACCCCCAGCAGGGCGCCGGTGGTGGTGTTGGCGATGCGGTAGCTGCCGTCACCGTTGGAACTGAACGCCCACACGTCCGGGTTGGAGCCGCCGGCAGCCTGGGAGGCGGTGGAGGACGCGCCCGAGACCTGGGCGAGGACACGGTTGTCGGTGCCGCCGATCCGGTAGGTCTTGGTGGTGTCGACCGGGGCGGCGGGAGCAGAGGTGTCGATGGAGAGGTTGACGTACTCGGCGGAGGATCCGTTCGAGCACCCGAAGGAGCAGTAGGAGCGGAAGTCACGGCCGACGATGGAGGAGCTCGTCCTGTTGGCGCTGTCCAGGAACCAGCGGTACCAGGAGGCGTTGGTGTAGCCGCCGGTGTCGCCGATCAGCCGCCACTTCTGGGTGGCGAGATCGTCGGTGGCGTACAGCTGCTGGGGCGCGTTGCCCGACTGGTCCACCGCCTGCGGCTCGCCGATGTAGAGACCGAGATGGGCATTCCAGGTTATGTCCATGACAAACAGGGGGGAAGTGGGAGGCGTTTTGCCGGCCGCGACCTGCTCCGCCGTCGTGCCGGTGTTCGCCGGGTCGTACTCCTTGGCGGTGGGGGTGTACCCGGTGCCGTTGCCGGCCGAGTCGACGGGCACCATGTTGCTCTCCTTGCCGCCGACGCCGGGCTGGGACCAGGCGCCGTCGTACCACTTCTGCCAGGAACCGGGTGCCATCCTGGCGGAGATGGGAGAGCGGGCGACATGGGCGTGGAACGCCTTCCAGCCGCCGTTCTTGTCCACGATCCGGGAGCCGTAGAAGGCGTAGAAGTAGCCGGAGGCGGTGTCGGCGAAGAGCCGCGGGTCGCCGTCGCCGTAGTGGTACGTCTGCTGCGGGAAGGCGGCGGTGTCTCCCCGCTCTGTGCTGTACGGGGAGGTGATGACGTGGTCCTTGACGGCCCATGTCCTGCCCTGGTCGGTGGAGACGGCGTAGTCGATGCCGTCGTAGTGGACGCCGTCGCCGAAGGGCTGGGGGGTGAACTCGTTGTGGATCAGGGTGTACCAGTGGCCGGTGTCCGGATCGACCCAGGTGCCGCCGGCCGGATCGCAGTAGTTGCGGTGGGCGTAGCCGGAACCGGCGGGGGCGTTGGTCGACTCCTTGCCGGTGGGGCTGTTGTTGCAGCGCCAGGTGGTGTCGTTGTTCTTGTCGTCGGCGTTGTCCGGGGCGACCGCGTCGCTGATCGGGTGCCTGGTGGTGTTGTCGAAGTCGGTGCCGGAGTAGAAGGACCAGGCACGACCGTCGTTCGCGCCGTAGAGGGCGTGGGCCTGCTGGTAGTAGAAGGTGCCGTCCTTGTCGATGTACGGGGCGGCGGGGGTGTCGTCGGGGCGGTTCCAGGTGCCCTTGGCTCCGACGTTCACCGTGTAGGCGGGCACCGCGGCGGCGGCCGGCTGCTGCGGGGTGGTGAGTGCGGCGCTGCCGGCCGCGACCAGAGCGGTGGCGACCAGCGCGCCGCTGATCCTTCTGCTGCGGAAGGTGGACACGTGCGGTTCCTTTCGGTCGTCCGTCCTCACGTGGGGCGCGCAGACGGCTGTGTGAGTGGTCCGACGGGTGGGTCGAACCGCGTGGCGGGCTGACGTGCGGTCAGCTGTCCGGCATCGGCGCCGTGGTAGCGGGGCGTCGCGCACCGTCGCGGGCGCCCGTGCATGCGGCGGGCCCGGTCGCCCCGTGCACGGTCTGCCAGGCCAGTAGTCCCGCTCCCAGGCAGCCCGCCTCGTCGCCCGGGGCGGCCCGCACCAAGGTGGGTCGCCGGTGGAAGGTGAGCCGCCGGTCCAGTTGCTCCCGCAGCGGGCCGAGGAGCAGCTCACCGGCCTCGGAGAGCCCGCCTCCCATGACGACGACCTGGGGTGAGACCAACGAGACGGAGGAGGCCAGGGCCGTCGCCAGGTGCGTCACGGCGCGGGCCCAGACCGCTTCGGCCACCGGGTCGCACGCCGCCTTCAGCCCGGCCACCTGCGCGGCGCCGGTGACCGTGCGGCCCGAGCGGGCACTGTAGGCGGCTGCGGCCGAGGCGACGAACTCCAGGCAGCCGTGTCCGCCGCACCCACAGGCCGTGCCCTCGGGGCCGGTGACGACATGGCCGAGTTCATCGGCGTGGCCGTGGCCCGAGACCGGCCGGCCGTCGACCAGCGGGGCGGCGGCGATGCCGGTGCCGATGGCGCAGAAGAGCACGTCGTCGGCTCCCTGGGCGGCGCCGAGCCGTGTCTCCGCCATGCCGCCGGCCCACACGTCGTGTCCCAGGGTGACGGGCAGAGCGGCGGCCCGGCTGAGGATCTCGGACAGCGGCAGGCCCCGCCGGCCGAGGGTGGCCGAGTAGACCGCCCGCTGGGACGGCTCGTCCACGACTCCGGTCACCATCACGCCGGCCGCCGACCCGGGGGCGTGCTCGGCCAGTCGGCGCAGCACCTCGGCCACCGCGTCCACGACCGCCCGGGGGCCCTCGGTCCGCGGAGTCGGCCGTCGCAGACCGGCGACCGGCTCCGTCGCACGGTTGACCACCGCGCCCTTGATCGAGGTCCCGCCGACGTCGACGGCGACTGCGTACTCGGACGGTACGGGGTGCTCAGGCATCCCAACGGCCAGCGGTGAGGGAGCGGGCGGGGCCGCGGGACGGGCCGGGGCCGGGAGCGCGTGTCCGGGCGCCGTGGACGGCCGGGCCCTCACCCCCGGTACGCGGTGCGTCGGTGGGCGGGCCGACCGGTCCGCGCCGGTAATCCACGGCGGGACCGGATGTGCCGCGGTCCGCGCCCCGCTCCCCCGCGTGGGGCAGGACCGCGCGGTGGTCGCCGGCGGACGTGGCGGTCCGTCGGCGGCGCTCGGGCTGCGGGGCGGTCTCGCGGGTCGTGGGGCACCCGGGCTCGGGGTTCGGCGCGGAGGCGGTGGAGAGGGGCATGGCGGAGACTCCTTGTACGAAGCGGTACGGAGGTCCTAGGCGGGCGAGCGGCCCGGACCGGTCCCGTCGGCCACGTCGGTCGTGGGCTCGAAGGTCTCGACGTACTCCTCGGCGGGCCCGAGGGCGGGACGGTCGCGCAGCTCGACGCGGTCGGCGAGGCGCTCCAGCTCCAGCACGGTGACGGTGTTCTCGCCCCTGCGCAGGAAGGGGCGGGGCAGGTAGAGGGTGGTCTGCGGGCCGATCTCCCAGTAGCGGCCCAGCAGTTCGCCGTTGACCCAGCAGAAGCCCTTGGCGAAGCCGGGCAGGGCGAGGAAGGTGTCGGCTGGCCGGTCCAGGGTGAGGCGGGCGGTGGCGAAGCCGGTTGCCCCTCCGGGTGGTGCGGCGGAGGCGGCGCGGGCGAGGTCCGCGGGCGTCCACGTGTCGAGCGGGAGCCGGTGCATGCTCCAGCCGTGCACCTGCCGCCGCTCGACGCGCACTTGGCCGAGGATGCCCTTGCCCTGGCCGAGCAGTGGCCCGTAGTTGATACGGCCCTGGTTCTCCACCAGCAGCTCCAGCCGCACCCGCTGTCCGGTGCCGGTCAGCGGGCAGGAGGAGGTCTCCTGGTCGAGTACGGCGATGAGAGCGCCGTCCACGAACACGTGTGCCCGGTCGTGCAGGCCGGTCACGGTCAGCTCGTGCTCGCCGGCGGGTATCCGCGGCCCGGCGCTGTAGAGCACGAGCCCGGACGCCTGGCCGAGCTCCTCGAAGCTGAGCGGCAGCGGAGCCTCCACCGGCTCCGCCGCCGTGCGCAGCGCGTCCAGCAGGGCGGCACCGCGGGTGACGGGCAGGGTTCGGGGCGCCAGCAGGGTGGGGTCCGCCGGGAGCGGGCGGTCCGGTGCGTCCGGACCGAGGAGCCGCTCGCGCAGGGCGTGGAACTTCGGTGTGAGTGCGCCGTGTTCGGCCACGGGTGCGTCGGAGTCGTAGCTGGTGACGGTCGGCTGGAGCCGGTCCCCGTCGTGGTTGGCACCGGCCCACAGGCCGAAGTTGGTGCCGCCGTGGGCCATGTAGAGGCTGACGGAGCCGTCCTCGTCCAGGATGCGGCCCACCGTCCGGGCGGCGTCCGAGGCGTCGCGCACGTGGTGGTTCTCGCCCCAGTGGTCGAACCAGCCGTTCCAGAACTCCGCGCAGAAGAACGGCTCGTCGGGCCGCCGTGCGCGCAGCAGTGCGGCCGCCTGCTCGGGACGGGAGCCGAAGGTCGCGGCGGCCAACTGCCCGGGGACGCTGCCGCCGTCGAGCATCAGCTCGGTTGGCCCGTCGGCGGTGTAGAGCAGTTCGGTGATGCCGCGGGCGGTCAGCGCGTCGCGCACCCGCAGGAGGTAGCCGGCGTCGTCGCCGTGGCTGCCGTACTCGTTCTCGATCTGCACGGCCACCACCGGGCCGCCGCGGCCCGCCTGGAGTGCGGCGACGCGCGGGATCAGCTCGTCGAACCAGCGGTCCACGGCGTCCAGGAACGGCGGGTACGAGGTGCGCAGCCGCATGCCCGGGGTGCCCGTCAGCCAGGCGGGCAGCCCGCCGTTGTCCCACTCGGCGCAGATGTACGGACCGGGGCGGACGATCACGTCGAGGCCCTGGTCCTGCGCCAGCCGGACGAACCGCTCCAGGTCGCACCTGCCGTCGAAGCGGACGTCTCCCGGCGTGCGCTCGTGGAAGTTCCACGGCACGTAGGTGTCGACGGTGTTGAGTCCCAGCGCGGCCAGCCGCTCCAGGCGGTCGGCCCACTGCTCGGGGTGGACGCGGAAGTAGTGCAGCGAGCCGGACAGGACACGGTGGGGCCGCCCCCACCGCAGCAGGGCGGCGTCCGCGTGCGTGAGCGCGGCGGTGGGGCAGGCGGCGGTGTCGGCGGCGGGCCGTGCGGCCGGCCGTTCGGGGGACGGGGTCACTTGACGGCTCCGGCGGTCGTGCCCCCGCACCAGAACCGCTGGTGGGCGAGGAAGGCGAGCAGCAGGGGAAGGACGGACACGAGCGAACCGATGACGACCAACGGCGGAGGCACCGCGACGCGGCTCACCGCGTTGAGCATCTTCTGGCAACCGTCCTTGGCGCCCGGCTGGACGGCCTGGTAGGTGACCTTGCTGCCGGGATGCGATGCGTCGAACGCCTTGACCGCGTCCGCGTAACCGGTCCATGCCAAGAATGTTATCGATGACTTTCCGGACTCCGCAGACGAGGTGTCACCGGCACCTCCGGATCGCACCGTCGCGGTGAGCAGCAGGACCAACGCTCCGGCGGAGCCCAGGCAACGACGCAGAACTGTATACTTCACGGCCACTCCTACAGCGATGGGAGCCATTGGAGGCGCACTCCACGGGGGCCGCGGGACGGCCGGCGTACCGCCGGAGCAGACACCGGAGCGCTTCGATGGAGCGAGACTATGACAGAAAATGTTATCGATGCCAAGAGCCCCGGCACGGGCGTCCCCCGAGGACACCGAGTGACACCGACCGGGCAAGGTGGAGAGCGCTATCATCTGCGGGTCGGCCGGAGGAAGGAAGCCATGTCCGAGCAGGATGCGCAGGTCAGAGAGCGGCCGCCGGGGATGGCGGACGTAGCGCGGGCCGCGGGCGTGTCGGCGCAGACGGTCTCACGCGTCCTGTCGAACCATCCAAACGTGCAGGAGCGCACCCGGGCCAAGGTGCTGGCGGCGGTGGAACAACTGGGCTACCGCCGCAACAACGCGGCGCGCATGCTGTCCTCGGGCCGCAGCCGCACCATCGGCGTGGTCACCCTCCAGACCACCTTCTACTCGCGCGCGGCCGTCACGTCCAGCATCGAGTACGCGGCGCAGGCCGCCGGGTACGCGGTCAGCACGGCCACCGTCGCCTCACTGGACACCTCCGCCATCGAGGCGGCGCTCTCCCGTCTGGCCGACCAGGGCGTCGAGGGCGTCATCCTCTCCGTGCCGCTCATCCACAGCAGTCCCCGCATCGAGCAGCTGACCCGGGCGGTGCCCACCATCACCATCGACGGCTCCCGCACCGACACGACCGAGGTCATCGCCATCGACCAGGCGCTGGCCGCCCGCCTGGCCACCCGGCACCTGCTCGACCTGGGCCACGAGACCGTCTGGCACATCGCGGGCCCGGAGCAGTGGCTGGAGGCGGCCGGCCGGCGCGACGGGTGGCGCGGGACCCTGGAGGCGGCCGGACGGACGGTGCCGCCCGAGCTGGAGGGTGACTGGTCGCCCGCCTCCGGATACCGCAACGGGCTCATCCTCGGCCACATCCCCGACGCCACCGCCGTCTTCGTCGCCAGTGACGAGATGGCCTTCGGCGTGATCCGTGCCCTCACCGAACTCGGCCGCCGCGTCCCCGAGGACATCTCCCTGGTCGGCATGGACGACATCGACCTCGCGGCCTACTGCACCCCTCCCCTGACCACCATCGCCCAGCCCTTCAGCCGCACCGGCGAGCTGGCGGTCGCCCATCTCCTGCGACACGTCACCGACCCCGACAGCATCGTCGTCCCCTGCTCCGTGGAACCCGAACTCGTCGTCAGGGCCAGCACCGCCCCCAGGTGAGCCCCGCCGCTCCCGTTGGCTCCGTGCCGACGGCCGGTCGCGCCGACGCCGTTCGGCCATCCCTCAGTCCTCCAGCACCCGTTGCCGGGTTCCGCCGCGCGGGGAGCAGCGGGTCGGCGGCCGGGACTTTCGGACACTCTTCGGAAGATCACCCGTACGCGCCGCCGACGGCGCTTTTTTCCACCGTTCACGCGTCCCCTGACGCTTTTCGTACAGAACCACGACCGAACCGGTGTGAATTCGAGATTGGGTAAGTATCGCAGGAATCGTTCACTCGACTGCCGCGCATCCGACGGAGTAGGCAGACGTTACTTCGGATATGACCGAGGAACACGGGGAATTGACGGCGCTTGGCCCGTACACCTACAGGCCCGGCAGATCTCACTGTCCGTCACCGGGTGACGGGACTCCGACCAGAGGCGGGCACCCCGTCCCTCTCCGTGTGACCGAACCGGTCCTGCAACGCTTCCTGGACGTCATGACCGAGTTGGAGAGCGGTCTCGCCGAGCGGTGGGGCCGCGCGCAGGGCTCCCTGACGTGCACCCGGGCGGAGTGACCGGCACCTCGTGTACGAAGAACACACTCATCCCCACATGCCGTACGGCGAAGGGTCGTTCCGCGCCATGGGCGGCACGGGCCGGCACCGGGCGCCCCAGGAGGCCTTCCAGGAGACCCTGGTTCCGCCCGAGCCGGGCTGGGACCCGGCCGAGGAACTCGCGTTCCTGCTCCAGGACGCGATGGAGCAGCAGACCGGCGTGCCCTCACCCTCCGCCACGGACGCTTCGGCGCTCGCACCCGCCCCGGGCACACCGCTGAGCAACCTGCAGGAGATCACGGCGGAGTTGCCCCCGTTGAGGGAGTCCCCGACGAGTCACCGCAGGGTCCGCAGAGGGAGAAAGGTGAGCCGGCTGCGGGCCGCGAGCCTGTTCGTCGCCGCGCTCGCCGCGGTCATCGCGGCCTCCGTGAGCCTGTTCGGCGGCATGGTGGCCTACGAGCCGCTGCGCCTGGCCGCCGTGACCCGCACCCGGGGCAGTGTCGTGTCCTGGTGGCCGCTGCTGGTCTACGGGCCCTGGCTGGTGGCCTCGCTGGCGGTGCTGCGGGCCGCGCTGCACCAGCGCCGCGCGGTGCACTCCTGGGCCGTCGTCCTGCTGTTCTCGGCCATCGCGATGCTGCTGTGCGTCGCGGAGGCACCCAGGACCGTGAGTGACGCCGCGGCGGCGGCCCTGCCCGGTCTCGCCTCGCTGGTCTGCTTCCAGCAGGTCATCCGGCAGATCACGCTCACCCGTCCGCCCCGGCGGGCGGTGCCGCGTCACCGGCAGCGCGCCACGGTCACTCCGGGTGACGAGGTGTCGGGCAAGGCGGCGTCCGACGCGGTGTCCCTTCCCCAGCAGCGGCAGAATGCCGTGCGCTCGCCGCGACCGGGCACGCGCCCCGGGAAAAGAATCTGACCCGGAGCGGAACAAGATGGTCGGAACAGGCTTCCGTTCCCTCCGGCGGATGTGAGGAAAGGTGAATTCGGCGGTCGTCGCGGACCGCGTTTCCGGGCAGGTCCGGAGGCCGCCGAGAGAGGCGGGTCAGGACGCCGTCAGGGTCACGTCCTGTCCCTGCCGGGCGTGGAAGCTCGGGAGCGGCACGATGCCCGTGGGACGCAGTTCCATCAGGGTGGCCTCGACGTGGGCCGCGCCGGGCTCGAGGACGACTCTGTCGGGCGTGCCGGTGTTGACCCAGCGGTGCTCCAGGCCGTCGCAGACCGCGCGGGTGCCGCCGACGCCGTACCGGACGGACGGGTCGCTCTGGCTCACGGTGGAGCTGACGAAGACCGGGCCGCTGCCGCCGGTGCAGCGGTAGGTTCCGGAGAGGGTGATGCCGCCGTCGGCGGCGATGCGGCCGACCGGGTCGACGGTCACCGACTCCGCGACGAGGCGGGCGTCGTGGGGCGCGGCCGGGGCGGCGGGCGCGCCGAGCAGGAGCAGGGCGGCAGCGGCGGCGGTGGCGAGAGCGGCGGAACTTGCACGCATGGGGGGACCTCCCGGTCGGGTCGGAATGAGGGGTTCCACTGGTACCGGGCGAAGGGGCGGGCGGCAGTGACCATCACCCCTTCGGTGGCGAGTCCGCGTCGACGGTCGTGGAACCGTCGCCGGTCTGTCCGGGTGTTGTCACGCCTGCCGCCGGGGTCTTGGCGGCGGCTCGCCGGCGGGCGCACGGTCGGTGCACGCGACGGTCCCGACGGCGGGACGGTCTCCCGACATGGAGGTGCGCCATGTGTGCCCACCGGCCTTCCTGCCCCGCGACCGACGCCCGCGCGCACGCCGTCGCCGCCCACCCCGAGCAGGGGTGGAAGCTGCTGTGCGACGGCACGATCGTCTTCGACGACACCGGCGAACTGCGGCCCGACGGCCTGGTCGTCGCCCCGCACCGGGTGCCGGACGGACACCTGGCGACGGCCGCCTGACCGCGGTTCGCCCCCGCCGGGCAGGCAGCGGTCCGTGGGGTCAGTGCTTCTCGGCGATGAACTCCCGCAGCAGGGAGGCGAGCAGCTCCGGCTGGTCCTCGGGGATCAGCGTCCTGGCGTCCTCGACCTCCACCAGCCGCCCGTGCGGGAGGAGTTCGGCCAGGCGCCGGCCGTGGGCGCGGGGCATCATCAGGTCCTCGGTCGCCCAGACGACGAGCGCGGGCCGGTCGAACTTCCGCAGTCCCCGGGCGGCTTCGAGCAGTTCGTCGCGGCGGACGTGGGTGCCGTAGTGCCGGAAGTCCCACCGGATCGCAGGGTCGGTGCGCAGCGGGCGCAGCCAGCCGTCGACGACCGTGTCCGGCACGGGCCTCTTGGTGAGGGCGCCGATGCCGACGGGCAGGCGGCGCAGCGGCTTGAGGCCCAGGGTGCGCACCAGGGCGGACACCCCGCCGGGCGTCCGGCAGGCGACGCCGATCAGCTTTCCCGGCAGGCCCGGCGGGTAGTTGTCGAACGCCTCGCACGCGACGAGCGCCAGTCTCGCGAGGCGCTCGGGGTGCCGGGCGGCCACCGTCTGGGCGCGTCCGCAGTCGTTCTCGACGAGGGTGACGTCGGTGAGGTCGAGGCGGTCGAGGAACTCGGCGATCAGCTCGTTGACCAGGTCGGGCGTGGGCGGGCGGCGCATCGGGCGGCGGTGGGCGCCGTAGGGCAGGGTCGGCGCGATCACCCGGTGGTCGGTGCGCAGGTCGGCGAGGACCTTGCGCCACACGGTCGCGTCGTGGACGAGGCCGTGGAGGAGGACGACGACCGGGCCCTCGCCGCCGGTGTCCTCGTACTCGATGGTTCCCGCGCTCAGTTCGATGTCCGGCATGCCGGAATGGTAGGGGCCGCGGGTGCGCTACGGCAGTACGGCGAACCCGTCGAGTTCCACCAACGCCCGTTCGTCCCAGAGCCGTACGACCTCCACGACCGCCATCGCCGGGTAGTCGCGGCCGGCCAGCTCGCGCCAGGTGCGGCCGAGTTCGGCGGCGTGGGTGCGGTAGGCGGCGACGTCGGTGGCGTAGACGGTGACGCGGGCGAGGTCGACGGGGGTGCCGCCGGCGGCACGCAGGGCGGTGAGGAGGTTGGTGAGGGCCAGCTCGAACTGGGCGGGGAGGGTGTCGCCGGTGATCTTGCCGTCGGTGTCGAGGGCGGTCTGGCCGGCCAGGAAGACGACCCGGGTGCCGGTGGCGACGACGGCGTGGGAGAAGCCGGTGGGCGGGGACAGGTCGGGCGGGTTCACCCGTTCGGTGGTCATGCTCCGGCCTCCTTCGTTGTTGTGTCCTGTGTGCGGTAGAGCTCCTTGGCGACGATGCCGCGCTGGACCTCGCTCGCGCCCTCGTAGACGCGCGGCGCGCGCACCTCGCGGTAGAGGTGTTCGAGGAGGTGGCCGCGGCGCAGGGCGCGGGCGCCGTGCAGCTGGACGGCGCGGTCGACGACGTACTGCGCGGTCTCGGTGGCGAGGAGTTTCGCCATCGCGGCGCGCTTCGGGACGTCCGGCGCGCCCGCGTCGTAGGCCGTGGCCGCCGCGTACACCATCAGCCGGGCCGCCTCGGTGCGCAGGGCCATCTCGGCGACCTGGTGGGAGACGGCCTGGAGGTCGCGCAGCTTGCCGCCGAAGGCGTCGCGTGCGCGGGTGTGCGCGAGGGTCGCGTCGAGGGCGGCCTGCGCCATGCCGACGGCGAAGGCGCCGACGCTGGGGCGGAACAGGTTGAGGGTGTCCATCGCCACCCGGAAGCCGCGGTCCGGTTCGCCCAGCACGTCGTCCGCGGTGACGGGCACGGCGTCGAGGGCGAGGGCGCCGATGGGGTGCGGCGAGAGCATGTCGAGCGGGGTGCCGGTCAGGCCGGGGCGGTCGGCGGGCACGAGGAAGGCGGTGACGCCGCGGGCGCCGGCGCCGGGGGTGGTGCGGGCGAACACGGTGTAGAAGTCGGCCTCGGGGGCGTTGGAGATCCAGCACTTCTCGCCGGTGAGGCGCCAGGCGGAGGCTCCCGCGCCGTGCCCGGCCTCCGGTTCCGCCCTCAGGGACAGTGCCGCCGCGTCCGAGCCCGCGTCGGGCTCGCTGAGGGCGAAGGCGGCCACCGCGGTGCCGGCGCTCACACGGGGGAGCCAGCGGGCGCGCTGGGAGTCGGTGCCGTGGGCGTGCACGGGGTGGGCGCCGAGGCCCTGGAGGGCGAGGGCCGTCTCGGCCTCCGTGCAGGCGTGGGCGAGTGACTCCCGCATCAGGCACAGGTCGAGGGCGCCCGAGGTGAACAGCCGGGGCAGCAGGCCGAGGGTGCCGAGCTCGGCGACCAGGGCGCGGTTGACGCGGCCCGGCTCGCCCTTCTCCGCGAGCGGGCGCAGCCGTTCGGCGGCGAGGGCGCGCAGCTCCTCGCACCAGGCGAGTTGTGCCGGTTCGAGCGAGAATGCGGTCATCGCCGGTCCCTTCCCCTGCTCCCCTGCCTGCCACCCCGCTTGCCGGGCCACGGCCGAGGTTATCGCGCCCCGTTGACTGCCGTCACCAACACGATACGCTCGTTGCGCGAGCCCACCACGACAAAGGGGGCGAACCGCCATGGCCGATCCGCGCCGCGCGGACCCGCACCGCTCCGCCCACGTCGACACCTTCGCGCGCGACCACCTGCCGCCCCCCGAGCAGTGGCCCGAGCTCCTCTTCGAGCTGCCCCGGCTGCGCTACCCGGACCGGCTGAACTGCGCCGAGGAGCTGCTCACCGGCCCGCCCGGCGACCGCCCGGTCTTCCGCACCGCGTCCGGGGACGTGTGGAGCTACGGCGGGCTGCGGGAGCGCGTCGACCGGATCGCGCACGTGCTCAGCGGCGACCTCGGTGTGGTCCCGGGGAACCGGGTGCTGCTGCGCGGCCCCACCACCCCGTGGCTGGCCGCATGCTGGCTGGCGGTGCTGAAGGCGGGCGCGGTGGCGGTCACCGTGCTGGCCCAGCAGCGGCCGCACGAGCTGCGCGCGATCTGCGAGATCGCCCGGGTGCGGCACGCGCTGTGCGACGTCCGGGCCGTCGACGACCTCGCCAAGGCGGAGATCCCCGGGCTCAGGATCACCACGTACGGCGGGGACGCGCCGGACGACCTGCGGGGCCGTACGGCGTCCCGAGCGGGGACCGGCACTCCGTACGAGGCCGTCGACACGGCCGCCGACGACGTGGCGCTGATCGCGTTCACCTCCGGCACCACCGGGCGCCCCAAGGGCTGCATGCACTTCCACCGCGATGTGCTGGCGATCGCGGACACCTTCTCCGAGCAGGTGCTGAAGCCGCTCCCGGACGACGTCTTCGCGGGCAGCCCGCCGCTCGGTTTCACCTTCGGTCTCGGCGGTCTCGTCGTCTTCCCGATGCGGGCCGGGGCGAGCGCCCTGCTGCTCGAACAGGCCGGTCCCAGACAGCTGTTGCCGGCCGTCGCCGAGCACCGGGTGTCGGTGCTGTTCACGGCGCCGACGGCGTACCGCGCGATGCTCGACGAGCTGGACGCGTACGACGTGAGGAGCCTGAGGCGCTGTGTCTCGGCGGGCGAGAACCTGCCCGCGGCCACCTGGCGGGCCTGGCACGAGCGCACGGGTCTGCGCGTCATCAACGGCATCGGCGCCACCGAGCTGCTGCACATCTTCGTCTCCGCGGCGGACGACGCCATCAGGCCCGGTACGACCGGCGTTCCGGTGCCGGGGTGGCACGCGCGCGTGCAGGACGGGCAGGGCATGCCCGTGCCCGACGGGGAGCCGGGACTGCTGGCGGTGCGCGGGCCGGTCGGGTGCCGCTACCTCGCCGATCCGCGCCAGCGCGAGTACGTGCGCGACGGCTGGAACGTCACCGGGGACACCTACGTCCGCGAGCCCGACGGGTACTTCAGGTACGTGGCACGCGCCGACGACATGATCATCTCCGCCGGGTACAACATCGCCGGGCCGGAGGTGGAGGACGCGCTGCTGCGCCATCCGGACGTGGTGGAGGCGGCGGTGGTGGGCCGGCCCGACCAGCGCCGGGGGCAGGTCGTGGTGGCCCACGTGGTGCTGCGGGAAGGGGCCGGGCGGGACGCGGACGCGCTGCGCGACTTCCTGCGCTCGGAGCTGGCGCCGTACAAGTGCCCGCGTGAGCTCGTCTTCCTGGACGCGCTGCCGCGCACGGCGACGGGCAAACTCCAGCGCTACCGTCTGCTGGACCCGCCCGGTCCTTCCGCCCCGCCTCCCGGTGCGCGTCCGGGATCCCCTGGGCGGCCGGGCGCGACGCCGACGACATAAGATGATCAACGTGTCCGACCAGCACGTACAGCACGCCCCGAGGTCCCTCATCGTCACGCTCTACGGCGCGTACGGCCGTTTCGCGCCGGGCCCGGTGCCCGTCGCCGAGCTGATCCGGCTGCTGGCGGCGGTCGGAGTGGACGCGCCCTCCGTGCGCTCGTCGGTGTCCCGGCTGAAGCGGCGCGGGCTGCTGGTGCCCGCCCGGACGGCCGAGGGCGCGGCGGGGTACGAACTCTCCGCCGAGGCACGTCAGTTGCTGGACGACGGAGACCGGCGCGTCTACGCCACCACCGCCCTCCACGAGGACGGGGGCTGGGTGCTCGCCGTGTTCTCGGTGCCCGAGTCGGAGCGGCAGAAGCGGCACGTCCTGCGCTCCCGCCTGGCCGGCCTCGGTTTCGGCACCGCGGCACCCGGCGTGTGGATCGCACCGGCCCGGCTGTACGAGGAGACCCGGCACGCGCTGGGCCGCCTGGGCCTGGACTCCTACGTGGACTTCTTCCGCGGGGAGCACCTGGGCTTCACGCCGACCGCCGAGGCGGTGGCCCGCTGGTGGGACCTGGCCGCGATCGCCAAGGAGCACGAGGCGTTCCTCGACCGGCACGCGCGCGTACTGCACGACTGGGAGCGCCGGGCGGACACCCCGCCCGAGGAGGCCTACCGCGACTACCTCCTCGCCCTGGACTCCTGGCGCCACCTGCCCTACGCGGACCCGGGGCTGCCCGCCCGGCTGCTGCCCGGGGACTGGCCCGGCACGCGCTCGGCGACCGTCTTCCGCGCCCTGCACGAGCGGCTGCGCGACGCGGGCGCGCACTATGCGGACATGGGGCAGAACACGGGACCGATCCCACCTCCCGGACAGTGATTCACATCACATTTCCGCGGGATCAGCGAACCCTCAGCCCTCTCAGACCCTCTTCTCAGGTTTCTCACCTACCGTGCGGACGCATGAGTCTCGCGCGCAACTTGAACCGGGCCCTCACCGTGACCACCGGCCTCCAGGTACGGAGGGCACCCCAGGCGGCGAAGGGGAAACCGAAGGGAAAGCAGGACAGGAAGTCCGCCGCCGCGAAGCCGGCGGCGGACCGGGCGGCGGCGTACCGATGTCCGTCGGCAGGGGAACTGCCGACCGAACGGCTGCTGCGGCGGCCCGTCTTCGTCATCTCGTCCATCCGTTCCGGCTCCACCCTGCTGCGCATGATGCTGGGCGCCCACCCCCGGCTGCACGCCCCGCACGAGCTGCACATCGGCCGGCTCCAAGTCACCTGCGGCAACTGGTTCTCCGAGCGCGCGATGGGCGCCCTCGATCTTCGGCGCGGCGATCTGGAGCACCTGCTGTGGGACCGCGTCCTGCACCGTGAACTCACCAGATCCGGCAAGGACTTCGTGGTCGAGAAGACACCGGCCAACGCGTACATGTACCGGCGCCTCAAGGACTGCTGGCCCGACGCGCGCTTCGTCTTCCTGCTGCGCCACCCCGTGTCGATCGCCCGCTCCTGGCACGAGACCGACCCCGTCAAGCGGCCGCTGGAGACGGCCGTCACGGACGTGCTGCGCTACATGACGGCCGTCGAGGACGCCCGCGCGGCGGACGCCGACGGCTTCACCGTGCGCTACGAGGACATCACCGACGACCCCGAGCGCGAGATGCGCCGCCTGTGCGCGTACCTCGACGTCGACTACGCGCCGGCCATGCTCAACTACGGCAAGAAGAGCAGCGCCGAGCTGGTCAGGGGCCTGGGCGACTGGCGCGAGAACATCCGCACCGGCACCGTGCAGCCGGGGCGCGCACTGCCCGGCCGGGACGAGATCCCCGAGCGGCTGCGGGCGATGTGCGCGGCCTGGGGCTACCCGTCCTGACGCGGTCCGTGCAACGTGAGCCTCGGCTTGGGGGCGTCGGTGCGCCCGGTGCGCGGTGGGCGGCTGCCCGCCCGGTACGGCGCCGGCCAGACGGCGCCGGGGCCGTCGTAGCCCTGTTCGGCGGCGGCGTGCAGGGTCCAGTGCGGGTCGTAGAGGTGGGGGCGGGCCAGCGCGCACAGGTCGGTGCGTCCGGCCAGGATCAGCGAGTTCACGTCGTCCCAGGAGGAGATCGCGCCGACGGCGATCACCGGGACGCCCGCCTCGTGACGGATGCGGTCGGCGTACGGCGTCTGGTACGACCGCCCGAACTCGGGCCGTTCACCGGACACGACCTGCCCCGTGGACACGTCGACGGCGTCGGCGCCGTGCGCGGCGAAGGCGCGGGCGATTCCGACCGCCTCCTCGGCGCTCGTGCCGCCCTCGGCCCAGTCGGTGGCGGAGATCCGTACGGTCATGGGCCGCTCGCCGGGCCACACCTCGCGTACGGCGTCGAAGACCTCCAGGGGGAAGCGCAGCCGGTTCTCCAGTGAGCCGCCGTAGGCGTCGGTGCGGTGGTTGGTGAGCGGGGAGAGGAAGCCGGAGAGCAGGTAGCCGTGGGCGCAGTGCAGTTCGAGCAGGTCGAAGCCGGCGCGCCCGGCCCGTTCGGCGGCGTCCCTGAACTGCTGCCGTACGTCGGTCAGTTGGGCCCGGGTCAGCTCCCGCGGGAGCTGGCTGCCCGGCCGGTAGGGCAGCGGGGAGGGGGCCACGAGGGGCCAGTTGCCGTCGGGCAGCGGTTCGTCCATGCCCTCCCACATCAGCCGGGTCGAGCCCTTGCGGCCGCTGTGGCCCAGCTGCACGCCGATCGCGGTGCCGGGCGCGCTCTCGTGCACGAAATCCGTGATCCGCCGCCACGCCTCGGCCTGGCGGCCGGTGTAGAGGCCCGCGCAGCCGGGGGTGATGCGGCCCTCGGGGCTGACGCACACCATCTCGGTCATCACCAGCGCGGCACCGCCCAGGGCCCGCGCTCCCAGGTGGACCAGGTGGAAGTCGCCGGGGACGCCGTCGGTGGCCGAGTACATGTCCATCGCGGAGACGACGACGCGGTTGCGCAGGGTCAGGCCGCGCAGCCGGAACGGGGTGAACATCGGGGGCGTGTCCGGCGGGCAGCCGAACTCGCGCTCGACGGAGTCCGTGAAGTCGGCGTCGCGCAGCCGCAGGTTGTCGTGGGTGACCCGGCGGCTGCGGGTGAGCAGGTTGAAGGCGAACTGGCGCGGCGGCTGGCCGAGGTACCGGTCCAGGTCCTCGAACCACTCGAGGCTGGCCTTGGCCGCCCGCTGCGTGGAGGCGACGACCGGGCGCCGCTCCTCCTCGTAGGCGGTGAGTGCCTGCTGGAGGGTGGGCTGCTCCTCCAGGCAGGCGGCCAGCGCGAGGGCGTCCTCCACGGCGAGCTTGGTGCCGGAGCCGATGGAGAAGTGCGCGGTGTGGGCGGCGTCGCCGAGCAGGACGACGTTGCCGTGCGACCAGCGTTCGTTGACGACCGTACGGAAGGTGGTCCACGCGGACCTGTTGGACCTGAGCGGGCGGCCGCCGAGGGCGTCGGCGAAGATCTTGGCGCAGCGGGCGGTGGACTCGGCCTCGTCCAGTTCGTCGAAGCCGGCCGCGCGCCAGACCTCCTCGCGCATCTCGACGATGACGGTGGAGGCGTCCGGGGAGTAGGGGTAGCCGTGCAGTTGCATCACGCCGTGCTCGGTTTCGGCGATCTCGAAGCGGAAGGCCTCGAAGGCGAAGTCGGCGGCGAGCCAGACGTAGCGGCAGCGGTGGGGGGTCGGGTGCGGCCGGAAGACGTCGCGGTAGGCCTCGCGGGTGGCGCTGTGCACCCCGTCGGCGGCGACGACCAGGTCGTGGGTCCGTGCGAGCCGGTCGGGGGGCGGTGCCTCGGTACGGAAGCGCAGGTCCACGCCGAGGTCGCGGCAGCGGTCGTGCAGGATGCCGAGGAGGCGGCGGCGGCCGAGGGCGGCGAAGCGGTGCCCTCCGGAGGTGTGGCGGGTGCCTCGGTGGACGATGTCGATGTCGTCCCAGCGGACGAAGTGTGCCTTGAGGGCCTCGTAGACGGCCGGGTCGGCGTGTTCGATGCCGCCGAGGGTTTCGTCGGAGAGGACTACCCCGAAGCCGAAGGTGTCGTCGGGGGCGTTGCGCTCGTAGACGGTGATCTCGCGGTCGGGGGCGAGGCGTTTGAGGAGGGCGGCGGTGTAGAGGCCGCCGGGGCCTCCGCCCACGATCGCCGTGCGCAGGGGGTGGATTCTCGCCGCAGGCGGGTGCGGGTTCGTCGTGATCGCTCGCGCCCCGCGGCGGAGCCGCTGATCGGCACTGCCCCGCGCCCCTGAGGTCGGCATGCTCCCCCGCGTCGACAACATCTCCCTACCTCCCTTGCCACTTCGGGGGACGCTTTTCCGTGAAGGCGGCGTGGAACTCGGTGTAGTCCTCGCCCGTCATCAGGAGGGCCTGGGTCGACGCGTCCAGTTCCACCGCTGCCGCCAGCGGCATGTCCAGCTCGGCCGTCAGGAGGGCCTTGGTCTGGGCGTGGGCCAGGGCCGGGCCGTCGGCCAGGCGGTGGGCCAGGGTGAGGGCGGCCTCGTCGGCCCGGCCCTCTTCGGTCAGTTCGCTGATCAGGCCGATCCGCTCGGCCTCGGGTGCGCGGACCGTGTCGCCGAGCATCAGCAGGCGGGTGGCGTGGCCGAGGCCGACGACGCGGGGCAGCAGGTACGCGGCACCCATGTCGCCGCCGGAGAGGCCGACGCGGGTGAAGAGGAAGGCGAAGCGGGCGGACGGGTCGGCGACGCGGAAGTCGGCGGCCAGGGCGAGGACCGCGCCCGCGCCGGCGGCGACGCCGTGCAGTGCGGCGATCACCGGGAACGGGCACTCCCGCACCGCCCGGACCACCTGGCCCGTCATCCGGTTGAAGTCGAGCAGCGTCGCGGTGTCCATGGACAGGGTGGCGCCGATGATCTCGTCCACGTCACCGCCGGAGCAGAAGCCGCGCCCCTCGCCGGCCAGCACCAGCGCCCGCACGGACCGCCCGCGGGACAACTCGGCGAGCAGGTCGCGCAGGTCGGCGTAGGCCTCGAAGGTGAGCGCGTTGAGCTTGTCGGGCCGGGCGAGGGTGACGGTGGCGACGCCGTCGGTGATCTCGACACGCAGGTGCCGCCAGTCGGAGGTGGGGGCGGCGGAGCCGGTGAAGGGACTCATGACACTCGAAGTTATCACCCTTCTGTGACTGTCGTCACGGGTGCGCGATAAAGCGCCGGGGGCGCCGGCGTCGAGAGTCGAAGGTCCCGGGGGTGCCCGTCGAACGGCTCTGCCGGGTGGCGCCGTACCATTCATAAGGTTGAAAGCAGGACAGGACACCCCTGCTCCACGAAACGGACCTGCCGTGCACGATCACTCCCCCGCTCCCGCCTCCTGGCGCATCGCGCTGCCGCATTCCGCCGCGGCGGTGCCGGTGGCGCGTGCCCTGGTGCGCAACGCCCTGGCAGAGCTGGAGCACACGGCGGACGGCGACACCGCGGAGCTGCTCACGGCGGAGCTGGTCGCCAACGCCGTGGAGCACACCTCCGTGGGCCGGACGCCGATCGAGCTGGTGGTGGAGTTGCGGCCGACCGGCTGCCAGGTCGAGGTGCACGACCCGGACCCGGCGCCGCCGGCCGACCTCACCCGGCCGGGCGTGGAGCCGCCCGACCCGTGGCGCGAGGGCGGGCGCGGTCTGCTGCTGATCCGCGCCCTCAGCTCGTCCTGCGGCCACCGGCCCACGGGGGCGGGCAAGGCGGTCTGGTTCAGGCTTCCTGCGGTACCCGCTCAGCGTCGTCCGCACTGACGGCCGCCGTGCGGGCCAGGCGGGAGTGGCGGCGCCCGTAGGCGCCGTAGACCAGCAGGCCCACCGCGAGGAACACCGCGAACTGGAGCCAGGTGGCGCCGCCCGTCTCGTACATCAGGTACAGGCAGAAGCCGATCCCGAGCAGGGGCGTCGCCGGGTACAGGGGGACGCGGAAGGTGCGGGCGAGGCCCGGTTCGCGGCGCCGCAGGGCGATCACCGAGACGTTGACGGCGGCCATCGTGGCGAGGGTGCCGATGGTGCACAGGTTGACCACCGCGTCGAGCGGGGCGAAAGCCGCCGGGAGCGCGAAGACCAAGCCGACGATCAGGGTGCCGGCGACGGGCGTCGAGGTGCGCGGGGAGACCTTCTCGAAGACGCGCGGAATCAGGCCGTCCCGGGACATCGACATCAGGATGCGGGTCTGGCCGTACATCACGGCGAGCACCACCGAGGCGATGGCGACGACCGCGCCGAAGGCGACCACGCCGCCGCCGGCCGCGGAGCCGGTGACCCGGTCGACGACGTGGGAGAGGGCGGCGGGCCGGTCGCCGACCTCGTCCCCGCCGACGGCGCCGATCGCGGCGACGGCGACCGCGCAGTAGAGCAGGGTGACCAGGCCGATGCAGACCAGGATCGCGACGGGGATGTCCCGGCGCGGGTTCTTGGCCTCCTCGCCGGCCGTGGTGATCGCGTCGAAGCCGATGTACGAGAAGAAGGCGGCCGTGGTGCCGGCGCCGATGCCGCCGAGGCCGGCCGGTGAGAACGGGGTGAGGTTGCCGTCCTGGAAGGCGTGGAAGCCGATGGCGCAGAAGGCGAGGAGGACGGCCAGCTTGAGGACGGCCATGGCGGCCGTGGCCCGGGCGCTCTCGCGCACGCCGCGCACCAGCAGGACCGAGGCCAGCGCGATGACGACCACCGCGGGCAGGTTGACGGCGCCGCCTTCACCGGGCCCGGCGGACAGTGCCTGCGGCAGCCGGAGCCCGAGGACGCTGTCGAGCAGCTCGTTGACGTACTGGCTCCAGCCGACGGCGACCGCCGAGACCGACACGCCGTACTCCAGGAGCAGGCACCAGCCGACGAGGAACGCGGTCCGCTCGCCGAGTCCGGCGTAGGCGAAGGAGTACGAGGAGCCGGAGACCGGGATCGCGCCGCCCAGCTCGGCGAAGGCGAACGCGGTGAACACGCAGGTGATCGCGGCCAGGACGAAGGAGACGACGACGGCAGGACCGGCCTCGGCGACCGAGTCGGACAGGCCGACGAAGATGCCGGTGCCGACGATCGCGCCGACGCCGAAGCAGACGAGCTGGAACAGCCCCATCGTGCGCTTCAGACCGTGGCCTTCGCGGTCGGCGCCGGATTCGGCGACCAGGAGGTGGGGGGACTTGACGCGGGAAGCGGGCATTGCGGGTGGTGCTCGTTTCTGGTGGTGCGGGGCGCGACGGTGGTCGCGGCCGGCGGCGCCGGAAGGGGTGGCTCCGGAACCGCCGGTCAGCATAGGGCCTGGTGGGGGGAGGCCGCCCGGAGGAGTCAGGCCAGGGTGGCGACGAGGACGGCCTTGATGGTGTGCAGGCGGTTCTCCGCCTCGTCGAAGACGACCGAGTGCTCCGACTCGAAGACCTCGTCCGTGACCTCCAGGGAGTCGAGTCCGTGGGCCTCGAAGATCTCCTGGCCGACCTTGGTGCCCAGGTCGTGGAAGGCGGGCAGGCAGTGCATGAACCTGACGTCCGGGTTGCCGGTGGCGCGCAGGACGTCCATGGTCACGGCGTAGGGCGCGAGGGCCTTGATCCGCTCCGCCCAGACCTCCTTGGGCTCGCCCATGGAGACCCAGACGTCGGTGACGACGAATCCCGCGCCGCGCACGCCCTCGGTCACGTCCTCGGTGAGGGTGACACGCGCCCCGCTGGCCTCGGCGAGCTTGTGCGCCCGCTCGACGACCTCCCGGGCGGGCCAGTAGGACCTCGGGGCGACGATCCGCACGTCCATGCCGAGCAGGGCGCCGGTGACCAGGTAGGAGTTGCCCATGTTGAAGCGCGCGTCGCCGAGGTAGGCGAAGGCGGTCTCCCGCAGGGGGCGGTCGCTGTGCTCGCTCATCGTGAGCACGTCGGCGAGCATCTGGGTGGGGTGCCAGTCGTCGGTCAGGCCGTTGTACACGGGGACGCCGGCGAAGGCCGCCAGTTCCTCGACCTTGGCCTGGCTGTCGCCGCGGTACTGGATGCCGTCGAACATGCGCCCGAGTACGCGGGCGGTGTCCTTCACGGACTCCTTGTGACCGATCTGCGAGCCGGCCGGGTCGAGGTAGGTGGTCGAGGCACCCTGGTCGGCGGCGGCGACCTCGAACGCGCAGCGGGTGCGCGTCGAGGTCTTCTCGAAGATCAGCGCGATGTTCTTGCCGGTGAGGTGCCGCGTCTCGGTCCCGGCCCGCTTGGCGGCCTTCAGCTCCGCGGCCAGCTCGACCAGGCCGCGGAACTCCTCCTCGGTGAGATCGAGCTCCTTGAGGAAGTGGCGGCCGGCGAGGGCGGTCGGGGCTGTCGCCATGAGGGCGCTCCAGGGATACGGTACGAGAACAGGGGACTTCTGGAACTATATACGATGCTCCGAATTTCTATACGGTCAGGGCGGGGGGGCCGCGGGCTCTGGGGCCTAGACGGCGGACCGCTCGACCGGGCAGCTCATGCAGCGGGGCCCGCCCCTGCCCCGGCCCAGTTCGCTGCCCGGGATCTCGATCACCTCGATGCCCTGTTTGCGCAGGTGGGTGTTGGTGGTGGCGTTGCGCTCGTAGGCGACGACGACGCCCGGTTCGACGGCCAGGACGTTGCAGCCGTCGTCCCACTGCTCCCGCTCCGCCGCGTGGACGTCCTGGGTCGCGGTCAGGACCCGGATCTCGCCGAGTCCGAGGGCGGCGGCCATCGCGCGGTGCATGTGCTCCGGGGGGTGGTCGGTGACCTTCAGGTCCTTCTCGCCGGCGCCGGGCTCAATGGTGTAGGAGCGGAGCATGCCGAGCCCGGCGTACTGGGTGAAGGTGTCGCCGTCGACCATCGTCATCACCGTGTCGAGGTGCATGAAGGCGCGCCGCTTCGGCATGTCGAGGGCCACGATGGTCCGGGCGGACCCGGCGGCGAACAGCTTGTGGGCGAGCATCTCGACGGCCTGGGGCGTGGTGCGCTCGCTCATGCCGATGAGCACGGCGCCGTTGCCGATGACGAGGACGTCGCCGCCCTCGATGGTGGAGGGGTAGTCGGCCTGCCCCTCGGACCAGAGGTGGAAGGTCTCGTCGCGGAACAGCGGGTGGTGCCGGTAGATCGCCTCGAAGTGGACCGTCTCGCGCTGCCGGGCGGGCCAGCGCATGGCGTTGATGGAGACGCCGTCGTAGATCCAGGCCGAGGTGTCGCGGGTGAAGAGGTGGTTGGGCAGCGGGCCGAGCAGGAAGTCGTCCAGTTCCATGGCGTGGAAGCGCACGGAGGTCGGCTCCGGGTGCGCGGCCAGGAACTCCCGCTTGGTCATGCCGCCGACCAGCCACTCGGCCAGTTCGTGGGCGGGCAGGGTCTCGAATGCGGCCCGGAGGTGGTCCGTGGCCAGCACTCCGTACTCCTTCTCGTCGAAGACCCGGTCGAGGACGAGCCGCCGCGCGGCCGGGACGTCCAGGGTCTCGGTGAGCAGGTCGCCGAAGAGGTGCACCGCCACCCCGCGGTCGCGGAGCACGTCGGCGAACCCGTCGTGCTCGGCGCGCGCCCGGCGCACCCACAGCACGTCGTCGAAGAGAAGGGCGTCCTTGTTGCTGGGGGTGAGCCTTTTGAGCTCGAGATCCGGCCGGTGCAGGATGACGCGGGTGAGCCGCCCGGCTTCGGAGTCGACTTGGAATCCCATGCCTCCATCCTGACCAATCGTGCGGGTGTTCATCCCCTGCTTGGGCAGACCGGTGCGACCCGGGGTCAGTGACCGGAGCGGGGCAGGAGCGACTCCGGGCGGGCGAGCGGGCGGCGGGTCGGGTGCCCCGGGTTCAGGGTCGCGCGGGCGACGATCCAGCCGGACAGGGCGTGGGGGTCGGCCGGGTCGCGGGCGAGTGCCCTGGCGTAGCCGTCCAGCGCGGTGGCCGGGTCCTCGGCGGCGAGGTGCTCGTCGGGGGTGCGGGGATCGGTGGGGCGGCTGGCGAAGGCGTGGGTGCGGTGGTCGGGCCAGAAGGCGCGGTCCGGACGCAGGCGCGGGGCACCGTCCGGTCCGGCGGGGGCGTCGAGGTTGCGCAGCCGCCACTGGGCGCGGTGCAGGGCGGCCGCCGTGCGGGCCCGGCGCAGGGCGACCGGGTCGACGGGCACCCGCAGCCAGCCGTCCAGCGTCCGGGCCAGGCCCTCGACGAGCCGGCGCCCGGGTGCGGTGAGCCGGTCACTGGTCAGCAGGGTGCGCACGACCAGCCGGCACTGCAGCCGGCGCAGCGCGAAGTGGTAGGCGGCCGCCTCGGCGTGCGCCGGCTCGGTCAGCCGGTCGTGCCAGAAGCCCGCGACGCCGGTGAAGGCGTACGCGCCGTGCAGCAGCCCCGTGAGGTGGCGCGGATCGGCGCGCCAGGGGGCGTAGTAGCGCTCCTCGCGGTCGTCGTCGAGGAGGGGGAAGAGGTGGAGCAGTGCGGCGAGCTTGCTGTGCTGGAACTCGTGGACGATGGTCTCCGCGAGGGCGAGCGCGGATCCGGGGCGGGAGATCACCATGGCGCCGAAGGAATCGCCGCTGGAGGCGGAGACGGCGACGGTCGGTGCGGCGGGCGGGGTGGCGGCGGTGCGCCCGTAGGGCACGACGGCGCGTATCAGAGCCGGGTCGAGCCGGCCCGGTCCCTGATCGGTGCCGGTCGCGGCGAGCACCGCGACAGCGCCGTCGAACACCCGCTGCCACTCGGCCGCCTCCTCGGCGTCGAGACGGGCGGGCGGTACCGGGTCGTCGAGGTCGCGGTAGGGGTCGAGGTCGTCCAGGGGGATGGCGACGGGACCGGTGGGGGCGAGGTGGGTGAGGGTACGCAGCGGGAGCCAGGTGCCCGTCTCCGCGGAGGCGCTCCCGTCCGGGGCGGCGTGCCGCGCATCCGCCGGACCGTCGAACCGCCGCGCCCCCGCCGGCACCGCCTTCGAACCGGAGCCACCCACCACCCCGGAACCGGCCGCGGCCTCCGAGCCACCCACCACCCCGGAACCGCCCGCCGTGGCGGAGCCGGCCGACCCCGAGCCACCCGCCGCCCCGGAACCGGCCGCTGTGCCGGAGCCCGCCGCCCTCAAGCCACCCGCCGCTCCAGAACCGCCCGCGGTGCCGGAACCGGCCGCGGCCCCCGAGCCGCCCGCCGTGCCGGAACCGGCCGTCGCCCCGGAACCGGCCGCCACTCCGGAACCGGCCGACCCCGAGCCACCCGCAGCCCCGGAACCGGCCGCTGTGCCGGAGCCCGCCGCCCTCAAGCCACCCGCCGCTCCAGAACCGCCCGCGGTGCCGGAACCGGCCATCCCCCCGGAACCGGCCGCCACCACCGAACCACCCGCCGTACCGGAACCGGCCGCGGCCCCCGAACCACCCTCCACCCCGGAACCGGCTGTCGCCCCCGAGCCACCCGCCGCTCCAGAACCGCCCGCGGTGCCGGAACCGGCCATTCCGCCGGAACCGGCCGCCACCCCGGAACCGGCTGCGGCCCCCGAGCCACCCACCACCCCGGAACCGCCCGCCGCCCCGGGTTGGCCGCCGGACCCCGGCCCCGGCTCCCCGGGGCGCGTCGATGCCGTCCACGGACGTATCGACGCGCCGGAGTCGGTGCCCGGATCGCCCACCGGCGTGGAAGCCGGTCGGCATGTCACGGGCCGCGGGGGCCGGCCGTGGGCCGGAGGGCCGGAGACGGTGAGTTCGCCGGCCCGGGTGGTGGCGTGGGCGACGGACGGTCCGGGCGCGGCCGGGAGGCGGAGGAGGCCCAGGCCCGGCAGGTGCAGGCCGCGGTCGGTGAGCGGGACCGTGAGCACCGCCTCCGTACCGGCGCGCAGGGCTGCGGTGAGGGCCAGGACGTTCAGCCGCCCGGCCTCCGCCCACAGCGGCGGCCCGGTCGCGGTGCCGTGCACCCGGCGCAGCATGTGGGCGATCCAGGCACCGGTCGTCGGCGCGAGCAGCAGTCCGTCGACCGCCTCGGGGTCCCGTTCGGCGGCGTCCTTGAACACCTCCCAGACATCCGCGACCGGCGTCAGCGGCGTGGGCAGCGCCGCCAGCCGGTCCAGCAGCGTCCGCAGCAGCAGCAGCCGACGCGCCCGTTCGCCGCGTTCCAGGAAGGCCACGGCCTCCGCGGAACCGCCTCCGGCGGCCAATTCCGCTACGAGCCGGTCCGGTACGCGGAACGGGGCGGGGCGCGGCTCACTGGTCATGGGCGGGGACCTCCGGTCGGGACGGCATGCGGGAGCCCCCGGCGGTCATTCGGTCTCGTCGGGTTCCGTCGTCGGCGTTACTGTGCGCCGCCGCGGGGGCGGACGGGAAGTGCGACTCTCCGGTCGGGTGCGGGCGGCGGCTACTCGGCCCGGGCGCCGCCGCCACCGCCCTCGCCGCCGCCTCTGATGCTGCCCCTGGCCCGCAGGACCTCCTCCAGCAGGCGGGCGGTGGGGCGCAGTGGTGCGAGTCCGTCCACGGCGGTCAGGGGCAGCGCCGCGACGTCCGCCAGGTCCGACTCCCAGACGTCGGCGCGCCGCGGGGCGGCCGACCGTGCGCGGGTCGCGGCTTCGGCATGGCGCAGAGCGGGCGGCTGGTCCAAGGTGCTCCCCCTTCTCGCACGGTGGCACTCGATGCCCCGTGTCTCTTTTCATCATGGCCACTTGAGGGCAAGTCGAAAACCGTACGATCACGCCACCCGATCATCGGCGCGTGGGCGAGTGTCCTGCACGGTTCACCAAATCCCTGATGGCCGCGGCCAGTTCACCCCCGAGCGCCGGGTCGTCGTCGACGGCCACGACGGCGTCGTACAGATCCCACAGCGCCTGCGGGCGGCGTCGGACGAGCCCGTTGAGGATGCCGGTCGCATCCGTGCGCGCCTTGGTGTGACGGGGCAGCGTCCCGGTGAAGCGCGGGTCCAGTGCGGCGACCACCGTCTGCCGCTCGGCCGGGTCGCTCATCAGCGGATAGGCGAGGAGCGCGTCGACGGCCCGCAGCAGCGGGGAGGCCGGCCGCTCCCGCCCGTCCGCCTCCGCGGGCACGAGGACTTCGGTGCGCTCGGGGCTCTGCAGCCGGATCTCGGGATACTGCAGAGTACGGCCCGCTTCCCTGAGAGCGGCGATGCGCCCCCGCACGGCCGGAAACAGTTCCTCCGCGTCGGGTGGCGCGGGCAGTACGGACGACCGGTCGGCCAGCAGGGCGAGCAGGACGTCGGAGAAGAGACCGGTCGCCCGTACCGGATCGTTCGCCGCGGCCCGGCCCCGTCCGGCGGCGCGCAGCACGGTCTGCCGGTGCGCGGTGCCGCGCCTGCCGACGGGCAGCGCGTCGGGCGGCAGCGGCTCCCGGAAGGCGAGCGCCTCCTCGAAGGTCTCGCAGGCGTCCACCAGCCACAACTGGTCGGCGAAGCCCGGTACCGCGTCCCCGGCGTAGCGTTCCAGCGCGGAGTCCAGGTCGATGCCCAGCTTGTCCTCGGTGGTGGCGTCCGCGCAGAACAGCCGCAGGTGCCCGGACCGGTCGAGAACGCCGTGCCCGCCCCACCAGACCCAGAGCACGTCCCCCCGGGCGCCGGGCAGTTCGCGTACGAGGAGCCGGCGCAGCGTGGCGTGGTCGGCGGGGGCGTACGGGACTTCGGGGACGTACGGCGGCGACGGAGCCAGGTGGAGGCGGATGTTGGCGTCCGGTACGCCGGCGGCTCGCAGCAGGCGGTGGAAGCGGACGGCGTCCCGGGCGGGCCCGGGCAGGTCCCAGTCGGGCCCGGCGTCGTAGCTCTCGACGCCGACGACCAGGGCGTGCACACGGGCGGGGTCCACGGCGGCGGAGGGGCCGGGGCCGGTCACGGAAGCCGCTCCACGATGTGCCGGTACACCTCGGGGTTGGTCCAGTAGGCGCTGTGCGCGGCGGGGAACGGCTGGCGGCTGTCGACGGCGACGTCGGCGACCCGGCCCGGGAACAGGCCGGCACCCAGGTAGGAGAGCAGGTCCCGGGGGTCGTAGAGGTTCAGCCAGTCGGGGACGTGGGCCGGCAGGGGCGCGGGGTGTTCGAGGGAGGGCAGGGACCCCGACTCGTACAGGAAGGGTGCCTGGGAACCGGCGGTGACCAGCAGCCGGACCTGGGGCAGCGGGGTGAGGACCAGGGTGTCCAGGGCGATGATGCCGCCGAGGCTGTGGGCGACGATCGCGACGGGCGGTTCGAGTCCCGCGAGCAGGGTGCGCAGTCCGGCGCGGACCGCCTCGCCGCGGCTGAGGTAGCGCAGGACGTCCCCGGCGGCGGGATGGGCGGCCTCGGTCAGGGCGCGGCGGCGGCGTACGACGGCGCGGGAGGCGGCGGAGGAGGCGGCCCGCAGTGCCAGCGAACGCACGCCGCGCTCCGTGCCGCGGGCAGGCGCCCCGAGAGCGGTGGCGAGCCGGCCGGCGACGGCGTCCCGGGTGGCGCCGACGGGCACGAGGGGCGCGTCGGAGTCGAGGAGGCCGGCGACGACCTGGGCGGTCAGGCAGCGGGCGGTGGCCTCGGCGAGGTCGTCCGGGGCGAGGGAGGCGGCCGCCGCGGCCAGCAGCGGGTGGGCCGCCAGGTCCGCGGCGGCGCGTGCCAGGCCGGGTCCCAGCTCGTCCGCCGGGCCGTCGCCCTCGGCGGCGAGGGCGGCCAGCCGGGCCCGGAGGTACCGGTCGGGCGGCAGGGCCCCGGGCGGCAGTTCCACGGCCCGGGGCGCCCCGGCGGCGGCCAGCGCCAGTTCGGCGTACGGGTCGGTGTAGAGGGCCGCCCAGTCGGCGGTGTCGTCGGCGCCCGCGTCCGGGGCGAGCGGACCCCGGACGGTGCCGGAGCCGGGGGGCAGGCTCGCCCCGCCGGCGGCCAGGGCGGCGCCGTGGTCGCCGCCCCAGTAGTACGGCACGACACGCAGGCCGCCCCGCAGTTGCGTCACTCCGGCGGAGAAGCGCCCCGCGAGCGCAGAGAAGCCCGGTTCGCGCACTCCCGTGCCGTGGATGAAGACGAGCGCCGTCATGTGCCCCCCGTGACCCTGGTGAAAGGCCGTGTACTACTCCCGATGACACGTCAGATCGCTTTTATTCTAGGCAAGTTGCGGCTTCCACAGGGGAACGCTTCGAACACGGGGTCGCCGAACAGCGGACCGTAGGACATGTCTGCGGGCCGGACGGCCACCGGACCAACGGGGGGACGGGATGAGCCCTGACTCGCTGATCACACATTTCGTGGGGGCCTCGGCCCTCGTCCTGGTCGCGGCCCACGCGGCGGGCTGGCTGGCCCGAAAACTGAAGCAGCCCTACATCGTGGGCCAGTTGTCGGCGGGCATCGCGCTCGGTCCCTCCCTGCTCGGCTCGCTGGCACCGGATGCCTACCGGACGCTGTTCCCCGCCGCGATCGGACCCGCGCTGACCGGCTTCGCGCAGCTCGCGCTGGTGGTCTTCCTGTTCGCGGTGGGCTACGAACTGGATCTGAGGATCCTCGGCGACCGTGCCCGCGCCTCGCTGACCGTGGCCCTGGCCTCGTTCGCGGCGCCGATGGCGGTGGGCTGCGGGGGCGCGTTGCTGTTCCGGGAGCAGTTGCACGAGCTGGGCATGCCGCGGGATCCGTCGCCCTCCATGGTGGCGTTCGCGGGGATCGCCCTGTCGATAACGGCGGTCCCCGTGCTGACCGCCATCGTGCGGGAGAACGAGCTGTCCCGGTCCGTTCCCGGGGTGGTGGCGGTGTCCGCGGCCGGTGTGCTGGACGCGGTCTGCTGGACGGTCCTGGCCGCCGCGCTGATGGGCGGCGACGACGCGGCGGCCCTGGGCTGGCCGTGGCGGGTGGTGCTGGCCGTCGGCTTCGTCACCGTGATGGTCCTCGCCGCCCGGCCGTTGCTCCGCCGGCTGCTGTGGCGGACGCGGCTGGAGCCCTCGCTGCGGCTGGCGCTGCTCATCGGCTTCGCCCTCGGGTCGGCCTGGGTGACGCACTTCCTCGGACTGCACGTGATCTTCGGCGCGCTGCTCGCCGGGGTAGTGATCCCCCGTGAGGAGGGCGGCACGCTCGATCCCGACCTGCTGCGTCCGCTGCACGACGTCGGCTCGCTGCTGCTGCCGTTCTTCTTCGTGCTCTCGGGTCAGTCGGTGGCCCTGAACAGTATGGACGGCACGGGCTGGGCCGTCCTGCTGGCGGTCACGGTACTGGCGGTGGTCACCAAGGTCGGCAGCGGGACGCTCGCCGCCTGGCTCGGCGGACTGGACCGGCACGACGCGCGGACCGTCGGCGTACTGCTCAGCGCCCGCGGTCTCACCGAGCTGATCGCCCTCGACGCCGGCCTTCGGGCGGGCCTGTTGAGCCACCGGCTGTACACGGTGCTGGTCTTCATGGCGCTGGCCACCACGCTGTTCACGCAGCCGCTGCTGATCCTGACCCGCCGCCTCGCCGAGCGCGACCGCGCCCGGCCGCCCGTCCCCGTCCCCGCCGCGTCCCCGCCCGCCCAGGACGGCACGACGACACCGGCGGACCTGGGCTGAGACCGCGCACCCGGCACCCGGCCGCCCGGCCCCGCGTCCGCGTGGGGCCGGGCGGCTTCGTGCGCCCGGCCGGTGGCGGCTACAGCGGCATCGGAGCCATGTCGCACTCGATGCGGCGGCGACGGCGTGCCGCGGTGAGCCAGGGGTGGTCGGCGCGGACCCTGTCGCCGAAGCCCTCCACGGCCCGGCGCTCCAGTTCGTCCGCCTCCGCGCCGCGGCCCAGGCCCCGCAGGTCGAGTGCGAGGTTGGCGGTGCAGGAGAGGGTGAGCGGGTGGTCCTCACCGGCCACCTCCGCGAGCAGCGGCAGGTTGGCCTCGTCGATCTCGCGGGCCCGGTCGAAGTCCAGCCGGGCGTAGGCGGTGCTGGCCTGCCCGATGGCGGTGGTGAGGGTGGTGATGTGCCGCTCCCCCAGCGTCTCGGTCAGCCGGCGTGCCGCGTCGTCCTCCTCCTCCTGCGCGGCGTCCAGGGACCCGAGGGTCCGCAGCGTGGCGGCCAGGTTGGCCCGGGTCAGCAGTGTGTAGAGGTGGTCGGCGCCCAGCCGCTGCTCGTAGCGCCGCACGGTGTCCTCGGCGAGTTGCCGCGAGCTGTCCAGGTCTCCGGCCAGACGCCGGTCGACGGAGAGGTTGGCCGCCGTCGCCAGCGAGTCGGAGTGGTCGCTCCCGTAGCGGTTGACGAAGCGCCGCAGCGTCTCCTCGGTGAGTTTGGCCGCCTCGGCCACCGCGCCGTCGCGGCGCCGGCAGACGGCCAGATTGCGGGCGATGCGCAGAGTGAGCGGGTGCTCGTCGCCGAACGCGGCACGCGCCCGGCGGTACACGTCCTCCTGGAACTCGCGGGCGCCCGGGAAGTCGCCGCTCTCGCGCATGTCGATGGCCAGGCCGTTCAGGGTGTTCAGCGTGAAGAAGCTGGACGGACCGAAAAGGAGGTCGCGCAGCCGCGCGTTCTCCTGGTCGAGCGGCAGCGCCTCGCTGAACTCCCCGACCAGGCGGAGGTCGACGCCCCACGAGTGCGTCGCCCGCAAGGTGGCCGGGTCGTCGGAGCCGAACAGGGACCGGGCCAGCTCGGTGGCCTCCCGGCTCACGCTCCGGGCCTCGTCCATCCGGCCCTGGTAGCGCCGGGCGTCGGCCATCTCGCACAGGGAGTCGATCAGTTCCTCGGGCTCGACCTCCAGCCTGCGCGAGGTTTCCAGCGCCCTCTCGATCAGCGGGATGGACTCGGGCACCTGCCCGGTCTGCCGCAGCAGGAAGGAGAAGCTCTTCGCCATGCGGACGACGTGGATGTCCTCCTCTCCGGAGGCGGCGAGCCACCGGTTCCAGGCCTCCCGCGCGAAGTCTGCGGCGCCCTCGTGGTCGCCCCAGTAGTAGAGGAACCAGACGGTGTCGGCGACCAGGTCACGCACCCAGGTGTCGGAGCTGGTCACGGCCTGCGAGGCCAGGACGTGGGGCAGCAGCGCCTGGTAGGCGGGCCATTCGAGGGAGGAGCCGTACGGTCCCGGCTTGGCCGCCGAGAGCAGCTGGTGCGCGGCGCCGCGCATCCGCTCGCGTTCCTCCTCGCCCAGCTTGGCCAGGAGCACGGTCTGTAGCAGCCGGTGCATCTGCAGGGTGTCGGCACGCGGGTCGACCTTGATGAGGGAGAACTGGCTGAGGTCGCGCACGGCGCGGTTCAGCCGGATCGACTGGCGCAGCAGCGGGTCGACCTCGGGCGTGATGCTGACGCCCCGGCTGCCGCGGAGGATGGAGCGCGGGATGGGCTCGGGGGCCATGCTGGCGCAGATGTCGAGGAGTTGGCGGGCACCGGGGTTGTTCTGCTGGATGCGTTCCAGCGACAGGTCCCAGGCGGCGGCGACGGAGACCGGGTAGTCGGGTGCCGGGTCGAGTTCCAGGATCTCGGGGCTGCGCTGGGCCAGCAGGTCCAGGTACTCGTCGACGAGCATCCCGGTGACCGCGCGCCAGGCGCCGGCCTGCTCGACGGCGAGCGGCAGGTCGCCGAGTGCCTCGGCCAGCCGGTCGGCGTCCTCGGTGCTCAGGTCGGGCGATCGCCTCTGGAGGAGTTCGACGGACTCGGCACGGTCGAAGACGTTCACCGGCAGTGGGGTCGCCACCCGCTCCCAGGCCCGGTTCCGGGAGGTGACGATGACCTTGCCCGGCCCGTTGGTGGGGAAGTACTGGCGCACCGCCTCGACGTCCTCCGCGTTGTCGAAGACGAGCAGCCAGTCGTTGAACGGCGTCCCGTTGCGCAGTGCCTCCAGCACGGCGGGCACCGCGGTGTTGGCGGTCGGAGCGCCCACGCGGTCCTGGCCGGAGGGGGTGACGCCCAGCTGGGCGGCGAGGTTGCCCAGCGCGGCCAGGATGAGGCTCTCGCGCTCGGCGGGGATCCAGCAGATCACCTTGTAGTCGTGCTGGTGGGTGTAGATGTACTCCAGCGCGAGCTGGGACTTGCCGACGCCGCCCAGGCCGTGCAGCGCGTGCGGCAGCACCGCGGCCGTGTCCTGGGAACTCAGTTGCTCCTCCACGGCCCTCAGCAGTCCCTGCCGGCCGACGAACGAGGTGTTCCGCAGGGGAACGTTCACCAGTAGGGCGGGCGTCGCGGTCGTGGTGCTCTGCATGAGCTGCTCAGCCTCCGGGGCTTCGGATGGGGTCGCGTCGGTTACCAGGGGCGGCACGTGGTCTCCAGGTTCGTCGGGGTTGTCTGACGCTGGATCACTGCCTTCTCGACCGCCGGATGATCCCCCGTCGCCCGCAGGGTTCACCTCAGTGGGTGTACCCGCGGGCAAACCGGCGCCCACCCGTTCGGCCGCACCGGACGGCGGGCGCCCGGAGAGTCGGGGTTCGATGCGCCTTGCCCGTTCGGAGTAGGGCCCCGAGAGGGCGCGCATCACGGCCAGTTCACTGCGCGCCCAGCCGCCTTCGGCCGGGTCGGGCAGGGCTGTTCCGGCCGGGTCCTGCAGTGCGGCGCGCAGGGCGGCACCGCGCCGTCCGGCGGCGGGCAGCTCGCCCACCATGCTGACGGTGCGCGCCAGTTGGCTGCGGGTGGTGGTGGCGAGCAGCGCCTCGCGGACCCCTTCCGCGAACTCGGGGCGTCCCTCGCCGCCGCTGTTCCAGTCGATCAGCCCGCCCATGAGGATCTCGGCGAGGTGGTCGGGGCCGGTCTCCGGCATGGTCCGCCGCCGCATCTGCTCCACCAGGTCGAACTCGAAGGGGATGGCGGCCAGTTGGGTGGCGAGCCGGCGTGCGGCGGGAGTGGCGAGCGTGAAGAAGCGGCGTACGGCCGCGGTGGCGGCGCGCGAGAGGCGCGGGGCGCGCAGACCGGGCGCCGGCGCGCCCTTGGCGAGGGCGCCCGCGAGGACGACGGGCAGCGACCGGCGTACGCCCCGCTCGCCGGTGACGAGGTCGGCCCAGGTGCCGAGGGAGCCGGGTTTGAGGGAGAGCACCGGCACGGGTACCGAGCCGTCGCCGGCTTCGGGCAGCGGGCGCAGCGGGTCGGGGCCGCCGGGCGGCGCCCAGTGCCCGAGGCCCTCGTTGGCGGCGCCGAACCCGCCGGCCTCCAGGACCGCCTGGTACGGGTAGAGGGAGGTGCGGTGGCGCAGGTGCGGAGGCAGGAGGTGGACCAGTGCCGTCGGGCCGGCGTGGCCGAGGCGGCCGAGCAGGTCGTCCGCGGCCGGGGCC
The DNA here is from genome assembly GCF_044754585.1 of Streptomyces sp. NPDC093065. Classification (NCBI taxonomy): domain Bacteria; kingdom Bacillati; phylum Actinomycetota; class Actinomycetes; order Kitasatosporales; family Streptomycetaceae; genus Streptomyces; species Streptomyces sp. NPDC093065. The sequence goes on along the minus strand of NZ_JBIVPJ010000023.1, from coordinate 74,799 downwards.
GCCCAGCCGTGGGCGAGCCCGTCGGTGACGACGAGGAAGACCCGGCCGCCGCGGCCGTCGAGGAGTTCGGCGGGGTCGGCGGCGGCGCCGTCGTCGGGGCGGCGCAGGGTGGCGGTGCCGGTGCGCGGTACGTGCACCCGGACGGCGCGGACGCCGCTGAAGGCTCCGCTGTGTTCCGCGGCCTCGGTGAGCCGGGCGCAGGTGTCCTGCCAGATCCGCATGGTCGGGGCGTCGTCGACGAGCAGGACGAGGTCGAAGGCGGTCGCCCGGGCGGGCCGCAGGAAGGGCAGCCACAGGCCGTCCGACAGGCCCTGCTCGGCGGTGGCCTCCTCGTCGAGCTCGAGGGTGTGGCGGGAGGGGATGCGCCGGGCCAGTTGGTGCAGGGCCCGGGCGAGCAGCGCGGTGGTGCGGCCGGGTCCGGGCTGCGGGCGCTCCTCGGCGGGCAGCAGCGGCCGCCCGGCATGCAGGGTGTACGTGCCCTCGGGGTCGGGTAACAGCTGCGGCCGGTCGGCTCGTTCGGCGGTCACCGCTCCCGGCGGGCCGACGGCCGCGCTGCGGTCCGCGCGGTCGGGCGGCGGCGCGGGCCGCGTGCGTGGGCCCGGGCCGGGCACGCCCGGCTGCGGGAGCGGCGCGGCGTCGGCGCCACGCGCGCCGTCCCACGCCGGGGACGGCGCCGGTGGCGCGGTGTCCTCGACGTCGCTGCCCGGCCGGGTGTCGATGCCGGACGGGGCGTCCGCCCCGGTGGAGGCCGGGTGGTCCGGTCGGCCGGGTCCGGTCGCCGGTTGCGCGCGGACGGCGCCGGGGCCGCCGTGGCGGTCCCAGTACGCCGCGAGCCAGACGGCCTCGGCGACCTCCCGCCAGTGCGCGTCGGCCGGCGCCGAGCCGTCCGTGCCGTGCCGTTCGCGGGCGGCCGGTGCCTCGGCCGGGGCAGAGGTGTGCGCCGCTCCGTGCCCACTCGCGCCTTCGGCGGACTCGGGGGAGGCCGACGGAGGCGACGTCCCTGATACGGCGTCACCGTCGCCCGGTCCGGATGCGCGCTCCCTGGGAAAGCCGGTCATTCAGCGGCCCTTCGCGAGGTCGCGGAGCAGCATTTCCACGAGCTTACGCCCGTCACCGTGCGCCTGGAAACCACCCGCAGTAGTCATCTGGACAGCGTTGAGCAACTGGTCCAGGGAGTGGGTGCCGCCGGACCGGATGCGGCCCAGGAACTCGTCCACCAGCTGTTCGGTGCCCTCGGGTTGGACGCCGAGGTGCCCTTCCACCAGGGCGAGCAACTGCTCGCGGCTGGGGGTGCGCAGCTCCAGGGGCAGGCAGCGCCGGCGGAAGGCGGCGGGGAACTCGCGCTCTCCGTTGCTGGTGATCACCACGACGGGGAACTCCCGGCACTCGACGCGGCCGTTGCGCACCAGCGCCTGGCCGGCGGGGTCGCTGGTGTGGACGCGCGCGGTGTCCGTGGCGTCGCGCACCAGCTCCGGGACGTCATAGCTTCCGTTCTCCAGTACGTGCAGCAGATCGTTGGGCAGGTCGATGTCGCTCTTGTCGAGTTCGTCGACGAGGAGCACCCTGGGCCGATCGTAGGGCAGCAGGGCGGTGCCCAGTGGCCCGAGGGTGATGAAGTTCCCGAGAACGGGAGGCAGTTGACCGTGTGTTGATACGACTGACGGGTTGACGTCGTCCGCCGGCGCTGCCGCGTCCGCCTCCGGGGCCGCGGTGCCGCGCAGGCCGGCCTGCCAGGCGGCGATGGACTGGGCGCGGCCCATGGCGTCGTGGGCGTACAGCCCGTCCCGCAGCGTGGTCCGGCTGACGATGCTCCATTCCAGGACCCGGCCCAGGCCCAGTTCCCTGGAGATCACGTAGGCGAGGGTGGACTTGCCGATGCCGGGCGGGCCGGTGATCAGCAGCGGCCGGCGCAGCAGCAGCGCCGCGTTGACGGTGTCGATCTCGTCGGGGCCGAGCTGCGGGGTGACGTCGCCGGGGCCCAGCCGGCGCACCGCGGACTCCGGTTCGTCCGGCGGGGCCGGCTGGGACGGCGAGCCGAGGAAGCGCCGCCACGGGGGTGCCTGGGGCAGCGGGGGCGCGACGACCGGCGGCCGTCCGGTGCCGTGGAACACGCGCCAGCCGTTCGGGGACGTCTGTTCCTGCGTGCTCATGCCGGTGCCTCCTCGCCGGCGATCTCGCCGGGGTCGTTTGTGTGCATGTCGACGACTCGAGTGGGATCGTCCCAGAAGAATCCGATGTGCCGTCCCAGGAGACGGCCGGGTCCCTGCTGGTTCAGTTCGGCGTTCTGCCGCAGGCGGTGGATGGCGAGCGGGATCTGCCCGGGCCTGGGCACCGCGGCGAACACGGCGGTCACCACTTCGCGCCGCTCCTCGGGGAAGATTCCTCTGCGGTCCCACACCGCCAGCCCGATGCCTTCCGCTATGGCGGCCTTGAGCGCCTCCATGGCGGGGACGTGGGCCGGGGCGTCGAGCACCACCGCCGTGTGCCTGGTGTCCCCGGCGAGTGTCGCCTGCCACGCGTCGAGCCGCCGCGCGTCCGGCTCGCTCCAGCCGTGCACCCCGACCCCGTCCCGGCGCAGCGCGTGCCAGCGCTCCTGCCACTGGTGTCGCACCAGTGCGTCGTCGGTGCGCATCCGCTCCAGGCTCCGTAGGTGCACCCCGTACTTCAGCCCGAGCGGCAACGGCCGTCCGTCGCCGACGCGGTACGTCAAACTCGCCACATCGTGGTTGAGGAGGTCGTACGGAAGGACGAACTCCACGTACGCCGTCGGCTGTCCGCGTCCACCGGAGGCCGGGTCGCCCGGTGCGGTCCACAGCCGGGCGCCCTGCCGCAGCGCGTCGTCGACGGCCGGGCCGAGCGCGTCCAGGGTGGTCACGGCCGGCGCGCCGGGCTGCGGATCCCACTGGCCGGGAGAGGTGTTGAGCCAGGGCCGTACGACGACGTCGTCGGAGCCGTCCCGGGCGGGCTCGACCGCGACGATCAGGGCGCGGGGGATGTCGGGGTCCCGCACGACCCGGGCGCGGGCCCGCCGGCGCCGCTCCAGCTCCCGCGGAAGACCGGCCCGCTTCACCCAGTCGTCGACCCAGTCGGTCAGCGCGGCGCGGTGGCCGCCCGTGGCGGCGAGGGGGGCCGCACGGTCGAGGAGGAGGACGGCGGGCGGCAGACCGTCCGGCTGGGTGTTCCACGCGAGGACGTGGAGGAAGAGCTGTTCGGGTAAGAGCCCGCCCGGCAGGTCGAGGCCGTTGAGTTCCTCGGCGAGGTCGTCGCGCAGCCGGTCCGCGGGCAGCTCGCCCCTGGCCAGGACGGCTCGCGCGGCGGCCTCGTCGTCGCCGCCCAGCGGGCCCGGCGGTGCCTCGGGCCCGGCGGGCGGGCCGGGGGTGATCAGCCGGTCCAGTTCGTCGCCGGCGAGCGGTCCTTCGAGGATGCGCACCACGGCGACGAGTACGCGTTCCCCGCCCGCCACGTTCAGGGCGGTGCGGACCAGGGTGACCACGTCCTCGCGCTGTTTGACACCGCGCAGGTCGACGGGGCGGCCCAGCTGGTCCCCGAGCACCGCGGCGAACTGGCCCCGCCCCTGTGGGTCCTCCGTGCAGCCGAGTGCGCACAGAGCCTCGGTCAGCTCCAGCAGGAGGGTCAGCCCGCGTGCATGCCCGGAATCGCCCTCGGCTCCGCCGAACCCCGTGGCTGTCTCCACCGACTGTCCCCCATGAGTCGGTACGTCCCTGACCGACCTGCGAAGTTAGCACGGGAGCTGACGGTTAACCAGGGACCTGTGGGGTTCGGGCGCACTGGGCCCGGCCGAGCCGCCCCTGGTGGGCGACTCGGCCGAAAACGTACGTCACAGGCGCGGGTCCACCGGCTCCGACTCCAGTGCCAGCACTGCGAACACCGCCTCGTGCACGCGCCACAGCGGCTCGCCGTCCGCGAGGCGGTCCAGGGCCTCCAGGCCGAGGGCGTACTCGCGGATTGCAAGGGACCGCTTGTGGTTCAGGGACCGGTGCCTGAGCCGGGCGAGGTTGTCGGGGCGGGTGTACTCGGGACCGTAGACGATCCGCAGGTACTCGCGGCCCCGGCACTTGACGCCGGGCTGCACCAGGCGGCCCTTCTCGTCGCGTACGACGGCGCCGACCGGCTTGACGACCATGCCCTCGCCGCCGCGGCCGGTCATCTCCAGCCACCAGTCGGTCCCGGCCGCCACCGACTCGGGGTCGCCGGTGTCGACGTACAGGCGCCGGGTGGTCCGCAGCAGGCCGCTGCCGTCGTGCTCGACGAGCCGGTCGATGAGGGCGAGCTGCTCGTCGTGCGGCAGTGCGGCCAGGCTGCGGCCCTGACCGGCGAGGATCTGGAACGGGGCCAGGCGGACCCCGTCCAGGCCGTCGGTGGGCCAGCAGTAGCGGCGGTAGGCGTCGGTGAAGGCGGCCGCGTCGGCGGACCGGGCGCGCTGGCGGTCGAGGAGGTCCCCGACCGCCGCCCCGCGCGCGGCGGCGCCCTCCAGTGCGGCCAGCGCGCCCGGGAACACCGCGCCGGAGGCGGCGCCCACGGCGGCGTACTGGGAGCGCAGCAGCCCGGACGCCTTGAGCGACCACGGCATCAGCTCGGTGTCCAGGAGCAGCCAGTCGGTGGCCAGTTCCTCCCACAGCCCCGCCTCGCCGATCGCGGTGCGCAGCCGGCCGAGGATCTCCTCGGTGACCGGTGCGTCGTCGAGGAAGGGGCGGCCGGTGCGGGTGCAGAGGGAGCCCGTGGGGCCCTCCACGCCGAAGCGGGCGCGGGTCGCCTCCGCGTCGCGGCAGACCAGGACCACCGCCCGCGAACCCATGTGCTTCTCCTCGCACACGACGCGCTCGACGCCGTCCGCCGCGTACTGCGCGAAGGCCTCCTTCGGGTGCTCCAGGTATCCCTCCACGCCGGAGCCGGCGGTCGGTGCCATGGTCGGCGGGAGGTACGGCAGCAGGCGGGGGTCGGTGGCGAAGCGGCTCATGACCTCCAGGGCGGCGGCCCCGTTCGCCTCGCGCACGGTGATCCGTCCGGCGTGCCGGGTCTCCACCGTCCGGCGGCCCTGGACGTCGGCCAGGTCCAGCGGGCGGCCGTCGTGCCCGCCGGGCGCCTCCGTGCGCAGCGGCTTGGCCGGCTCGTACCAGACCCGCTCGGCGGGTACGTCGACGATCTCCCGCTCCGGCCAGCGCAGCGCGGTGAGCCTGCCGCCGAAGACGGCGCCGGTGTCGAGGCAGATGGTGTTGTTGAGCCAGGTGGCCTCCGGGACGGGGGTGTGGCCGTAGACGACGGCCGCGCGGCCCCGGTAGTCCTCGGCCCACGGGTAGCGCACGGGCAGACCGAACTCGTCGGTCTCGCCGGTGGTGTCGCCGTACAGGGCGTGGCTGCGGACCCGGCCGGAGGTGCGGCCGTGATACTTCTCGGGCAGCCCGGCGTGGCAGACCACCAGCCTGCCGCCGTCGAGGACGTAGTGGCTGACCAGTCCGTCGATGAACTCCCGCACCTCGGCGCGGAACTCCTCGCTCTCCCCCGCCATCTGCTCGACGGTCTCGGCGAGCCCGTGGGTGTGCTGGACGGTGCGGCCCTTGAGGTAACGGCCGTACTTGTTCTCGTGGTTGCCGGGGACGCACAGGGCGTTGCCCGACTTGACCATGGACATGACGCGGCGCAGGACGCCGGGGCTGTCCGGGCCGCGGTCCACGAGGTCGCCGACGAAGACGGCGGTGCGGCCCTCGGGGTGGACGCCGTTCGTGTCGTAGCCGAGCTTGGCGAGCAGGGTGTCCAGCTCGGCGGCGCAGCCGTGGATGTCGCCGACGATGTCGAAGGGGCCGGTGAGGTGGGTGAGGTCGTTGAAGCGCTTCTCGGTGACGACGGTGGCGTGCTCGGCCTCCTCGGCACCGCGCAGGACGTGCACCTTGCGGAAGCCCTCGCGCTCCAGGTGGCGCAGGGAGCGGCGCAGTTCGCGGATGTGGCGCCGGATGACCCGGCGGGGCATGTCGGCGCGGTCGGTGCGGCCGGCGTTGCGCTCGGCGCAGACCTGCTCGGGCACGTCGAGGACGACGGCGATGGGCAGCACGTCGTACCTCCTGGCCAGGTCGATCAGCTGACGCCGGGCGTCCTGCTGCACGTTGGTCGCGTCGACGACGGTGCGGCGGCCGGCGGCGAGCCGCTTGCCCGCGATGTAGTGCAGGACGTCGAAGGCGTCGCGGCCGGCGCTCTGGTCGTTCTCGTCGTCGGCGACCAGGCCCCGGCAGAAGTCGGAGGAGATGACCTCGGTCGGCTTGAAGTGGCGCCGGGCGAAGGTGGACTTGCCGGAGCCGGAGGCGCCGATCAGCACGACGAGGGAGAGGTCGGTGACGGGCAGGGCGCGGGCCCGCGCGGGGCCTTCGGGGGTGGTCTCGGGGGTGCTCATGCGGCCTTCGCCTCCTTCTCGGCCGCGGTGCCGGCCGGGGTCCCGGCCGGGGTCCCCAGGCCGAACAGGGCCAGCTGGGTGGGCGGGCCCACCTCGGGGTCGTCGGGGCCCACGGGGCGGAACTCCACGTCGTAGCCGTGTCGTTCGGCGACCGCTCCGGCCCAGGTGCGGAACTCGTCGCGGGTCCACTCGAAGCGGTGGTCGCGGTGGCGGAGGCGCCCGGCGGGCAGGCTCTCCCAGCGCACGTTGTACTCGACGTTGGGCGTGGTGACGACGACGGTGCGCGGGCGGGCCGCGCCGAAGACGGCGTACTCCAGGGCGGGCAGCCTCGGCAGGTCGAGGTGCTCGATCACCTCGCTGAGCACGGCGGCGTCGTAGCCCTTCAGGCGCTTGTCGGTGTAGGCCAGGGAGCCCTGGAAGAGCCGGACGCGTGCGGCCTGCCGCTCGCCCATGCGGTCCAGCCCGAGCCGCCGGGAGGCGATGGTGAGGGCGCGCACCGACACGTCCACGCCGACGACCTCGGTGAACCGCGGCTCCTTGAGCAGCTCGCGCACCAGGTGTCCCTCGCCGCAGCCGAGGTCGAGGACGCGGGCGGCGACGTGGTCGCGCAGCGCGGTGAGGATCGCCTCGCGGCGCCGCACGGCGAGCGGGGTGGGCTTCGCCTCCTGCTCGGCCTCCGCCTCGACCGCGTTGTCGATCTCCTCGACCTCGCTGTCGTCGGTCTCGGCCAGCCGGATCAGCTCCAGCCGGTCCATCGCCTCGCGGGTCAGGGACCAGCGGCGGGACAGGTAGCGGCTGGTGATCAGCTTCTGCTCGGGGTGGCCGGGCAGCCAGCCCTCACCCGCCCGCAGCAGCTTGTCGACCTCGTCCGGGGAGACCCAGTAGTGCTTGGCGTCGTCGAGCACCGGGAGGAGGACGTACAGGTGGCGCAGGGCGTGGGAGAGGGTGAGGGCCCCGGACTCCAGCACGAGCCGGACGTAGCGCGAGTCGCCCCACTCGGGGAACTCGGTGTCCAGCGGCACGGACTCGACGGCGACCGCCCAGCCGAGCGGCTCGAACAGGCGCCGTACCAGGCCGGGGCCGCCGCGGGCGGGCAGCGCCGGGATCTCGACGCGCAGCGGCAGCGGCTCGGCCGCGCGCTCGGGGCGGGCCCCGCACACGCCGCGCATGGCGCTGGAGAAGACGTTGCTGAGCGCGACGGCGAGGAGGGACGAGGCCGCGTACGGGCGGTCGTTGACGTACTGCGCGAGGGCGGCGTCGGGGGCGCCGCCGCGGCCCTTGCCCTTGCCGCGCCTGACCAGCGTCACCGCGTCGACCTCCAGCAGCAGCGCGGCCGTGCAGCGCTGTTCCCCCGCCTCCGGGTAGAACACGTGGGCCGTGCCGAAGGAGGTGGAGAACGCCTGCGCCTTCTCGGGATGCTTGTGCAGCAGGAAACCGAGGTCGGTCGCGGGGTGCTCGGGGGTGCCGGTGGTGGTGACGGTCAGGAACATGGGCCTCTCCGGCCGGGTCGGCGGTGCAGCGGACGACTGCTGACGCCGTACGCGCGGGAGCCCCCGGGGCGGTACCCCGAGGGCTCCGGCGGAACGACGGTCACACGATCGCACAGGGCGGGTGACCGGCGCCTTCGGTTATCGGGCCGGCCGGCGGTGGCCTCAGGCCAGTTGCGACTGGACCTGGGAGGAGATCAGTTCCAGGTGGTCCAGGTCGTCGAGGTCGAGGATCTGGAGGTAGATCCGCTGGGCGCCGGCCTCGGCGTAGCGGCCGATCTTCTCGACGACCTCGGCCGGGGAGCCCGCGAGGCCGTTGGCCTTCAGCTCCTCGACCTCGCGGCCGATGACGGCGGCGCGCCGGGCGACCTCGGCGTCGTCCTTGCCGACGCAGGCGACGAGCGCGTTGGAGTAGGTGAGCGCGTCGGCCGGGCGGCCGGCCGTCTCGGCGGCGGCCCGTACCCGGCCGAACTGGCGCTCGGTGTCCTCGATGGAGGCGAAGGGCATGTTGAACTCGTCGGCGTACTGACCGGCCAGCCGCGGGGTGCGGGTGGCGCCGTGACCGCCGATGAGCACGGGAACCTTGGCCTGCGCGGGCTTGGGCAGCGCGGGCGAGTCGGTGAGGTCGTAGTACGTGCCGTGGAAGTCGAAGGTCTTGCCGGTCTCGGTGGCCCACAGCCCGGTGACGATCGCCAGCTGCTCCTCCAGCCGCCCGATCTTCTCCTTCGGGAAGGGGATGCCGTACGCCTTGTGCTCCTCCTCGAACCAGCCCGCGCCCAGGCCCAGCTCGACGCGGCCGCCGGACATCTGGTCGACCTGGGCGACCTGGATGGCGAGGACGCCGGGCAGCCGGAAGGTCCCGGCGGTCATCAGGGTGCCCAGGCGGATGCGCTTCGTCTCCCGGGCGAGGCCGGCGAGGGTGATCCAGGCGTCGGTGGGGCCGGGGAGGCCGTCCGCGGCGCCCATGCGGAGGTAGTGGTCACTGCGGAAGAAGGCGTCGAAGCCGAGGTCCTCGGTGGCCTTGGCGACGGTGAGCAAGGTGTCGTAGGTGGCCCCCTGCTGGGGCTCGGTGAAGATACGGAGATCCATGTCTCCCATCCTGCCTGCTCGACGCGGGTGTCCGGCACAGGCTCCGGCCGCGCCGCGCGGAACGCGGGCCCTAGCCTGCCTCCCGCTGCGGTAAGTGCGCGTCGCGGTCCGCCAGTTTGCGGAGCATCTCCAGGACGCGGTCCCGTGACTCGTCCGCCGCGTCGATGGCCTCCATGCACTGCCAGTACGTCGCCTCGTCGTCGGCGGCGCAGGCGACGCCCACGAGGGCGATGCCGGTCTCGCCGAGCAGGGTGCCCAGGCGCATCAGGGCCTGCCTGGCGTCCCCCAGTTCGGTGAGCTGGGCGGCGCGCAGCTCGCCCGGGGCCAGCTCCGGGGTGCGCAGCACTCCGCAGCCGCGGCCCGCCAGCTCGGTCAGTCCGAGGGCCTCGCCGCGCAGTTCGGGTGGTCCGTGGACGGCCAGCCGGCTGCCGATCGCCTGTGCCAGTGCCTGCACCTGCCACACCTCCCTCAGGACCTCCGGCACCTCGCCGCCGGCGGCCAGGGCGCGCCCACTCGTCACGATGAGCCGCACAGCGTCCATGCGCTGCCCCCGTCTGTTCCGACGCGCGCGCGGCGCGTCCGCCCGAACTCCGTTGTCCACTACCCAGAGTGAAGGCGTGTGGGGCGAAAAGCCAGAGGAAGGTGGAAATCTTCGGACAACAAATTGATTTCTGGCCGGATTTTGACTTCGGAGAGTGATAACGGAGTGCCTGGCTCCTCAGTCGGCTTCTCCTGGTCCGCCTTCCGGGGCGCCCGGCACGGGGAAACGGGACTCGTTGCGCTCGATCTTCGCGTCCAGCGCGGCCAGCGGATCGATCCCGAGCACCTCGCAGAACTGCAGCAGGTAGGCCAGGACGTCGGCGACCTCGTCGCCGACCCGGTGCGCGGTGTCCGGGTCGCTCATCACGCGGGCCGACTGCTCGGGCGTCAACCACTGGAAGATCTCCAGGAGTTCGGACGCCTCCACACTGAGGGCCGCGGCGAGGTTCTTGGGGGTGTGGTACGGCTGCCAGTCGCGCGCGGCGGCGAACTCGGCCAGTCTGCGCCGCAGGGCCGCGAGGTCACGGGGATGATCGGTCACGGGTCCAGGTGTACCACCGTGACGCCGCACGGCCCGCCCCCGCCCACCGCTCCGGCCGCCCCCGTGGCCCACGACGCGTCGGCGACCGCTCCGAGGAAGCGGATGTGCCCCCGGTCGCACATCCGCGCCGCCAGCCGGAGCAGTTCGGCGCGCTGGCGCACGTCGAGGCCGCGGTCGAAGCCGTCGGCGAGGACGGTGAGCGTCTGCAGGGCGGCGGGCACTTCGCCGGCCGGGTCGACCTCCAGCACCCCGGGGCCGGTGAACAGCACGAGCGCGAGGGCGAGATAGCGCAGTTCGCCGTAGCCGAGGCGGGCGAGACCGGTACGGGCGCCGCCGCCCCGGTCGATCAGCGCGCGGACCACACCGCCGGCGTCCGGTTCGGCCAGGACGTCCTCGACGGGGCCCGCGCATCCGGTGCGTACCGCCGCGACGAACTGCGCGTGCCGCCGGCCGCACTCGGCGCGGGTGCGCCACAGCACGTCGGCGAGGTTGTCGCAGCCGCCGAGCAGGTGCCCCGAGCCGGTGGGCACGGGCTCGCGCATCCGGCCCGGCCGGGGATCGCAGGCGAAGACGGAGCGCAGGGCGACCACCATCTGCTCGGCCGCCGCCAGCACCCTGCGCTGCCCGTCCGTCTTGCCGGCCACCCGCAGCGGCAGCAGCGGGGTGCCGAGCCGGTCGTCCGGCAGGGGGGCGCGGGTCACGGGCGCCGACCCTGCGGTGTGCCAGGCCGCCTGCACGGTACGGCGGCCGGGGTCGCGCAGGGCCGTCTCCAGGAGCACGACGCCGTCCGCCGTCAGCCGCTCCCCCACGATGCGCAGCTCGGGCTCGCACTGCACGGCGACGTCCAGGTGCACCGGCCCCTCGGCCCCGTCGGCCGTGCAGCCGATGCGGAAGCCCCGGCGGCGCTGGGCGTCGGGCCGGGCCCGCTCGGGCACGCAGGCACCCGGGTCCGGGAACACCGCGCCGAGTTCCGCGCCGCCGCCGAGCCGGGCCAGGGCCTCGTACGCCCTGAGCGCACTGGTCTTGCCGCTGCCGCTGGGCCCGGCCAGCAGGGTGAGCGGACCGAGCCGCAGCACGGCGCGCCGGTGCCCGGCGAACGCGGCCAGCCTCAGCTGGGTGACACGGGGCCGGTCGGGATGCGCCATGCCGGACGCCGGCGACGCGGAGGGCCCGGACAACGCGGCGGGTGCCGGTGACGGGGAGGACGCAGGTGACGCTGCCATATGCGGACCGTAGGACTCCGCGGAACGGCGAACCGTTTTGCCCGGACGGCTTTCCTACGATCGGGGGACCGGGCGGTCAGGGCCGGGGCGGCCGTCACTCCCCGGGGCCCCGCCCTCTCCCGGCCCGCGGCATGTCACATCCCGGTGACCCCCACCGCGCCCTCCATCAGCCCGTTCACCTCGGTCCCCGCCGGGGTCAGCAGGAAGACGTTGCGGTCGACGCGGTGCATTCCGCTGGCCAAGCCGAAGACGACGCCGGTGCTGAAGTCCAGGACCCGCTTGGCGACGTCGCCCTCGGCGCTGGTCAGGTCCAGGAGCACCGGAATGCCCGCCATCAGGGTCTCGGCGACCTCGCGGGCGTCCGCGAACACGTTGACCCGCAGTACGACGAACCGGCGGCGCCGCTCCGTCTCCGCCTCCGGCATCGCCCGGTGGCCGACCGCCGACGGCCAGGCGTCGCGCCCGCGCAGCGGAACGACCTGGGCGAGCCCTTCCCACTGTTCATCGGTGACGTCGTGGCTGTTCACCGGCTCCCCCGATTTCACTCGCCTTCATTGCCTGCACCAGCCAATTCTTACGCCAAGTCACCCGTTCGGCCCAACAGCGACACGGTCGGCGACGCTCCGTGTCCGGTGATTGTGCGGCTGATTGTGCGGCGCCGGGCCGGGTATTCAGCGATCGCCGTCGCGCCCGGGCGGGTACCGCCGCCGTGCCGACGGACGTACACCGTCACACGGAGGAGTGCCCATGGGTGCGCTGGATCTGCCCGAGCCGGTCACGCGCGAGGGGGCACCGCCTCCGGTCGACACCGCGGCGCTGGAGGCGGCCCTGCGCGGCCGGGTGGACGGGGAGATCCGCTTCGACGCCGGAAGCCGGGCCGCCTACTCCACGGACGCGTCGAACTTCCGCCAGACACCCGTCGGCGTGGTCGTCCCGCGCACCCCGGAGGCCGGGACGGAGGCGGTTGCCGTGGCGCGGGAGTTCGGCGCGCCCGTGCTCTCGCGCGGCGGCGGGACGAGCCTGGCCGGGCAGTGCACCAACGCGGGCGTGGTCCTCGACTGGTCGAAGTACTGCACGCGGATCGAGTCGGTGGACGCCGACGCCCGCACCTGCGTCGTGCAGCCCGGCATCGTGCTCGACGACCTGAACCGGCAGCTCGCGCCGTACGGCCTGCGCTACGGGCCCGAGCCCGCCACCCACGCCAACTGCACCCTCGGCGGGATGATCGGCAACAACTCCTGCGGCGCCACCGCGCAGGCGCACGGCAAGGTGGTGGACAACATCGCCCGCCTCGAAGTGCTGCTGTACGACGGCACCCGCTTCTGGTGCGGGGAGACCGGCGACGCGGAGTACGCCGAGATCGAACGGCAGGGCGATCTGCGGGCGACCGTGTACCGGCGGCTGCGCGCGCTGCGCGACACCTACGGGGACGAGGTCCGCCGCCGGTTCCCGGACGTTCCGCGCCGGGTCTCCGGCTACAACCTGGACTCGCTGCTGCCCGAGTACGGCTTCGACGTGGCGGGGCTGCTGGTGGGCAGCGAGTCGACGCTGGTCACCGTGGTGCGGGCGGAGCTGGAACTGGTGCCGGTGGTGAGGGAACGCTCCCTGCTGGTCCTGGGGTTCGACACCATCGACAAGGCCGCCGACGCGGTGCCCGGCATCCTGCCGCACGAGCCGATCGCGCTGGAGGGGGTCGACGCCCGGCTGGTCCGCGACGAGCGGATCAAGCACCTGAACCCGGAGGCGCTGGCCGAGATGCCGGAGGGCAACGCCTATCTGATGGTGCAGTTCGGCGGGGACACCGTCGAGGAGGCCGACGCGCGGTCGCACCGGATGCTGGAGGCCCTGCACCGCTCCGAGCACGACGCCGACTGCGCGTTCCTGGACGACCCGTCGCACGAGCAGGACCTGTGGCAGGTCCGCGAGGCCGGGCTCGGGGCCACCGCGCACGTCCCCGGCAAACCCGACACCTTCGAGGGCTGGGAGGACTCGGCGGTCTCCCCCGAGAAGCTGGGCGACTACCTTCGGCGACTGCGGACCCTGTTCGAGGAGTTCGGGTACCTGAGCGACACCGGCCCGAGCCTGTACGGCCACTTCGGGCAGGGCTGCGTGCACACCCGGATCCCGTTCGACCTGTACACCGCCGACGGGGTGGCGGCCTACCGGAGGTTCATGGAGCGGGCCGCGGACCTCGTCGTCGAGTTCGGCGGCTCGCTCTCCGGCGAGCACGGGGACGGGCAGAGCCGGGGAGAGCTGCTGTCCCGGATGTTCGGGGACCGGCTCGTCGAGGCGTTCGGGCGGCTGAAGAGCGTCTTCGACCCGCTGGACCGGATGAACCCGGGGAAGGTCGTCGCACCGTACGGGCTGGACGAGAACCTGCGACTCGGCGGTGACTGGGCCCCCCTTCGAGGAGCGTGACCTGCACTTCCGCTTCCCGCACGACGGGGGTTCGTTCGTACAGGCCGCCAACCGCTGCGTCGGCGTCGGCAAGTGCCGGCAGCACACCAGCGACGGCACGGTGATGTGCCCGTCGTACCAGGTGACCCGGGAGGAGGAGCACTCGACGCGGGGGCGGGCCCGGCTGCTGTTCGAGATGCTCGACGGGCACGGGGACGGCGCGATCCGGGACGGCTGGCGGTCGGAGGCGGTCAAGGACGCCCTCGACCTGTGCCTGGCCTGCAAGGGCTGCAAGAAGGACTGTCCGGCGGACGTGGACATGGCCACGTACAAGGCGGAGTTCCTGTCCCACCACTACGAAGGCCGGCCCTGGCGCAGGCCGCGCTCGGACTGGTCGATGGGCTGGCTGCCTGCGCTCGCGCGGGTCGTGGGCCGCACGCGGCTCGCGCCGGCCGTCAACGCGCTCACGCACGCGCCGCTGCTGTCGAAGGCCGCGGTGCTGGTGGCGGGCGTGGCGGACCGGGAGGTGCCGCTGTTCGCGGAGCAGACCTTCGAGCGGTGGTTCGCGGACCACGAACCGGAGGGCGACGGGCACCGCGGGTCCGTGCTGCTGTGGCCGGACACCTTCACCAACCACTTCCACCCGCACATCGGCAGGGCGGCGGTACGGGTCCTCGAACACGCAGGATGGCGCGTGGAGTTGCCGCAGGAGCCGCTGTGCTGCGGGCTGACCTGGATCTCCACCGGGCAGCTGGGCACGGCGGAGAAGGTGCTCGCCCGTACCGTGCGCGCCCTGGCCGGGCACGTCCGGGCGGGCGGCCTGGTCGTGGCGCTGGAGCCGAGCTGCACGGCCGTGTTCCGGGCGGACGCGGCGGAGCTGTTCCCCGGCGACCAGGACGTGCTGCGGCTGGCCGAGCAGACGGTGACGCTCTCGGAGTTGCTCACCGAGCACTCCTCCGGTTACGAGCCGCCGCGGGTCCCGGACCGCTCGGCGCGTGCGCTGGCCCAGGTGCACTGCCACCAGCACGCGGTGATGGGCTGGGAGGCGGACCGGGAGCTGCTGCGCCGGGCCGGTGTGGACGCGGAGCGGCTGGACTCCGGCTGCTGCGGGCTGGCCGGCAACTTCGGCTTCGAGCGCGGCCACCTGGACGTCAGCGAGGCGTGCGCGGAGCGGGTGCTGCTGCCTCGGCTCCGGGAGGAGGACGAGTCGGCCGTCGTCCTCGCGGACGGGTTCAGCTGCCGTACCCAGATCCACGAGTTCGACAGCGGTGGCGACGAGGGCGTGCACCTGGCGGAACTGCTGGCTACGGCCCTGCCGGGCGGCCCCCGGACCGATCCCGGGTCCCCGGGCAGCGCGTACGGCACCGCGCCGGGCGCCCGGCCGGCTGCTCCGGGCCGCCGGGCACGGGTCCTGGCCCTGGCGTCCGCGGTCGCGGCCGTCGCCGCGGGCGCAGCGGTCCTGGCCCGCGGCCTGCGGCGCCGCTGAGCCCCGCCGACGTGGACGCGGAGTCTCAGGCCCGGGACGCGCTGTCCTGGCGGCTGGCCAGGGCCCAGATCACGAACACGTCCAGCGCCATCATGATCACGGACCAGACGGGCGAGTACGGCAGGAACAGGAACTGGGCGATCAGACTCAGCGAGGCGAGGACGATGCCCGCCATGCGCGCCCATGTCATGTCCTTGAGCAGGCCGTACCCGGTGACGAACACGAGGGCGCCGAGGACGACGTGGACGATGCCCCAGCCGGTGAGGCTCATCTCGTAGACGTAGGTGCCGATACGGGCGTACACGTCGTCCTCGGCGATGGCCGCAATGCCCTGCAGGACGGCGAGGGCGCCGTTCAGCAGCAGCAGTACGCCCGCGAAGACGACACCGCCGGTCACCCAGCCGCTGGTGCGGTCGCCCGAACGCTGGGCCCACGAGGCGTCGCCGCCGTGGGACGGCCGGCCGGGGGAGGGTTCGGCGTGCTGGCTCATGAGCGGAGTCCTTTCTGTGTCCCCCGTACGGGGCGCTGCTCTGTGTCCCCCGTACGGGGCGCTGCCCACCGGCGCGACGGCACCGACGGGTCGTTCAGAGCCTGCGGGCGTCCGCGCTCCCCGGCCACGTGGGTCCGCCGGACGGGTGAACCGCGCGCCGGGCGTGCGCGTGCGGGTCTCCTCGGCCTCGCGTTAACTGAACGGCATCCGCGGCCACGGGTGACCGGCGGACCCCGGGGCGGACGAAGGAGGGCGTGTGACGAGTCGGCCGCTGCCCCGACGGGGCCCGCGCGGGCGGGTTCCGTGACCGCGCCGGCGAACGCCGTTCCGGAACGGGCCGAGCAGTCCCTGCGGCAGACCCTGCTCAGCCCCGGCTACCGGCGGCTGTTGCTGCTGTGCGTGCTGCTGGGCGTACCCATCGCGCTGGCCTGCTTCTTCTTCGTCGGGCTCCAGCACGAGTTGCAGCACTGGGTGTGGAGCTCGCTGCCCGAGGCGGCCGGTTACGACGCTCCTCCCTGGTGGTGGCCGCTGCCCGCGCTGGTGCTCGCGGGGCTGGTCCTGGCGCCGATCGTGACCCGGCTGCCGGGCGGCGGCGGCCATCTGCCGGTGAACGGTCTGGGCGGCGCGCCCGTCGGCCCCCGCGCCCTGCCCGGCGCGGTGCTCGCCGCGCTGGCCACGCTGCCGCTCGGCGTGGTGCTGGGCCCGGAGGCCCCCCTCATGGCCGTCGGCAGCGGACTCGCCCTGCTGGCGGTGCGGCGGGCGGGCGCGGGCGGCGACCGGCGGGCGGGCGCGATCCTCGCCACGGCCGGTTCCACCGCCGCGATCTCCACCATCCTCGGCGGCCCGATCGCGGCGGCGGTCCTGCTCATCGAGGGGGCGGGGCTGGCCGGCACCCAGCTGGTCGCCCTGCTGCTGCCCTGTCTGCTGGCCAGCGCGACGGGCGCCCTGGTCTTCACCGGCTTCGGGCAGTGGACGGGGCTCGAGATCGGCGCGCTCTCCCTGCCCGAGCTGCCGCCGCAGGCCGATCCGGACGCGGGCGACTTCCTGTGGGGGCTGCCCACCGCCGCGCTGATCGCCGTACTGATCACGCTGGCGCGCGGCCTGGGACACCGCACCGTCACCTGGACCCGGCACCGCACCGCCACGCGCACCGTCGTCTGCGCCACCGCGGTCGGCGTCTGCGTCGCCGCCTACGCGCTGATCACCGGCCGTTCCCCGGCCGAGGCCGCGCTGTCCGGCCAGGCCGCCCTGGCCCAGCTCGCCGCGCACCCGCATGCCTGGTCCGTGGGGGCCCTGGTCGCGCTGGTCGCGTGCAAGGGGCTGGCCTGGGGCATCGCGCTGGGGGCACTGCGCGGCGGCCCGATCTTCCCGGCCGTACTGCTGGGCGCGGCGACCGCGTTGGCCTGCTCCGGGCTGCCCGGGTTCGGCGCGACCCCGGCCCTCGCCCTCGGCATCTCCGCCGCGGCGGCCGCGGTGACGGGACTGCCCCTGGCCGGCGCGGTCCTGGCGGTGCTGCTGATGGGCCGGGACGCCCACGACCAGACGCCGCTGATCGTCATGGGGTCGGTCGTCGCCTTCGTCGTCGCCCAGCTGGTGCGCCGCACCGGCGGGGAGGCGGCCGGTGCCGCGGGCGAGGCGGCGAAGACGGGCGGGGAGCGGTGAAGGACCGCACGGGCGGCAAGGACGGGGCGGACGGTACGGGCGGGAGGAACCGTCGGGCCGCACACCCCCGCACCGGCTGGGAAGCCGCCCGGCCCTGGCTGGTGCGCGGCGGTGCCGCGGTCGCCATGGTCGTGGTCTACTTCCTGCTCCCCCTCGACCACCTGGGTCCGCAACGGCCCGTGCTGAGCTGGGTGCTGTTCATCCTGCTGCTGACGGTCGTGGCCGTGCTGCTGCTCCGGCAGGTCCGGCACGTCCTCATCGATCATCCGGGCAGCCGGCCGGGCGTGGCCATCTCGCTGCTGATCGTGCTGTCGGTGCACGTCTTCTCGGCCACGTACTACTCCCTCGCCAAGTCCCCGGGCGAGTTCGCCGGACTGCACACCCGGCTCGACGCGCTGTACTTCACCGTGGTGACGCTCGCCACCGTCGGGTACGGGGACATCACCCCGCGGGGCCAGTCCGCGCGGCTCGTGACGATTCTGCAGATCACCTACAGCTTCGTCTTCCTCACGGCCGCGGCGACCGCGCTGACCACCCGGCTGCGGAACATCGTGGCCAGGCGGCCCGAGCGGGACCGCTCCCGCTGAAGCGGGCCCCGAAACCGCCGCGTGCCCCGCACCACAGGCGCGCGGAGATCTTCGCCACGTTCGGCGCGGCCGGGCGGCGGCTGGTGCCGGCCCGGCGGTGCCGGGCGTTTCCGCAGCCCTGAGGCCTGCCGGGCGGCCCGGCGGGGCGGGCGCGGGACCCGAGGCCCGCTTGTGCGCACCCCTGTGGGAGCACTACTGTCGCCACGCCTTGGTGAACGGGAAACCGGTGTGATGCCGGTGCGGCCCTCGCCACTGTGAATCGGGAAGTCCGGCTCCGGCCCTCACGGGCAGCCACTGGATCGCTTGCGATCCGGGAAGGCGGAGCACGGGCGGTGGTACCCGTAAGCCAGGAGACCGGCCAAGGCGCGTCGTCCATCCACGAGGTGCTGGAGAGGGTCTGCTGAGCCATGCACATAGCCGAGGGCTTTCTGCCACCGGCGCACGCGATCGCCTGGGGTGTCGCGTCCGCGCCGTTCGTCGTCCACGGAGTCCGGTCACTCACCCGTGAGGTCAGGGAGCACCCGGAGAGCACACTGCTCCTCGGCGCCTCCGGGGCCTTCACATTCGTCCTGTCGGCCCTGAAACTGCCGTCCGTCACCGGGAGTTGCTCGCACCCGACCGGCACCGGCCTGGGCGCGATCCTGTTCCGGCCGCCGATCATGGCGGTCCTTGGCACCATCACCCTGCTCTTCCAGGCGCTGCTGCTCGCCCACGGCGGGCTGACCACGCTCGGCGCCAACGTCTTCTCGATGGCGATCGTCGGCCCCTGGGCCGGGTACGCCGTCTACAAGCTCCTGCGCCGCTACGACGTGTCGCTGATGGTCACCGTGTTCTTCGGCGCGTTCGTCGCCGACCTGTCCACGTACTGCGTCACCAGCGTCCAGCTGGCGCTGGCCTTCCCGGACCCGAGCAGTGGATTCCCGGGCGCGCTCGGCAAGTTCGGCTCGATCTTCGCCGTCACGCAGATCCCGCTCGCGGTGAGCGAGGGCCTGCTCACGGTGATCGTGATGCGGCTCCTCGTGCAGTCCAGCAAGGGCGAACTGACCCGGCTGGGCGTGCTGCTGACGAAGACGGCCACCGCGGGCGCCAAGTCCGAGGCGGTGGCCCGGTGAGCCGCAACGCGAAGGTCAACACCCTGCTGCTGCTCGCCGTGGCCGCGCTGGCGGTGCTGCCGCTGGTGCTGGGGCTCGGCGACCACAAGGAGGAGCCGTTCGCCGGGGCCGACGCGGAGGCGGAGACGGCGATCACGGAGATCGAGCCGGACTACGAGCCGTGGTTCTCCCCGCTGTACGAACCGCCCTCCGGGGAGGTCGAGTCGGCGCTGTTCGCGCTGCAGGCCGCGCTCGGCGCGGGCGTGCTGGCGTACTACTTCGGGCTGCGCCGGGGCCGGCGGCAGGGCGAGGAACGGGCGCTGGTGGCGACGCCGGAGCCGACGGCACTCCGGGACACTCCCGCAGGGGACTGAGTGCTGCCGATCGACGCGGCGGCGCACGGCAGTCGCTGGCGCCGCCGCCATCCCGTGGACAAGGCCGTGCTCGGGCTCGGGCTGACCGTGCTCGCGATCTCGCTGCCGCCCTGGCCGGGCGCGGCGCTGGTGCTGGTGACGGCGCTGACGGTGCTGCTCGGCCCGGCGGGCGTACCCGGGCGCCGGCTGTGGCGGGCGTACCGGGTGCCGCTGGGCTTCTGCGTGACGGGTGCGCTGCCGCTGCTGGTGCAGGTCGGGGGCCCGGACGGGTTCCTGTCGGCGGCCGACGGCGGTGCGGTGCGCGCGGGTGGGCTGCTGCTGCGCACCTCGGCGGCCTCGCTGGGGGTGCTGCTGTTCGCGTTCACCACGCCGATGTCCGACCTGCTGCCGAGGCTGGTGCGGGCCGGGGTGCCCGCGCCGGTCGTGGACGTGGCGCTGGTGACGTACCGGATGAGTTTCCTGCTGCTGGACTCCGTGCGCCGGATCCGTGAGGCGCAGGCCGCGCGGCTGGGACACACCACCCGGGCGGCGGCCTGGCGTTCGCTGGGCGGGCTCGGCGCCACCGCGTTCGTGCGGGCCTTCGACCGGGCGGCGCGGCTCCAGTCGGGGCTGGCGGGGCGCGGATACGACGGCACCCTGCGCGTGCTGGTGCCCGAGGCACGGGTGTCGGTGCCGTTCACGGCGGCGAGCGTCGCGCTCCTCGCGGCACTGGCCGGTCTCACCCTCGTACTGGAAGGACCCCTGTCGTGAGCACACCGGCGCAGTCACCCAAACCGGCCCTGGTCGCCCTGCGGGGCGTGTCGTTCGCGTACGAGGAGGGTCCGGACGTGCTGGCGGGCCTGGACTTCGCGGTGCGTGAGGGGCGGGCGCTGGCACTCCTCGGCCGCAACGGCAGCGGCAAGACCACGCTGATGCGGCTGCTCAGCGGCGGACTTCGGCCGCGCACGGGGACGTTGACGGTCGGCGGCGAGCCGGTGACGTACGACCGCAGGGGGCTGACCCGGCTGCGGACCACGGTGCAGTTGGTGGTCCAGGACCCGGACGACCAGCTCTTCGCGGCCTCGGTCGGCCAGGACGTGTCCTTCGGGCCGCTGAACCTCGGTCTGCCCGACGCGGAGGTCCGGTCCCGGGTGGCGCAGGCGCTCGCCGCGCTGGACATCGCGGCGCTGGCCGACCGGCCCACGCACCTGTTGTCGTACGGGCAGCGCAAGCGGACCGCGATCGCCGGGGCCGTCGCGATGCGGCCCCGGGTGCTCGTCCTCGACGAGCCGACCGCCGGACTGGACCCGGACGGGCAGGAGCGGCTGCTCGCCACGCTGGACCGGCTGCGGGCCGCCGGCACCACCGTGGTGATGGCCACGCACGACGTCGACCTGGCCCTGCGCTGGTCCGACGACGCCGCCCTGCTCACGCCGGACGGCGTCCGCACCGGCCCGGCCGCCTCGACGCTGGCCCGCACCGGCCTGCTGCGGCAGGCCGGTCTGCGGCTGCCGTGGGGCGTCGCGGCGGCCGGACTGCTGCGGGCGCGGGGGCTGTTGCCCGACGCGGCGCCCGGTCCGCGTACGGCGGAGGAGCTGGCGGCGCTGGCCGACCGACGGGGCGGCGGGAGCGGGGACGGCTCAGCCCTTTGACCGGCTCGGCTCGGCGTCGTCCCGGTCCCGCGCCGGGCGCTGCGCGGAGTCGTCCCCCGCGGCGCGGCGGGCCCGGCGCCCCGGCAGGACGGCGAGGACGACGGCGGTGCCGACGGCCATGATGAAGCCGCCGACGAGGCTGGTCGTCGAGACGCCGTGGGCGAAGGCCTTGTGCACGGCGTCGGCGAGTGCCGCAGCCTGCTCGGGCCCGGCGGCCGGGTTGGTGGCGAGCCGCTCGGCGACGGCCAGTCCGCCGCCCACCGAGTCCTGGGCGGTGTCCAGGGCGGCGGCCGGGAGCCGGTCACCCACCAGGCCGGCCAGCTCGTCCCGGTAGGAGGTGCCGAGGAGAGAGCCCAGGACGGCGATGCCGAGGGAGCCGCCGAGTTCCAGGGCGGTGTCGTTGGCGCCGCCGCCGACGCCGAGCTCGCTCTCCGGGAAGGAGCCCATGATGGTGTCGGTGGCCGGGGAGACGCTGAGGCCGATGGCGAGGCCGAGCAGCAGCATCGGGGCGAGGAAGTCGGCGTAGGTGGAGCCCTGGTCGATCAGTGCCAGCAGGAAGACTCCGCCGGTGCCGATCGCCATGCCGGAGCCGACCATGGCCCGCACGCCGAGCTTCGGCGTGAGCCGCCCGGTCACCGCGGCGCCGACGAACACCGCCCCGGCCAGCGGCAGCAGCCGTACGCCGGTCTCCAGCGCGCCGTAGCCGAGCACGAACTGCAGGAACTGCGTGGCGTAGTAGATGGCGCCGTAGGTGCCGAAGAAGAAGAACAGCACCGCGAGCATCGAGCCGCTGAAGGGCCGCAGCAGGAACCTGCGCACGTCCAGCATGGGGTGCGGGTGGCGCAGTTCCCAGGCGACGAAGGCGATCAGGCCGACTCCGGCGACGACGGCCGCGGTGACGGGACCGGCTCCCCAGCCGAAGTGCGGGCCCTCGATGGTCGCGTAGACGAGGCTGCCGACGGAGACGATGGAGAGCAGGCCGCCGACGTAGTCGATGCGGCCCGTGCCGGCCGCCCTGGACGGCGGTACGAGGACCAGCGCGCCGACGACGGCGAGGACCGCGACGGGGACGTTGACCAGGAAGGTCGAGCCCCAGGCGTGGTCCTCCAGAAGCCAGCCGGCCACCAGCGGCCCGACGGCGATGGCGAGTCCGGAGGTGGCGGTCCAGGCGGTGATCGCGCGGGCCCGCTCCCCCCTGGGGAAGACCGCGACCAACAGGGACAGCGTGGCCGGCATGACGACGGCGGCGCCGACGCCCATGACGGCGCGGGCCGCGATCACCAGCCCCGTCTCGTGCACCAGGCTGCCCATCACCGAACCGCCCGCGAAGATCACCAGACCGGTGACGAGGGCGCCGCGACGGCTGTACTTGTCGCCGATCGCGCCGAGCACCAGCATCAGCGCGGCGTACGGGACGGTGTAGCCGTCGATGACCCACTGCAGGTCGCTGCTGCTCAGCCCCAGGTCGGTGGTCATGTCCGGGGCGGCCACGATCAGGGACGTGTTGGCCATGACGACGATCAGCAGGCTCAGGCAGAGCACCAGGAGAGCCCACCAGCGCCGGGCGTAGGGCCCGGGCATCTTCTCGACGGGGGTGGTGGCCAGTAGGGGCATGGAGGCTCCCGGAAACAAGCGAGGGCAAGTTAATTGCCCATAGGTGAGCAGACAAGAGCAGAATAGTTTGTTGCACATGGACGTGCAAATAAGGCGCCCACCAACCGGTGGGCGCCTGCTGAACGGGAGGGTGGCCTACTCGGCCGGGACGGACTTGGCGAGAACCGCCGGACCCACGCTCTCGACCACGGCCCGCGCGGACCGCTCCGGCACCCCGGCCGCGATGAGGATGGCGACCGCCGCCCGGGTGCCGTCGTCCTCCAGGGCACCGGTGTTGACCTGCTCGAGCAGCGCGACGACCATCGCCTCGAGTCCGGCGCTCAGCACGGCGGGGGGCAGGTGGGCGGGGAAGACGCCGTCCTGCCGGCCACGCTCCAGGATGGCGGTGACCTCGGCGCGGGCCGGGGCCAGGATCTCGGACACACGCTCCACGCCCAGGTCGTGCCGGGCCAGGGCCAGCAGCATGCGGTACCTGTCGCCCACGGGCCACATCAGCAGCGTGAAGTGCGCGAGCGCCCGGTCGGCCGGTTCGGCCGGCTCCGCCGCGTCGGCCATCGCGCTCCGCAGCGCCTCGGACGCCTCCTCGGCGAGGGCCTCCAGGAGCGCCGCGCGCCCCGGGAAGTGGCCGAAGAGGGTCCGGCGTACGACACCGGCGGCCCGGGCCAGCTCCTCCAGGGTGGTGTCCGGGTTCCGCCCCAGCTCCCGGCGGGCGGTGGCCAGGATGCGCGCCCGGTTGGAGCGCGCGTTGCGGCGCTGCGGCTCACGGGCGACGGGCTTGGTCACGGGAACCTCGGAGCGGGACGATGCGGGGGGGGTGCGGGACGGGCGGCGTGGACTTGGTCGTACATTCTGGCACGGGGGCGCGGCCGGAAGGCCACCGAGAAGGACGACGAGAAGGGCGAGGTCTCCGCGATGGACACGACATCGGCAGCCGTGGCAGGTGCCGTCACCTTCCTGTGGCTCGGCATGGTGCTGGCGATCTCCTTCCTGGAGGCGCCGCTGAAGTTCCGGGCCCCCGGGGTGACGATCCCGATCGGGCTCGGTATCGGCCGGATGGTCTTCCGTGCGCTGAACCTCGTCGAGGCCGTCCTCGCCGTCGCCGTGGT
Source organism: Streptomyces sp. NPDC093065 (assembly GCF_044754585.1). NCBI lineage: Bacteria > Bacillati > Actinomycetota > Actinomycetes > Kitasatosporales > Streptomycetaceae > Streptomyces > Streptomyces sp. NPDC093065. Next base: position 51,078 of record NZ_JBIVPJ010000023.1, on the reverse strand, counting down.
CGTCGCGGTCGCCACCGGCGACCCCTCCGCGGCCGTCGTGGCGCCCACCGCCGTCGCGGTGGCCGTGCTGGCCGTACAGCTCGGCGTCGTACGCCCGCTGCTGAACCGCCGCTCCGACGCCGCGCTCGCGGGCGAGGATCCCGCGGAACACCGCTCCCGCGCGCACCTCCACTACGTCGCACTGGAGATCGTGAAGGTCCTCGCGCTGCTCGCGTCGGGCTGTGCCGTCCTGGCGGGATGACGGTGCCGGACCCACCGGGGCAGCGCTACCCGCGCCCGGCCGGGTCCGCGGCCCTGCCCCGTCGTACGGCCGCGCGCGGCCAGGACCATCCCCACGGCCACCACCAGCAGCCCGCGCAGCCACACCTCCGCCTCGATCTGCGTGGCGAGCGCGAGGAGCATCGACAGCAGGGTGGTGACCGCGATCGCGGCCCACGGCGGCCGGGCAGCACCCCGGTCAGCGCGGCGGGCAGCAGCCCGTCCCGGGCCATGCCGTAGGCCGGCCGGGAGGACATGATGCCGGTGAGCAGCGCGCCGTTGGCCACGGCGACCGGAGCGACGGCGCTGAACAGGCGGGACGGGACGCCACCGGCCGCCTCGACCACCTCCAGCAGCGGTCCGCTCGACCGGCGAGCCGGGCCGTCGGTACCGCCACGGACGGTTGATGCCCCGCGCGTTGACCGCAGCGCCGGCAGCAGCGCGACGACCAGGGGCACCCACACCGCTCCCCCGGCGTCGGCGGCCACCTGGCCCACCAGCACGCAGACGCCCGCGCCGAGCACGTCGCCCAGGATGAAGAAGTACAGCAGCGGGGGTGGTCAGCGCGCGTTCGAGCGCCGGGCCTTCGGGGGTGTCCGCCGACCGTCGCGTTCCGGGTCCCGCCATGACGCCTCAGGTTTCCCGCCGGGCGGAAAACACGCCCGGCGGGCTGCGGGGATCACCCGGTGACCTCCTCGTTCTTCGCGAGTGCCGTGGTGCGTTCCTTCACCGTCTTGCGCAGGTTCCCGACGGCGGTGTCCAGGTCCCCGCTGTCCGCGCCGGCCGCGCTCGCCTCGTCGGCGACGCGGTCGAGCGCCTTCAGCGCGGTGCCCGAGCCGTAGAACTTCTCGTACAGCTCCCGGTACGCCTTCTTGTAGACGGCGTCGAAGGCGTCGGAGGCGAGGAAGCGCTCCTTGAGCGCGTGGCCGCCCATGCCGCCACCCGCGCCGCCGCCCGGTCCGCCGTCCGCGCCGCCTTCGCCGTCCTGGCCCTGCGCCGCACCGCCGCCGGGCATTCCCCCGGGCATCCCTTCCGGCATCCCCTCGGGCGCGCCTTCCGGCATTCCCTGCGGCATCCGGGTGTCTCCCCCCGCGGCGCCCCGGCCGTCTTCCTGGGCCGCGCCCGCTCCGGCGCCCATGCCGCCGCCCATTCCGCCGCCCATGCCGAACTCGTCGTCCGGGCCCGTGGTCGCGTCGCCGGAGAGGGTGAGGTTGTAGTCCCAGCCCAGTACGGTGAACTTCTTGGTGTCCAGGTCGTACCAGAGCAGGTAGTTCTTGCCCGGGCCCGCCATGTCGTCGGAGTTCAGCAGCAGGTTCTGCGCCGCGACGTAGGTGGCGAAGGACTTCACGTCCACGTACTCGTCGAGGTGCTCCGCGAACTCCTCGTCGGAGGCCTGGTCGACCCACCGGATGAGTTTCATGACCGGTTCCAGGTCCTGGCTGCCCACCTTGTTGAGCTGCTTGAACGACTCCTCGTAGTCGGTGGGGTCGTCCCCGGCGTACGCGAAGCTGCTGCCGGCCCGCGCCTTGTACATCACCCCGTTGCCGTCCCCGGCGGAGTCGGCGTACTCGGTGTCGGGGTTCTCGACCATCAGCCGGGTGGCCTCGGGCCGGTCGTTGACCTTGACCGAGGTGAAGGCGTACCGCTCGTTCTTCAGACCGCTGGTGTCCATCAGGTTCAGCGTCAGTGCCTCGTTCACCGGCACCTGCGCGTTGCTGCCGGGACGCAGGGAGATCTCGCGCTCGCCCTGGTAGGCGCGGCCCTCGATGTACTCGTCGACCTTGATCAGCCAGGGCAGTTCCTCGGGTTTGGCCGCGGACAGGTCGTACTGCGTCATCCCTCCGCCCCTGCCGCCCCGGTCCCCGGCGGTGTCCCCGGCCCCGCCGTCCTGCTGCTGCGGGGCCGGGGCTCCCTGCGCGGCACCGGTAGCACCGGTACCGCCGGCGTCACCGGGCATGTTCCGGCCGCCACCGGGCATGCCCCGGCCGCCGTTGCCGCGCAGGGACATCAGGGTGGAGTTGCCCTTCAGACGGAGTCCGACGTCCTTGAGGAAGACCCCGTCGACGGTGAGGTCGGCCTTGATGTACTCCTTGTTCCCGTCCTCCTGGAACTCCTTCATCATCTTGTCGAACTCGGTCTGGTCGTAACCCAGTTGGATGGAGTGGGGGACGGATGTGTCGTAGAGGCCGACCGTGCCGCGGACATCGTCCGTGATGACGTCGGCCTCCACGCGGGAGGAGGAGGTGACGTACGGCGAGACGCGGGCGTCTCCGAAGGCGTAGACCATGACCGCCAGCCCCGCGCACAGCGCGCCGACCGGCCTCCAGTGGTGCCGCAGCCGCACCGGCACCCGGTCCCTCAGCCGCCGTCGCGCCCGCACCGGCGTGCCGTTGTCCGCCATCACAGGTCGGTCGTGTCGTAACCGGTCAGCACCGTCACCCGCTGCCCGGAGGTGCGTTCCTGCAGTGCGCTCACCAGGTCGCCGGGCTCGGTGCCCTTCTTCATGCGCACCGTGTAGAACACCTCGTTGAGGGCGCCGCCCCGGATCGTCTCCGTGCTCACCAGTTCGTACTCGCTGGTGTACTTGATGAGCACGTCGCTGATCGCCGGACCGTAGTTCTCGCCGGCGGGCACCTGCACCTTGACCACCTGGCGCTGGACGTTGAGGGCGAACCAGTTGAACTTGAACATGATGACGACGACGGCGCAGACGACGACGGCGCCGACCGCGGCCAGCGTGTAGAAGCGGGCGCCGCAGGCCATGCCGATCGCCATGGCGAGGAAGATGAAGCCGACGTCCCTGGTCTCCTTCACGGCGTTGCGGAAGCGGACCACGGACAGCGCGCCGACGAGCGAGAACGCCCGGGCCAGGTTGGACCCGACGACCAGCATGATCAGGGCGACGATCATGCCCACGATCACCAGGGTCTGGACGTAGGACTGGCTGTAGGAGACGTTCCGGTGCGTGTACCGGTACACGTAGCCGATCAGCGTACTCAGGACGAACGACAGCGCCATGGCGGCGACGACGTCGGCGACGCTGAACGTGCCGCTGAGTTCCTGGAGATCGAAGTTCACTGTGCTCCTGCCTTCACGGGCGCGTCGTGCGCCGGCCGCTGCTCGGACAGCGGGGTGGTGGGGGTGGGCGGCGGACAGTCCGCCTCGTTGACGTGGAAGACGGACCGGGGGGCGAGACCGAAGGCCTCGACGGACTGCACGTACTTGGAGACCCGGACGAGACCGAGGTTGCGGCGGGCGGCCAGGTCGGTGATCCAGTGCGGGGTGCGCTCGTTGACCTTGATCTCCATCACCGACATGTGCGGCGGGACGGTGAACCGGTTCTCCGCGTTCGGCGTGCCGAAGTGGAAGTCGCGGTCCCGGCCGCGGATGCGCCGGTCGAACGTCACCCGCAGACCGGTGTCCGCGGCCCGGCCGACCAGGGCTTCGCGCTGGTAGCCGGTGATGGCGGTGGGCTGGAGGTTCAGTCGCACGACCAGTTCGAGCACCTCCTGCACGAAGGCGCTCTCCCCCGCCGCGTGCTCGATCGTCTGCCGACCGTCGCACAACTGCCGGGCGGTTCCGTACGGGAGGGTGATCCGGCGCTTCTGCGTGACCCGGTTGACGCGCTGCTTGATCTCCACGCACACGGGGGACTCGTCGGTCACCCCGTCGAGGTTCCCGTAGTGCCGGATGCGCAGCTTGCGCCGGAACTTCAGCCCTTCGATCTTCTCCCAGTAGAAGCGCAGCCGGGGGGTGTCGTAGTACAGGCTCCACACTCCGTAGCCGCCGACCGGGCTGTTCAGGTCCCGGTCCATGCGCTCGGCCAGTTCGTCCCGGATCTCGGCGGCCTGCTCGACCGGCACGAGGTACTTCAGCTCGAACCGGTTGAACGCGTGCAGCCTGCTGGCCACGTGCAACGGTCCCTCGCCCTGTTCCTCGCCCTGACCCGGCACTGCCACCCTGCGCCTCCTTCGTCCCTCCGGCCCCGTCGACCGGCACGGGACACGGAACAGGCGCCACCTAGGAGAGAGCTGAGAATGCGGCGTCAATTGCCCATGAATGCAAGACGAATTGGAGATGAACAAGGCGGGTCGCCCCGTCATCCCGGCGCCCATGCACCCCCACGCGCGGCGATGCCCACCGAGCGCGCCGCACGGTCGGCGCCGGCCTCGGTGAAGGGCAGGGCGTCATCACGGCCGTCGCCGTCAACGCGGCCCTGGTCGTCCTCGGAGTCGTCGCCGCCGCGCTCTTCCTGCGCGGTCGCGCCGCGACGGCCCGGTCGGTGGGCGGGGTTCATCGGCCGCTGAGCGCGCGCAGCCGTTGGTTGCGCTGCTCCAGGGCCTCGGCCGTGGTCGGGAACAGGGTGCCGCCGCCCTCACCGACCCGGTCCTGGGTCCGGGTCACGAGGTCGCGCGTGCCGTGCTCGTAGGCGGCGAAGCCCTCCGCGTGCCCCCTGACGGCCAGGGCACCGGCCAGGTGATACGCGCCGATGAGGGCGAGGCTGGTGCCCTGGCCGGTGAGGAACGAGGGCGCGTGCGCGGCATCGCCCAGCAGCGCGACGCGGCCGTCGGACCAGCGGGGCATGCGGATCTGGCCGACCGCGTCGAAGAACACGTCGTCCGCGTCGCGGAGGGCGGCCAGGATGCCGGGGACCTCCCACCCGGCGCCGGCGAAGACCTCGGCGACCAGCTCCCGTTGGGCCCGAGCGTTCCCGAAGGCGGCGTAGGGCGGCTCGGGTCGGGCGAAGTTCAGGAAGGCGTGCACCTCGTCGTCGTCCCCCACGGCGTAGAGGGCGACCGCCCTGCCCGGGGTGTTCCACATCACCGTCTCGTGGGAGAGGCCGAGGGTGTTGCGCATGGTGAACACGGCGAAGCAGTGACCGAGGTACCGGTGGAACCGCTCCTCGGGGCCGAACAGCATCTTCCTGGTGCGTGAGTGCATGCCGTCCGCGCCGAAGACCAGGTCGAAGGTACGGCTGCTGCCGTGGTGGAAGGTGACGTCGACGCCGTGGCCGGACTGGTCGAGGGTGTCCACGGAGTCGTTGAAGAGGAACTCCACGTCGTCCCGGACCGCCGTGTACAGCGCCTCCGTGAGGTCCCCGCGCCGTACCTCCAGGTCCCGGCCCGTGGCACCGCCGGTGACGGCGTGCGGGTGGAGCGAGGTCACCTCGCCGCCGTCCCCGTCTAGGAAGGTGAGCCGGCGCAGGTCGATGTGCGCGTCCCGCAGTTGCGGCAGGAGCCCCATCTTCTCCACGACGTCCAGCGCGGTGCCGCGTACGTCGACGGGGTAGCCGCCGCTGCGGATGGTGGGAGCCTTCTCGACCACGGTGACCGCGTATCCGTGGCGGTTGAGCCAGTAGGTCAGGGCGGGGCCGGCGATGCCGGCCCCGGAGATCAGGGCCTCGGGCCTCGGTGCGGTGCGGGTCATGCTTTGACTCCTTTGCTCATGGTGCGGGTGACGAACAGGGCCAGCGACACGACGACGCCGGCGACGACGAAGCCGGCGACGTAGGCCGATTCGGCCGCGACCTCCGACCCGGAGGGGGTGGCGGCGGTGAGGAGCGCGCCGCCGAGCTGGCCGCCGACGGCGTAGCCGAGGACGCGGCTCACCAGGATCAGGCTGGTGGCGATGCCGGTGTCGTTCCGGTCGACGGCGGTGGCGGTGCTGGTCATCATCGCGGTGACGCACAGCCCGTTGGCCAGCGCGATCAGTGCCTTGCCGACGACGAGGTGCCAGATCTCGGTGTGCACGGCCGCCAGGGCGCCCAGGGCGACGGCCATGACGACGACGCCGGTACCGACCACGGTCCGGGAGCCGAATCGCCGGTCCCCCATCCCGCCGAGCGGTCCGGCCAGCGTCGCGGCGACGGCGCCGGGCAGCAGGAAGAGCCCGATCTCGGTGGCGCTCGCCCCGAATCCGTATCCGTCGCCGCGCTCGTCGAGCAGCTGGGGAACGAGATAGACCGCCATCGCGGTGCCGAGGCAGATCACGAACGTCAGCACGCACGCCTTCCATATCGCGGGCCGTGCCAGCATGCGCAGGTCGATCATCGGCGTGGCCGCACGCCGTTCGACCCTCACCCACCCGGTGACGAACGCGGCCAGCACCAGCACGAGGCCGGCGAGCACGAGCGGCCGCGAGGCCGCTTCGGGCGCCAGCGCGAGGACCAGCATGAGCGTGACCAGCATCCCGCTCAGGAGCAGCAGTCCGGGCCAGTCGACACCGGCGTCGTCCGTCCGGTCCGGCGGGTCGGCCGGCATCAGCCTGTTCACGAGCAGGGTGGCGCCGATGACCGCCAACGTCGGCAGGGCGAACATCCAGTGCCTGGAGAGCTGTTCGGCCACCGGCCCGGCCGACAGCATGCCGACCATGCCGCCCCCGACGAAGAGCCCGCTGACCACGCCGATGGCCACCTTGGACTCGCCCGCGGGGAGGTGTCTGCGGACCACGATGAACGACAGGGGCAGCGCGCCGACCATCGCGCCCTGCAGTACCTGGCCGAGCAGCAGCACGGGCAGGTTCGGGGCCACGGCGGACACCGTGCCGCCGGCCGAGACCACCGCCATCAGCAGGATCAGGACCCTCTTCCCGCCGTAGCGGTCGCCGAACTTGCCCGCCAGCGGGGTGATGAGCGCGCCGGTGATGAGGAGGACGATGCTGAGCAGCGCCCCTTCGGACTGGCTCATGTCCAGTTCCCGTTCCAGGAGCGGGATCGTCGGTGACACCACCGACTCCAGGGCGCCGGTGGACAGCGCCAGCAGGCCGAGGGCCCCGACCGCGGCCTTCCCGACGCGGGCCGGGGGCGCCAGGGTGATCGTGGTCATGAGCGTCCGGTCACGGTCGAACGGGTCGGATCACCGGCGGTGCGTTCTTCCTGTTGCCTCGTCATCTCTGCCTCCTTTTGCCTCGTCATCTCTGCCTCCTTGTCCGTGCGGGCGCCGTCCGCGAGTGGTACGGCGGTCCCTGGGCGACGGGATGCAGAGTGCGGTGACGCCCGTGCGCCGGGCGTCATACCGGGGAGCCAATGTGGACGGGCTACCGGGGTAGGGGGTGGAGGATCCGGCGGGGCTTCGTGCGGTAGCCGGGCCGGGCGGGGCCGTCGCGGTCCGGGCGGGTTCCCGGCGGCAGACGGCGGACCGGTCCCCCCGCGCTCCCGAGCACCGCCGGGGGGCGTTACGACCGCCCGGTCCAGGGGACCCGGCGTCCATGGGACTCACACAGGGCACGCACCGCTCGCGCGGCTCCGGCCCGGGGGCGGCTGCGAGCATCGGCATCGGTGCCGCGGCAGGCGTCACGGCCGCGGCCGCGCTCCTGTTCGGCCGCAAGGCGGCCACGGTCGGCAGGATCGGCAAGGGGCACCCGCTCAAACACCGCGCGCTGGACCTGGCGGCCGGCTCGATGCAGCGGAAGTACCCGCTGGAGGCGATGAGCACCTACCTCAACGGCTTCCACATGTACGCCGACGACATGGGCCGGCAGGTGGAGGCCACGCACCTGTGCATCCATCTCCAGCACGACCTGCACCAGTGCGTCATATTCGACCGCAACGCACCCGACCCCCGCCTCATCGGCATCGAGTACATCATCAGCGAGGAACGCTTCCGCAGCCTGCCCGAGGACGAGAAACGGCTCTGGCACAGCCACCACTACGAGGTCAAGTCCGGCATCCTCACCGCCCCCGGAATCCCCGACCTGGCCGAGCACGCCTACTTCGAGGATCTCGTCACCACCTACGGCAAGACGTTCCACACCTGGCAGTACGACCGCGACGACTTCCCCTACGGCATCCCCCAGCTGATGATGGGCTTCACCGAGGACGGACAGGCGTCGGAGGAGATGATCCGGGCCCGGGACGACAGGCTCGGCCTCTCCGCGTCCGGCAAGCGGGAGAACCGGGCGGACATCCCCACGCCCGAAGTGGCACCGGGCGCCAACGCGTGGGAAAGCGGCCGGACCGTGCAGACCCGCATCGAGGAGACGGACTTCAAGCGCTGACCCCCGCGCCCCTCCGCCCCCCAGAGCAGTACGGGCGAGACCGCTGACCACGGACGACGCTGCGGATGTGAGACTGGGCGGGTGCTCATACGGTTCGTGACCGCGGCCGGTGTCCTGGCCGCACCGGCCATGGTGCCCGGCCCGACATGGCGGTCGTGACCAGGCGTGCCGTCGCCTCGGGCCGACAAAACGGACTGCGGACCGCGGGCGGGACCACCGCGGGACCGCTGGTCCGGGGCGTACTCGCGGTGACCGGCCTCGCCGCCGTCCTGGCCGCGTCCGCCGCCGCGTACACGGTGGTCAAAGTTCGCCGGCGCCGTCCACCCGGTGTTCCTCGGCGTCCAGGCACTGGTCCACAGCGGTCGGGGCCGCTCCCGGGCCCTGCTGGTCCTCGTCCACGTCCTGCTGACCTCGGTGTGGCTCGGCGGGTACGTCCTGCTGCTGTCCAGGGCCCGCGCCTTCTTCGAGAAGCCGGCCGTGCGCCGTGGCATGGACCGGGTCACCGGCGTCGTACTGATCGGATTCGGGCTGAAGGTCGCCACGATCCGGCCCTGAGCACGTCCACGGCGCAACCGGCCCCGGTGGCCGGGCCGCGGGGCCACCGCGTCACCTCGAAAGGAACAGCACGCCGATGAACGACGACGATCCGGTGCTGGACGACCCGGTGGGCTCGTCGCTCGGCGGCCGGCACGCACACCTCGCGCGCCGGCTCGGCCGGGCCGCCACCTATCTCCCGGACGTGGCCACCTTCTCCTCCGTGTCCACCGACCCGGACGCAGAGGACTGGGCCGACCTCGCCAAACTGCTCGGCCCCGGCGCCTTCGCCGACATGTTCGGCTGCCCGGCCCTCCCCCCGCCGCACTGGAAGCCGGTCTTCAGTCTCGAAGGCCGCCAGATGGTCCGGCCCGGTGGCCGCCGCCCGGGCCCGCCAGGCCCGGGGTCCGAAGCCGGCGTGGTCGAGCTGGGCGCGGACGCCGTGCCCGAGATGCTCGACCTCGTCGCGCGTACCGGTCCCGGACCGTTCTGGCCGCGCACCCGGGAACTCGGCACCTACCTGGGCGTGCGGGTGGACGGCACCCTGGTGGCGATGGCCGGGGAGCGCCTGCGCCCTCCGGGCTGGACCGAGATCAGCGCCGTCTGCACCGCCCCCGGCGCACGCGGGCAAGGACACGCCGCCCGTCTCGTGAGCGCGCTCACCGCCCGCGTCCTGACCCGCGGGGAACGTCCTTTTCTGCACGTGGCCGAGGCGAACACCGGCGCGATCGCGCTGTACGAACGCCTCGGCTTCGAGACCCGCCGGCAGGTCACCTTCCGGGGCTTCCGCACCCCCTGACGGGCGGCATGGGGGCCGCGCACCCCGCTGGTGCGCCGGCACTCGGAGCCCGGGAGCTTCCGTACGCCCTCTGACACACCGCGTCGGAGCGCTGCAGTACCAGCAGATCATGGAACGCTTCCTGCCGGATCTGACCGCTGAGCAGACCGCCGCGGCGCGGAAGAGCGGCGAGCTGATCCGCCTGTTCCACGAGTACGGCGAGCCAGCCTGCCGTCGCGCCGGGCTGGACGACGAGCGCACGGCGGAGTTCCTCGGCGGCTTCACCACCTACGTGTCCTTCGTGTGCGGCTCCAGCCAGATCGCGGTGCAGGAGCCCGAGGTGCCGGTCGAATCCTGGTCCACCGCGACCGCCGTGACCTCCGCGAGCAGCGCCGAGGCAGGCAAGCCGGTCGCAAAGGCCGGCCGTGCCGGAGCCGGGGCCTCAGCCGCCCACCTACCGATTCGGTGAGTCGACTGACATAGTGAGCACATACTCAAGATGTCCCATGACTCACTACGGAGGTGTCCGTGACCCGAGACCCCGAGGGCACGGCTTCCGATCTGGTTGCGGCTCTGACGGAGACGGTGTCTCCGCTTCTGCGCCACGCCGGGACCGTGTTCGCCAACAATCAGGTCCCGTTCTCCCAGGCCAGCCTGCTGACCCATCTGTACGAGCAAGGAGCTTCCCAGCGCATGAGCACGCTGGCACAGGAATTCGATGTGGCGCCGCGCACCGTCACCACCCTCGTCGACGGTCTCGAGCGCCGCGGGCTCGTCCAGCGAGCCCCGGACCCGCACGACCGTCGCGCCGTCCTGGTCAGCGTCACCGCCAAGGGCAACGCGCTGATGCAGGAGATCGAGTGGGGCAGACGGGCCCTCGCCGACGAACTCGTCAACGGTCTCACCCGCGACGAGCGCGTGGAGTTCGCGCGCCTGCTCAACAAGCTCCGTCCGGCACCCAAGAGCGAGCGGGGGCCCCGGACATGAGCGCCGACGCCGCGACGGCGACGGACCGGGCGGCCGCCGAGCGCGACCATCGCAACCGTTGGTACGTACTCGCGGTCATCGCCACCGCCCAGCTGATGGTGATACTCGACGGCACGATCGTTCAGATCGCGCTGCCCTCCGTACAGCAGTCGCTCCACATGTCCGACGCCAACCGGCAGTGGATGGTCACCGCGTACGCACTGACCTTCGGGGGCCTGCTCCTGGTCGGCGGCCGGCTGGCCGACCGCTTCGGCCGCGGCCGGACCTTCCTCGTGGGGCTGGTCGGCTTCGCCGTGGTCTCCGCGATCGGCGGTGCGGCGCCCAACACCGAAACGCTCATCGCCGCCCGCGCGCTGCAAGGCGTCTTCGCCGCCATCCTCTCGCCGGCCACGGTCTCCCTGCTGACCACCACCTTCACCGAGACCAAGGAGCGGGCCAAGGCGTTCGGCCTCTTCAGCGGCATCGTCGGCAGCGGCGCCGCCATCGGACTGATCGTCGGTGGCGTACTCACCGAATACGCGGGCTGGCGCTGGTGTCTCTATGTGAACGTGCCGATCGCGGTCGCCGTGACCGCCCTCGGCGTCGCCACCCTGCCACGCAAGCGGGGCCACCGCGACGTCAGCATCGACGCGACCGGCGCGGTTCTCGGCTGTCTGGGCCCGGTCGCCCTGGTCTACGGACTGTCCGAGGCACCGGAACGCGGCTGGGACTCCCCCCTGGTGACCGGGCTGCTGGCCGCGTCCGTCGTGCTGATCGGCGCGTTCCTGGTCTCCCAGGCCCGCATCCGGCAGCCGCTGCTGCCGCTGCGCGTGGTCGCCGAACGCACCCGTGCGGGATCCTTCCTCGGGGCCGCGCTGCTCAACTTCGGCATGCTGGGCATCTCGCTCTTCGCCACGTACCACCTGCAGGCCGTCATGCACTACGAGCCGCTCAAGGCGGGGTTCGCGTTCCTGCCGATGGTCGGTGCCGTGATGGTGACCGCGACGCAAGTGGTCGCGCGCGTCATGGGACGGATACCGACGCGCTGGCTGGTCGGGCCCGGCCTCGCCTTCACCACGGCCGGAGTGTGGATGTTCACCACCCTCTCCGAGGACAGCTCCTACCTCTTCGGAGTGCTGCCGGCCTGGCTCCTGCTGGGCGTCGGCATGGGTCTGAGCTACTCCCCCACCGCACACGCCTCTCTGGCAGGGGTGCCGGACCACGACTCGGGCGCGGTGTCCGCGTTCCAGACGACGGCCCGGCAGATCGGCGGCGCCATCGGCCTCGCGCTGAGCAACACCCTCGCGGCGGGCGCCGCCGCGTCCTACTACGCCGACCACCAGGGCCACGGTGCGGAGGACGAACTCGTCGTCAAGTCCATCGTGCACGGCAGCGCGGCCGCCGCATGGTGGGTCAGCGGCATTCTGCTCATCGGCACGGTCGTCTGCACGATCATGATCAACGCCGATCCCCGCAAGGCACGGCAGGCCACCCCGGACGCCGACACCGACAGCGGCACCGACACCGACACCGCGCCCGACACCGATGCCGTCATGATTCGCGGCCGTGTCGTCTGGGCAGAGGACGTGCCGGTCTCCGAGGCGGCGCTCACCCTGGTCACCCATGACGGCCGCGAGGTCGCGCGCACGTCCACCGACCGCGACGGCGCTTACGGACTGCGGGCGCCCGGACACGGTCCGTACCTTCTCATCGCCCGCTCGGACACCCACCGTTCGACCGCCACGCCGCTTGCCGTCACAGCGGGCGCGTCGGCAATCGAGCACACGGTCACCTTCCAGGACGAAGGTGCCGTCACCGGCATCGCGCGCGACGAGGCGGACGGTTCACCCCTCAAGGGCACGTCCGTCATACTGACCGACGCGAGCGGCCGCCTCGTCCGGTCCCTGTCGACGGACGAAGACGGTTCGTTCCTCATCGACAAGCTGGCATACAGCCCCTACGTTCTCGTCCTCCACCAAGAGGGCTACCGGCCCGCGGCCATCGACCTTCAGATCGGCGACGCACGGCAGATCACCGTGACCGCCGAACTCGCCTCGCACGCCCGTCTCGGCAGCCTGAGCGGCGTGGTCAGCGACAGCGAGCACACCCCTGTGAACGACGTGCGACTCACGCTCACGGACGGCTCCGGTACGAGGCTGACCGCCACCTCCAAGGAGGACGGCAGCTTCGAGTTCGCCGACCTGCCGGTCGGCAGTTACATCCTGATCGCCGCGGGCCACCCGCCGACGGTGAGCCGGCTGAAGATCTCCGAGGCGACCAACCAGCACAACATCCATCTGGACCGCCGCGGAGAAGCACCCTCCCACGAGTCCTGACCCCCGGCTCCCCGCGGCTCGGCCGGGAAGGGGCGGTGAACGCGAGTGCGGCGTTCACCGCCCCTCGCCGTTGCCACCCGCCGCACGCACCGACCCGCCTTCCGGATGGTGGACGGTGCTCTTCCTTTCACGGCGCCTCCCCGTAAGCTGGCCGCAGCAGCTGGTTCGTCCCGTCCGCCAGGCGGGACGTCGCAAGAGGGAACCCGGTGGGAATCCGGGACTGCCCCGCAGCGGTGAGCGGGAACGACCGCCGTCATACGCACTGGATCCAGGACACCGGGTCCGGGAAGCGACGGCCAGTAGGAGCCCTGACGTCGTCAGGACACGCCCGCGAGTCCGAAGACCTGCCAACTGCCCGCGTGCGGACCGTTCCGCGCGCGGACATCCCGGTGACCTCGAGGGCGGGTCGGCGTACACACCAGACGGAACGACCGCGCTTGTGCCGCGCCGGATCGTGGCCATCTGGTTCGTCGTTCCCTTCGCTCTCTCGTCCCGTTTCCGGGATCTCAGGGATTCATCTCGCGAAGGAGATCTCCGTGACAGCGAAGTCCGCAGCCGCGGCAGCACGGGCCACCGCGTACGGCTACCCCCGCCAGGGCCCGAACCGTGAACTGAAGAAGGCCGTCGAGGGCTACTGGAAGGGCCGCGTCACCGCCGACGCCCTCCGGGCCACCGCCGCCGGGCTGCGCCGCGGCAACCGGCAGCAGCTCGCCGACGCCGGCATCCACGAGGTGCCCACCGGCGACTTCTCGTACTACGACCACGTCCTGGACACCACCGTCATGGTCGGCGCGATCCCCGAGCGGCACCGCGCCGCCGTCGAGGCCGACGCGATCGACGGCTACTTCGCCATGGCCCGCGGCACCCAGGAGGTCGCTCCGCTGGAGATGACCAAGTGGTTCGACACCAACTACCACTACCTGGTCCCCGAGCTGGGCCCCGGCACCGTCTTCACGGCCGACTCCACCAAGCAGGTCGCCGAGCTGAAGGAGGCCCTCGACCAGGGCCTGGCCGCCCGTCCCGTGCTGGTCGGCCCCGTCACCTACCTCCTGCTGGCCAAGCCCGCCCCGGGCGTGCCCGCGGACTTCGAGCCGCTGACGCTCCTGGACCGGCTGCTTCCGGTGTACGCCGAGGTCCTCGCCGATCTGCGCGCGGCCGGCGCCGAGTGGGTGCAGCTCGACGAGCCGGCCCTGGTGCAGGACCGCTCCCCGGCCGAACTGAACGCCGCCGAGCGCGCGTACCGTGACCTCGGTGGTCTCACCGACCGGCCCAAGCTGCTCGTGGCCTCCTACTTCGACCGGCTCGGCGACGCACTGCCCGTGCTGGCCCAGGCCCCGGTCGAGGGACTCGCCCTGGACTTCACCGAGGCCGCCGCGGCCAACCTGGACGCCCTGGCGGCCGTCGGCGGGCTGCCCGGCAAGCGCCTGGTCGCCGGTGTCGTCAACGGCCGCAACGTCTGGATCAACGACCTGCACAAGTCGCTGTCCACCCTGGGCACTCTCCTCGGGCTCGCCGACCGCGTCGACGTCGCCGCCTCCTGCTCCCTCCTGCACGTGCCCCTGGATGCGTCCGCGGAGAAGGACGTCGATCCGCAGATCCTGCGCTGGCTGGCCTTCGCCCGCCAGAAGACCGCCGAGGTCGTCACCCTCGCCAAGGGCCTCGCCCGGGGCACCGACACCATCACCGGCGAACTCGCCGCCAACCGCGCCGGCCTCGCCTCCCGCGCCACCTCGCCGATCACCCGCGACCCCGCCGTCCGGACCCGCGCCGAGGCCGTGACGGACGCCGACGTCCGCCGCTCCCAGCCGTACGCCGAGCGGGCCGCCGCCCAACGTGCCCACCTCGGGCTGCCGCTGCTGCCGACCACGACCATCGGTTCCTTCCCTCAGACCACCGAGCTGCGCACCGCCCGCGCCGACCTGCGCGCCGGCCGCATCGACACCGCCGGGTACGAGGAGCGCATCAAGGCAGAGATCCAGGAAGTCATCTCCTTCCAGGAGAAGACCGGCCTGGACGTCCTGGTGCACGGCGAGGCCGAACGCAACGACATGGTCCAGTACTTCGCCGAGCAGCTCACCGGCTACCTCGCCACGCAGCACGGCTGGGTCCAGTCCTACGGCACCCGCTACGTGCGTCCGCCGGTCCTGGCCGGTGACATCTCCCGCCCCGAGCCGATGACCGTGCGCTGGACCTCGTACGCCCAGTCGCTGAGCGACCGCCCGGTCAAGGGCATGCTCACCGGACCGGTCACCATGCTCGCCTGGTCCTTCGTCCGCGACGACCAGCCCCTCGGCGACACCGCCCGCCAGGTCGCCCTCGCCCTGCGCGACGAGGTGAACGACCTGGAGGCCGCGGGCACCTCGGTCATCCAGGTCGACGAGCCGGCGCTGCGCGAAACGCTGCCGCTGCGGGCCGCCGACCGGGACGCCTACCTGGCGTGGGCGACCGAGGCGTTCCGGCTCAGCACGAGCGGGGTCCGTCCGGACACCCAGATCCACACCCACATGTGCTACGCCGAGTTCGGCGACATCGTCCAGGCCATCGACGACCTCGACGCCGACGTGATCAGCCTGGAGGCCGCCCGCTCCCACATGCAGGTCGCCCGCGAACTCGCCGCCCACGGCTACCCGCGCGAGGCCGGACCGGGCGTGTACGACATCCACTCCCCGCGCGTGCCGAGCGCCGAGGAGGCCGCGGGCCTCCTGCGCACCGGTCTCAAGGCCATCCCCGCCGAACGGCTGTGGGTCAACCCCGACTGCGGTCTGAAGACCCGCGCCTGGCCCGAGACCCGCGCCTCCCTGGAGAACCTGGTCGCCGCCGCCCGCACCGTCCGCGGTGAGCTGCCCGCCTCCTGACCGAAGGAGGCGGTGGGCCGGGACGCCACAGGCGTCCCGGCCCTCAGGTCGCGGCCGATGTGCGCCGCCAGTCCTCGGGCAGCACCTCGTCGACCGTGCCGCGCCGTGTGCACCGGCCGTCCTCGAACAGCACCGCGTCGTCCGTCAGGGCCCGGACTGCGGGCAGGTCGTGGCTGATGAACAGCAGGGCCGTACGGTCCGGGGCGAGCAGCCCGGGCAGCGCCTCGAACACCCGCTTGCGCGAGACGGTGTCCAGCGCCGACGTCACCTCGTCGCACACGAGCAGCGCGGGGCCCGCCAGCAGCGCGCGCACGAGGGCGCAGCGCTGGAGCTGGCCCCCGGAGAGCGTGGCGGGCGTGCGGTGCAGGAGTTCCTCGTCGAGCCCCAGGGCGGCGGCCGTGTCCAGGGCTTCGGCCGTCGCCGCCTCCTGCTCCCGGTGACGCAGGAGGCGGGCCGTGTCGGCGAGTTGCGGCAGTACCCGCCGGTGCCCCTCGAACGAGTCGGCGCTGCTCTGGTGCACGTACTGGACGGCACGGCGCTGCGCGGCGCTACGGCGGTCGATCCGACGGGGCAGCGCGTCGTCGCCGTACCGCACTTCGCCCGCCGACGGCGTCGTCAGACCGGCCAGTACCCGTGCGAACGTCGTCTTACCCGATCCGGAGGGGCCGAGCAGGGCGGTCCTGCCGCCGGGCGGGAACGCCATCGACACAGGACCGGCGAGCGGATCGCCGGAACGGCGGCGTACGGCGATGCCCTCGGCGGTGACGCCGCGCGCGGGCCGCGCCCTCGCCTCGTCCGCATCCGGCCGTGCGCTCGCCACCGTGCTCCGTTCCGCGGCGAGCAGATCGCGGGTCGCCCGATGCCGGCTCGGGTGCGCACCGGCGCCGAGTACGTCCGGCACGGGGCCGTCGTCGACGCCGCGGCCGTGCTCCAGCACCACGACCCGGTCGGCGGTCGCGCGGACCAACGGCAGGTCGTGGCTGAGCAGCAGTACGCCGCGACCGTGGTCGGCGAGTGCCCGCACCCTGCCTCCCAGGGCCGTCGCGAGCGCCGGGTCGAGCCCGCTCGTCGGCTCGTCGAGCACCAGCAGGCGGGCGCCCGTCACCAGCGCGGAAGCCAGTGCCAGCCGCTGCTGCTGACCGCCGGACAGCTGGTGCGGAAAGCGCCGGCAAACCGCCTGCCAGTCCAGTCCGGCCGAGGCGAGCGCCCCCTGTGCGGCGCTCCTGCGGGCGGCGCGTCCCGCGTGGCCGAGGGCCGCCAGTTCGGTGAGCGCCGGACCGGTGCGCCTGACCGGGTCCAGTACCGTCTCCGGGTGCTGCGGCAGGTGGGCGGCCAGTCCTGCCCGGACGGCCGGTCGCCGGTGCGGTGCGAGTGCCAGCAGGTCCGTTCCGGCCAGCAGCACCCTGCCGGTCAGCCGTACACCCTCGCGCGCGGCGCCGAGCACGGCCAGGCCCAGGGTCGTCTTGCCGCTGCCCGACGGGCCGACGACTGCGGTGACGGTGCCCGCGGGGACGGTCAGGGCGATGCGGTCGAGCAGAGGCCGGTCCACTCCGTCGGCGTGCGCGGAGATCTCCGGGACGTCGAGAAGCGGCTCACGGGAGGAGGGTGTCATCGGCGTCTCCCGCGGTGTGCGAGGGCGTGGTCCACGAGGAGGTTGCCGCCGACGCACAGGGCGCTCAGCAGGCCGGCGGGGACCAGCACGGCGGCGGGCTGGGTGAACAGGGCGTCGCTGTTGCGCTCGATGAGCACCGCCCAGTCCGCGGAGGACGCGGGCAGCCCCAGCCCGAGGAAGTTCGCGGACGCCAGCAGGTACAGCACCACGGAGAACCGTCCGCCCGCGTCGGTGGCCAGGGGAGCCGCCAGCTCCCGCGTCAGGTGCCGAATATGGATGTACGCCCAGCCGCGGCCCTGCATGCGCAGCGCCTCGACGACCGTCCGGGTCGCCGGGGCGAGCGCGGCCCCGCGCACCAGTCGCGCGACGGCCGGTACCTGGAGGGCTCCGGCGACGACCACCAGCCAGAACCATTCGCGGTGTCCGGTCGCTGCCAGGGTCATCAGCACCAGCAGCCCGGGGAAGGCGAGCAGCAGGTCGAGGCCGCGCATCACCGTTTCGTCGAGGCCGCGCCGTGGACCCGCGGCCAGCAGTCCCAGCGGTACCCCGACGGCCGTGCCGACGAGCAGCGCGCCGAGGGCGCTGCCGATCACGGAGGCGCCGCCGTGCAGAACGAGCCACAGCACGTCACGGCCGAGTACATCCGTGCCGAGCAGGTGCCCGGCGCCCGGCGGTTGCGACGGAAGGGCACGCCCCCGCCCCACTGCCGTCCCGTCGGCAAGCCACGGGCCCAGTACGGCGGCGAGCACCGGCACGCAGACCAGTACCAGGGCGATCCACGGATGACGTGTCCGCTCACCGCGGCGGGCCGCAAGGGTCTTCCGTCCCGGAGTCACGCGGTCACCTCCCGGCGCGGCGCGAGCCGGTGCGCGGCCAGGTCGCCTGCGAGGTTCACCGCGACGGCGGTGCCGGCGAACAGCAGCGCGTACGTCTGGACCTGGGGCAGGTCCCGGTTCTGCACCGCTTCCACGAAGCCGGTGCCGAGGCCGCGGAAGCCGAACACCGCCTCGACGAGGACGGCGCCGCCCAGCAGTCCCTCCACGCAGCGGGCGAACTGCTGCGCGGCCGGTCCCAGGGCGCCGGGCAGCACGTGCCGCAGCACGATCGTCCGTTCCCGCATCCCCAGGAGCCGCAGATGTTCGGCGACGGCACCGTGCCGCTGCGCCGCGACGCCCGCACGGACCTGCCGCGCGAGGTCGCACAGGTGCCGGGCCGTCAGGACGACGACGGGCAGTACCAGCACGGCCGGCTGGGCCGGCAGGCCGGCCGTGTCCATGCCGACGGCGGTGGCGGGCAGCAGCCCGGCCCACAGGGACACCGAGGCGACGAGGAGCAGCCCGAGGACGAACTCGGGGACGGCGTGCAGCACGACGGCAGCGGTGTTCAGCGCGCGGTCGAGGCGGCTGCCCTCCCGCAGTCCCGACACCGTGCCGAGGACGGGCCCGAGCACCGTGACGAGCAGCAGCGCCGGAAGGCCCAGGAGCAGCGTCACCCCTGCCCGGCGGCCGACGTCCTCGCCCACCGGCACCCCGGTCGTCAGGGACGTCCCGAGGTCGCCGGTGAGCAGGTGGCCCAGCCAGTGCCAGAAGCGGGACCAGGCGGGTTCGTCCAGTCCCAGCTGCCGGCGCAGGGCCGCCACCTGTTCGGGCGTGCCCAGTTCGCCGCGGAGTACGTCGGCCGTGTCGCCGGGCAGCAGCGAACCGACGGCGAACACGGCCACCAGCACGACCAGACACTGGAGGAGCGCCAGCAGGGAACGCCGCAGGAGGTACGAGCGCACGTCAGCCGACGCGGACCCGGTCGAACCGGGCCCAGTCGTGCGAGTTCGGAGGTGCCGCCCGCAGACCGCGCACCGACGAGGCGATGGCGTCGTTGGCGTCGGAGAACGCCCACACCAGCAGGCCGGACTCGTCCCGCGCGATCTTCTGCGCACGGGAGAGCAGGGCAAGCCGTTCCTGTTCGTCCCGGGTGGTGCGGGAACGGTCCAGCAGGGCGTCGAACTTCTTCGAGGCGTACTGCGTCTGGTTGCGGGCCGCTTGGCCCCGCACCCGCTGCTGGAGGAAGTCGGAGACCGGCAGGGTCGAGGTGGTGTTGAAGGCGGCGACGCCCTTGGTCTTGATCTCGCTGAAGTAGGTGCTGGACGCACGGGTGTTGACGGTGAGCTTCAGTCCGGCCTCGCGCAGCTGCTCCGCCATGAGGTCCGCGGCCGGTTCCCAGGCCGCGTCGACCGAGCTGGTCTCCACGGTGATGTGCAGGCCTTCGGCGCCGGCCTGCTTCACCAGCCTCCGGGCCTCCTCGACGTTCCGTTCGCGGGGGGTCAGGTCGTCGGGGTACCCGTGCAGACCGAGTCCGAACAGGTCGTTGCCCACCTCGCCTTGACCGGCCAGGGCGACCCGGACCAGTTCCTCCCGGTCGATGCCCAGCTGCACGGCGCGTACCAGACGCGGGTCGTCGAACGGTTTGCGGCCGGTGCGCAGCAGCAGTTGCTGCGCGGTGGCCCGCTTCGCGGTCAGCAGCCGCGTCGAGCCCTCCTTCTTCAGCCGTTCCACGAAGGCGCCGGCCATGTCGGCGGCGTAGTGGACCTGCCCGGACAGCAGCGCGTTCAGGCGCGCGGACTCCTCGTTGGCGGGGACGATCTCCAGTTCGGCGATGTGCGGGGCGCCGTCCCAGTGGCCGTCCCAGCTCCGGTAGCGTGCGTTGCCGCCCGGGGTGAAGGACACGTAGGTGAAGGGGCCAGAACCGACGGGACGGCGGAAGTCGGTCGTGCCGTCCGGGAGTATCTCGGTGCCGGGGCCGGCGAAGACGGTGGGGAACTCGAAGTTCGGTGCCTTCAGCGCGAAGACGACGGAGCGTTCGCCGTCGGCCTCGGTCGCGTCGAAGTCGATCGCGGAGAGCAGTACCTGCGAGGGCGAGCCCGTGGCCGGGTCGGCGGCGCGCCGGTAGCTGTAGAGGACGTCCTTGGCCGTGACCGGTTTCCCGTCGTGGAACTCGGCCTTGCGCAGCCGTATGCGCCACCGGGTGCCGGACGTGTCGCTCTCCCACGCCTCGGCGAGCCGCTCGCGCACCGACATGTCGTCGGCGTACGTCCCGAGTGTGTCGTACAGGGCCTTGGCCCTGGCCTGGTCGACGAAGTTCGGCGCGACATGCGGGTCGAGGGTCTCCTGGGAGCCGCCGGCCGCGAAGGCGGCACGGAACCGGTCGCCGCGGCCACCGTCCTTCTTGTCTCCGCCGCACCCGGCGAGCAGGCCGGTCGTGGCGAAGGCCAGGGCGCCTCCTGCGGCCAGTACGCCTCGCCTGCCGGGCTGCGGCCGCTGCGCGGACGTCGATTGGGCACGCGTCATCACTGTCGATCCTCTCCGGGGTGTCCTCGCCCCTGTGTGCGGACCGGCGACGGGTCAGTCTCCTGGCTCCCGGATCGTCGCTCGCCTTCGCCTTCCCGTCCGCGGTCGCGGACAGTGGCATGCGGAAGGGCTGCTCCCCGGTCACAGTGGCGGGACCGCGCCGGACTCGCACCGGCTTCCTGATCCCCGTCGCCTCGTGCCCTCATTCTGGCGCACGATCCGGTGCCGCCTGCTCCGGGGCCCGGTTCGGGACTGAGGAATTCCTCGCCGGGTCGCGGGGAAGGTCTCCGACCGGGCGGCGGGCCGCGGACCCGGTGGCGCTGCGCGCCGTATTCGTCCCGCCGTGCGGCTTACCTCCCGAACGCATCCTCCGGCAGACAGGTTTGCCCACCGCTCTCCCGGTCCTGCACGGTGTGCGGGCCCGGGCGACCGTCGCCGCCGGTGAGGTCCGCCCGTCCCCCTTCTCGCACCCCGCCGTCGGGTCCGGCCGGCCTTCCCCCCGTGGTCCGGTCGCCGTGCGGTCGCCCGTGGCGCGGGAGCGACTCGTGTCACACACGCGGGGAGAACAAGGTCACAACCGCTTCCTCTGCTGATCCTCAAGTCGCCTGTCCTAACATCCGAGCATGACGCTCCTGCCTGACGACGGACTCGCCCTCGCGGCCGGGTTCCCTCACGCGACACACGAGCAGTGGCAGCGCCTGGTGGCGGGCGTCCTGCGCAAGTCGGGCAAGGAGGTGCCGGACGGCGAGGCGGAGAGGGCCCTGTCCACCGCGCTGGAGGACGGCCTGCGGGCGCACCCCCTCTACACCGCGCGTGGCGTCGCCCCCGACCCCGGTCTGCCGGGCTTCCCGCCCTTCGTCCGCGGGGGCCGCGCGCAGGCCGGCACGGCCGGCGGCTGGGACGTGCGCCAGCGCCACACGGTGGCCGACCCGGCGTCGGTCCTCGCCGACCTGGAGAACGGGGTCACCTCCCTGTGGCTGTCCGTCGGTGAGCCGGCCGGCCTCCACGTCACCGCGCTCGACCGCACCCTGGACGGCGTCTACCTCGACCTGGCCCCCGTCGTCCTGGACGCGGGCGGCGCTTTCGAGGACGCCGCCCGGGAGTTGCTGCGCCTCTACGAGGCGAGGGGAGTCGCCGCGGACGCCGTGCGCGGCAATCTCGGTGCCGATCCGCTGGGCCACGAGGCGCGGACCGGCGGTTGTCCGTACGACGTCGCTCCCGTGGCCGAGCTGGCCCGGCTGTGCGCCGCACGCCACCCCGGGCTGCGGACCGTGACCGTGGACGCGCTGCCGTACCACGAGGCGGGGGGTTCGGCGGCGCAGGAGCTGGGCTGCTCCCTGGCGACCGGCCTGGCCTATCTGCGCGACCTGGCCGACGCCGGGCTGGACACGGCCCGGGCGCTGGCGCAGCTGGAGTTCCGGTACGCGGCGACCGCCGACCAGTTCCTGACCATCGCCAAGCTGCGCGCCGCGCGCCGGCTGTGGGCCCGGGTGGCCGAGGTGTGCGGGGCGCCCCGGGCGGGCGGGCAACTCCAGCACGCGGTGACCTCGCCGGTGATGATGACCCGCCGCGACCCGTGGGTGAACATGCTGCGCACCACGGTCGCCGCCCTCGCTGCCGGAACGGGTGGCGCCGACGCCGTGACCGTGCTGTCCTTCGACCACGCGCTCGGTCTGCCGGACGCGTTCGCCCGCCGCATCGCCCGCAACACCTCCACCATCCTGGTCGAGGAGTCGCACCTGGCCCGGGTGATCGACCCGGCGGGCGGCTCCTGGTACGTGGAACGGCTGACCGACGAACTCGCCCACGCCGCTTGGGCCTTCTTCCAGGACATCGAGCGCGAGGGTGGGCAGGCGGTCGCCCTGCGCTCCGGTATGGTCGGCGAACGGCTGGCCGAGACCTGGGCCGTGCGCCGCGGGAAGCTGGCGCAGCGGCGGGAGCCGGTCACGGGGGTGAGCGAGTTCCCCGACCTGTCCGAGAAGCCCGTGGTGCGCGATCCCGCGCCCGAGCCGCCGTCCGGGGGTCTGCCCCGGGTGCGGCGGGACGAGGCGTTCGAGGCGCTGCGCGCCCGCTCCGATGCCCATCTGGCCGCGACCGGAGCCCGGCCCCGGGTCCATCTGGCCGCGCTCGGACCGGCCGCGGCGCACACCGCACGGCTCGCCTTCGCCGCGAACCTCTTCCGGGCGGGCGGGATCGAGCCCGTCACCGAGGGCGACTTCGCGCGGAGCGGGGCGCGGGAGGTGTGCCTGTGCTCCAGTGACGAGCTGTACGCGGAGCGGGCCGAGTCCACCGCCGCCGCGTTGCGGGACGCGGGCGCCGATCACGTGTTCCTGGCGGGTCGCCCGGGTCCGTACGCGGGTGTCGACACGTACGTCTTCGCCGGCTGCGACGCCGTCGCCGTGCTCTCCGCAGCCCTCGACCGCATGGGAGTGTCCTGATGTCCATCCCCGACTTCTCGGCGATCGAGCTGGGGACCCCGTCCGCCGACGCCTGCCTCGACGAGTGGCGCGCGGCCGTGAAGAGGACCACCGACGGTGACGACCTCCTGTGGGAGACGCCGGAGGGCATCACGGTCAAGCCGCTGTACACCGGGCAGGACCTGGAGGGCCTGGACTTCCTGGACACCTATCCGGGCATGGCGCCGTACCTGCGCGGCCCGTACCCGACGATGTACGTCAACCAGCCGTGGACGATCCGCCAGTACGCGGGCTTCTCGACGGCCGAGGAGTCCAACGCGTTCTACCGGCGCAACCTGGCGGCCGGGCAGAAGGGCCTGTCGGTCGCCTTCGACCTGCCCACGCACCGCGGCTACGACAGCGACCACCCGCGGGTGACGGGTGACGTCGGGATGGCGGGGGTGGCCATCGACTCGATCTACGACATGCGGCAGCTGTTCGACGGCATTCCGCTGGACCGCATGACGGTGTCGATGACGATGAACGGTGCCGTGCTGCCGGTGCTGGCGCTGTACATCGTGGCGGCCGAGGAACAGGGTGTGCCGCCGGAGAAGCTGGCCGGGACCATCCAGAACGACATCCTCAAGGAGTTCATGGTCCGCAACACCTACATCTATCCGCCGAAGCCGTCGATGCGGATCATCTCCGACATCTTCGCGTACACCTCGCAGCGGATGCCGCGCTACAACTCCATCTCCATCTCCGGCTATCACATCCAGGAGGCGGGCGCGACGGCGGACCTGGAGCTGGCGTACACGCTCGCCGACGGCGTGGAGTACATCCGGGCGGGCCGTCGGGCCGGCCTGGACGTGGACGCGTTCGCACCGCGGCTGTCGTTCTTCTGGGCGATCGGCATGAACTTCTTCATGGAGATCGCCAAGCTGCGGGCGGCCCGGCTACTGTGGGCCAAGCTGGTCAAGCAGTTCGACCCGCAGAACGCCAAGTCGCTCTCGCTGCGCACCCATTCGCAGACCTCCGGCTGGTCGCTGACCGCGCAGGACGTCTTCAACAACGTCACCCGCACCTGTGTGGAGGCGATGGCCGCGACCCAGGGTCACACCCAGTCCCTGCACACCAACGCCCTGGACGAGGCGCTCGCGCTGCCCACCGACTTCTCCGCGCGCATCGCCCGCAACACCCAGCTCCTCCTCCAGCAGGAGTCCGGCACGACCCGCGTGATCGACCCCTGGGGCGGCAGCGCGTACGTGGAGAAGCTGACGTACGACCTCGCGCGCCGCGCCTGGCGGCACATCCAGGAGGTGGAAAAGGCGGGCGGCATGGCGCAGGCCATCGACGCCGGCATCCCCAAGCTGCGGGTGGAGGAGGCCGCCGCCCGCGCCCAGGCCCGCATCGACTCCGGACGGCAGCCGGTCATCGGCGTGAACAAGTACCGGGTGGACTCCGACGAGCAGATCGAGGTGCTCAAGGTCGACAACTCCTCGGTGCGCGAGCGGCAGATCGCCAAACTGCGGCGGCTGCGCGAAGAGCGCGACGAGAGCGCCTGCCGGGACGCGCTGGACGCGCTCACGCGGGCCGCCGGCGGCGAGGGCAACCTGCTGGAGCTCGCCGTGCGCGCCGCCCGTGCCAAGGCGACCGTCGGGGAGATCAGCGACGCCCTGGAGAAGGTGTACGGGCGGCACGCGGGTCAGATCCGTACGATCTCCGGTGTGTACCGCAACGAGACGGGCGAGTCACCGGCCGTGGAAGGCACCCGGGCCCTGGTGGACGCCTTCGCCGAGGCCGAGGGCCGCCGGCCGCGCATCCTGGTCGCCAAGATGGGCCAGGACGGCCACGACCGCGGCCAGAAGGTGATCGCCACCGCCTTCGCCGACCTCGGCTTCGACGTCGACGTCGGCCCCCTCTTCCAGACCCCCGCCGAAGTCGCCCGCCAGGCGGTCGAGGCGGACGTGCACATCGTCGGAGTGTCCTCCCTGGCCGCCGGGCACCTCACCCTCGTCCCGGCGCTGCGCGAGGCGCTCGCCGAGGAAGGGCGTGAGGACATCATGGTCGTGGTGGGCGGAGTGATCCCGCCGCAGGACGTGCCGACCCTGCTGGAGATGGGCGCAGCGGCGGTGTTCCCACCGGGCACGGTGATCCCGGACGCGGCCCGCGACCTGGTGGCACGGCTGGCGGCCGGTCTCGGCCACGGCGACCTGTGAAGACGGTGACGTGATGGCCCTCGAACTCGGCGCGTACGTCAAGGGCGTCCTCGACGGCAGGCGCGCGGTCGTCGCCCGCGCGATCACCCTCGTGGAGTCCACGCGCCCCCAGCACCGCAAGCTCGCCCAGCAGTTGCTGACCGAGCTGCTGCCGCACAGCGGGACGGCCCGGCGCATCGGGATCAGCGGGGTGCCCGGCGTGGGCAAGTCGACGTTCATCGACGCCTTCGGCACCATGCTGACCGGGCTCGGCCACCGGGTCGCCGTGCTCGCCGTCGATCCGTCCTCCAGCCGCACCGGCGGCTCGATCCTCGGCGACAAGACACGCATGGAACGCCTGGCCGTCGACCCGGCGGCGTTCGTCCGCCCCTCCCCCACCGCGGGCACGCTCGGCGGGGTCACGAAGGCGACCCGCGAGTCGATGGTGGTGATGGAGGCCGCGGGCTACGACGTCGTCCTGGTGGAAACCGTCGGCGTCGGCCAGTCCGAGACGGCCGTCGCCGACATGGTCGACTCCTTCCTGCTGCTGACCCTCGCTCGCACGGGAGACCAGTTGCAGGGCATCAAGAAGGGTGTGCTGGAACTGGCCGACGTCATCGCCGTCAACAAGGCCGACGGCCCGCACGAACGCGACGCCCGTACCGCCGCCCGTGAACTGGCCGGCGCACTGCGGCTCATGCACGGCAAGGACGCCTTCTGGACGCCTCCGGTGCTCAGTTGCAGCGCACTCGGGCGGACCGGACTCGACACCGTCTGGGAACGCCTGGAGCAGCACCGCACGCTGCTGGACTCCACGGATCGTCTGGCCGCCAAGCGGCGTGTCCAGCAAGTCGACTGGGTCTGGACCATGGTCCGCGACGAACTGCTGGGCCGCCTGCACGCCGACCCGGCCGTTCGGTCCCTCGCACCGCAGCTCGAACGGGAGGTCATGGAGGGCGGGTTGACGGCCACTCTGGCCGCGGAGCGCATCATGGACGCCTTCACGAAGGCCACGGCCGTTCCCTCACGGCCCGGCTCCCCCCGGTGACCGGTCCACGGGCGCCGAGGACGTCGGTGGCCGGGGCCGCGGCAGCGGCAGTCCCGGCACACGGCGACGGGTGCAGGCCCTGGTCGGCGCTGGGCCTATCTTGGCGCTCATGAAGGCATACACGATCGGTCAGGCAGCACGACTCCTCGGCGTGAGTCCGGACACCGCGCGCCGTTGGGCGGACGGCGGACGGGTGGCCACCCAACGGGACGAGGCCGGGAAGAGGCTGATCGACGGGAAGGACCTGGCCGCATTCTCGGTGGAACTCGCCAAGAGCGGGGGCGGTGAGGAGGACGCTTCCTACACGTCGGTCCGCAACGCCTTCCCCGGCATCGTCACCGCCATCAAGCTCGGTGACGTCGCAGCCCAGGTGGAGATTCAGGCAGGGCCCCACCGGCTGGTGTCACTGCTCACCCGGGAGGCCGTGGAGGAGCTCGGGCTGGAGGTCGGGATGGAGGCCACCGCCCGGGTCAAGTCGACGAACGTGCACATCGACCGCGCCTGAGCGGGCGCCGGTGCCGTCCGGGGGCCCGTTGCCGACGATCAGGTACTCGTCGCGGGTCGGCCGGGCCGCATGTCGGATTCTCCAGGGTTCCGGTGTGCCGACGGGCGCATGAAGGGCTGCCGGGCGGCAGGGGCGTGCCGCCCGGCATCTCACATTCACCAAGTGAGTGCGAGTGATTGCATCGTAAGTGCAAGGCAATGCGGACGGAATGCCTCTTATTTGTTTCACCGAAAAGCGGGGGGAGCGATCGTTGTTCTCGCACTGCGGGCCAGTCGTCCCGCGGCACCCCCGTTTCCGCCCCTCCCACCCGGCTCGAACCCGTTCATCCGCCGGCGCGTACCGCCCGTGCCAGGAAGTGCCGCGGGGCGTCCTCGTAGTGACGCAGCCGCCAGCCGGCCCCTTCCAGTGCGGGCCGCAGGTTCTCCTCGGCCAGCGGGTCCCCGGGGTCCAGGGGGCGGCCGTGGCGGGCCGCGCGTTCCGCTCGGCCGGAGGGGTGGTAGAGGAGGAGGACGCCGTCGGGGCCGGTCACCCTCGCCCACTCCCGCAGGGCCGTCGCCGGATCGGCGACGTGGTTGATCAGGCCGGCGCTGAAGACGCCGTCCAGGGATCGGCCGGCCAGCGGCAGCCGGCAGGCGTCGGCCAGGAGCAGGTGGGCGCGGTCGGCGGGGTGGTGGCGTTCGGCCGCGGTGAGCATGGCCGGAGTGAGGTCGACGCCGAGCACGGTGCCGTGGGTGCCGACACCGGCACGCAGGGCGGGCAGGGCCCGGCCGCTGCCGCAGCCCACGTCCAGCACACGCTGCCCCGGGAGCAGCCCCATCCGGGCCACGGCCGCCGCGTAGCGGGGGCCGTCTGCGGCGAAGCGCTGCTCCCAGGTGTCGGCGCGGGGCGTGAAGAAGGCGCGGGTCGCCGTCGTCGGAGCCCGGTCGGCCACGAGAGCGGCGAAGCGGACGAAGACGTTCTTGTCGGCCTCCGGCTGAAACCACAGGCCCCAGGCCGAGCCGCCGATCCGGAACGCCTGCACCGGGTAACGGTCGCAGGACGCCAACAGGGTCGCCCCGGCCGGGAGTTGCAGCGGGCCGACGTACCCGTACGGGACCGGGAGCCCCGCGGGCACGGTACCGAGCAGGGGGTCGGCGGCGGCCGGTACCCGTACGCCGCCCCGGCCGCCCGGCGCCCGGCCCTCTCGGTGAGCCGTTCCGCCCGCGGCCACCGCCAGCAACTGCGCACCCAGGCACACGCCGAGCACCGGCACCTCCGCCGCCAGCGCGGCCCGCAGCAGGGCCAGCTCGGCGTCACGGCCGGGGAAGTCCTCGCGGGCCGCCGCCGATCCGCCCGTCACGACCACGGCGGCGACGCCGTCCAGGGTGTCCGGCACGACGTCGCCCGCCCGGACACGGCAGTTCCGCGGGCGCAGGCCGACGGTTTCCAGCGCCGTACCGATCGCGTCCGGGACGTCGCGCGAGTCGTGCTCCAGCACCAGGACGTCCCCCACCGGGCCCCGCCCCGCCCTGTCCTTCCGCTCCGCCGCCGTCACGCCCACGCGCTGTAGCCACCGTCCACACGGATCGCGTCGATGCCGCTGATGTGGCGGGCCCCGCAGCGGTCCTGGGGCAGCACGAGCTGGGCGCCGGCCCGGGCAAGGGTGGTGCCGTCGAGGGTGACGGCGAGCAGGACGGGGGCTCGCCCGAAGTCCGGGTCGATCTCCGCCCAGGACAGCAGTGCGTGGTGGCCGTCGGCGCCGTGCACGGCGATCAGGAAGCGCAACCGGTCCTTGCGGCGGGCGGGGTCGAAGGCCGGGGCGGTGTCGACGAGGACGTCGTGCAGCAGCGGTCCGGTGAAGTGGTGGTGCTGGACGCCGCTGGTGGCGCACTCGAAGGCGACCTCCGCGGCGTGCTGGGGCCGGGCGAGCAGGTCGGCCACCGTCAGCCGGGCCGGCCGGCCCAGGTCACCGGTGATGACGATCTCCGCCAGCGGGCCGGCTGCCGTACCGGCGGCTGCGAGGAACTGACTCACGGGCTATCACCTCCCGCAGGACCGTACCCGACAAGCCGGACCGTACAAACGCACATGCCATGCCAATGAATCCATGATCCGGCTCATGCGAAGTGACAGGAGACTTCCGCCTTGCATTTGCGGCAGTATGCTCTGCGTATGCACACCTACCGGATCGGGGACGCGGCCGCCTTGCTCGGCGTCAGCTCCGACACCGTGAGGCGTCTGGTCGACGGGGGGAGACTCACCGCCGAACGGGACGGGACGGGCCGCCGGATCATCCCCGGGCCGGCCCTGGCGGCCTACGCCCGGGACCAGTACCGGGCCGGACGGGAGTCCACCGGCTCCTCCGCCCGCAACCGGCTGGCCGGCATCGTCACCGAAGTGATCCTCGGAGACGTGTCGGCCCAGGTGGAGGTCCAGGCCGGGCCCTTCCGGGTGGTGGCGCTGGTCAGCCGGGAATCGGCCGAGGAACTCGGGCTGGAGCCCGGCGTACCGGCGGTTGCCGTGATCAAGTCGACCAACGTGGTCGTCGAAAGACCGTAGACGTGTCCGTAAAGGACCTTGAGGGAGTGGACCCGTGATGACCCGTTCCGCGCGCCGGACCCGCCGAATGCTGCAGCTGACCGGCGCAGGTGCCGCAGCGATGCTGGCCCTGAGCGCCTGCTCCTCCTCCGACGGGGACTCCGGCGGCGGGTCCGGTGCCTCCTCGTCGGCCGGCGGTACGGACAAGCTGTCCGGGACCGTGAACGTCTTCGCCGCGGCCTCGCTGACCGAGAGCTTCACGAAGCTGGGCAAGGACTTCGAGAAGCAGCACCCCGGCACCAAGGTCGTGTTCAACTTCGGCGGCAGCGACTCGCTCGCCGCGGGTATCACCAGCGGTGCGCCGGCCGACGTGTTCGCCTCCGCCAGCCCCAAGACGATGAAGGTGGTCACGGACTCCGATGCGGCCGCCGGTACGCCGGCCACCTTCGTCCGCAACCAGCTGGAGATCGCGACCCTGCCCGGCAACCCGGACAAGGTCGCCTCCCTGAAGGACCTCACCGGACCGGACCTGAAGGTCGTGCTGTGCGACAAGACGGTGCCGTGCGGCGCCGCCGCGCAGAAGGCGCTGACCGCCGCCGGCCTGAAGCTCACCCCGGTCTCCTACGAGGAGGACGTGAAGTCGGCCCTCAACAAGGTCGTCCTCAAGGAGGCCGACGCCGCCGTCGTCTACAAGACGGATGTGAAGGCGGCCGGTGACAAGGTGGAGGGCGTGGAGTTCCCCGAGTCGGCGAAGGCCGTCAACGACTACCCGATCACCCTGCTCAAGGACGCCCCCAACGCCGAGGTCGGCAAGGCGTTCATCGAGCTGGTGCAGTCCGCCGAGGGCCAGAAGGTCCTGACCGAGGCCGGGTTCACCGCCCCGTGACCTCGACGCACAAGACCGGCGCCGCGGCCGGCCCCCGTCCGGGAGGGCCGCGGCGCCGCCGGCTCCGGAGCGGTGCTCCCCTGCCGCTGCTGGTGCCCGCGCTGATCGGCCTGGCGTTCCTGGTGCTCCCTCTCCTGGCGCTGCTGATCCGGGCGCCGTGGTCGGGCATGCCGGAGCTGCTGACCAGTACCGAGGTGTGGCAGGCGCTGCGGCTCTCGCTGATCTGCGCCACGGCGGCGACCGTGGTGAGCATGGTGATCGGCGTGCCACTGGCCTGGCTGCTGGCGCGGGTGGAGTTCCCGGGGCGCGGTCTCGTCCGGGCCCTGGTGACGCTGCCGCTGGTGCTGCCGCCGGTGGTCGGCGGTGTCGCCCTGCTCATGGCCCTTGGCCGCAACGGTGTCGTCGGGCAGTGGCTGGATGCGTGGTTCGGGATCACGCTGCCGTTCACCACCACCGGTGTGATCCTCGCGGAGGCGTTCGTGGCGATGCCGTTCCTCGTCATCAGCGTCGAGGGCACCCTGCGCGCCGCCGATCCCCGCTACGAGGAGGCGGCCACCACCCTCGGCGCCTCCCGCTTCACCGCCTTCCGCCGGGTCACGCTGCCGCTCATCGCGCCCGGTATCGCCGCCGGCGCCGTCCTGGCCTGGGCCCGCGCGCTCGGCGAGTTCGGGGCGACGATCACCTTCGCCGGCAACTTCCCCGGCCGCACCCAGACCATGCCGCTCGCCGTCTACCTCGCCCTGCAGAGCGATCCGCAGGCTGCCATCGCCCTCAGCCTGGTGCTGCTGGCGGTGTCCGTCGCCGTCCTCGCCGGACTGCGCGACCGCTGGATGACCACCTCATGACCGACACCGACGACAGCGAGAAGACCACGGGACGCGGGGCCGCCGCCCCGGCCCCCGAAGGGCTCGACGCCCGCCTCGTCGTGGAACGCGGCACCTTCCGCCTCGACGTGGCCCTGACCGCCGCACCCGGCGACGTCGTCGCCCTGCTCGGCCCCAACGGCGCCGGCAAGACCACCGCCCTGCGTGCCCTCGCCGGCCTCGTGCCCCTCTCGGACGGGCATCTCCGGCTCGACGGGCACGAGTTGACCCTCACGCCGCCCGAGTCCCGGCCGGTCGGGGTGGTCTTCCAGGACTACCTCCTCTTCCCCCACCTGACGGCGCTGGACAACGTCGCCTTCGGACCGCGCTGCCGGGGCGCGGCCAAGGCGCAGGCCCGGGCGCAGGCCGCCGCCTGGCTGGACCGCCTCGGCCTGGCCGAGCACGCCGGTGCCAGACCGCGCCGGCTCTCCGGCGGCCAGGCCCAGCGCGTCGCCCTCGCCCGCGCCCTGGCCACCCACCCCCGGCTGCTGCTCCTGGACGAACCCCTCGCCGCCCTCGACGCCCGCACCCGCCTCGACGTCCGCGCCCAACTCCGCCGCCATCTGGCCGACTTCGAAGCCGTCGCCGTACTCGTCACCCACGACCCGCTGGACGCCATGGTCCTCGCCGACCACCTCGTCGTCGTCGAGGACGGCCACGTCGTCCAGGAGGGCACCCCCTCCCACATCGCCCGCCGCCCGCGCACCGACTACATCGCCCATCTGGTCGGCCTCAACCTCTACCGGGGACAGGCCGCGGGCCACACCGTACGGCTCGACGACGGACCCGCGATCACGACCACCGAGGAACTGACCGGGCCGGTCTTCGTCGCCTTCCCGCCCAGCGCGGTCACCCTGCACCGGGACCGTCCCACCGGCTCCAGCGCCCGCAACGTCTGGCACTGCGAGGTCGCCGGACTCGAGACGCACGGCGACCAGATCCGCGCCGACCTCACCGGCGGACTCCCCCTCGCCGCCGACCTGACCACACTCGCCGCCGCCGAGCTGGACCTGCACCCCGGCGCCGCCGTCTGGGCCACCGTCAAGGCCGCCCAGACCCACGCCTACCACGACTGAGCGGCAGGTCCTCGGGCCCGGGACGCGTACCGGCGGCCGTGAGGTCAGTCGGCCTCGCCCGCGATGGTCACTGCGCCGCGGAAGCCGTCCGGCGCGTGGGTGGACATCGTGTCGAGCGCGGTGTCCGGGACGGGCAGCAGGTGGGCGTCGAGCCAGGTGTCCCCCGTCGCCGTGTCAGCCCACGGGTCGTCGATCACGAGGGCGCCCGGCACGGCGCCGTGGCAGAGCACCCAGTGCGGTACGTCGAAGCCCAGCATCGCGTCGAGCGAGATGAGGAGCAGTACGTGCTCCCGGCGTTCGACGGCGGCGCGGATCGCGGCCATGGGGAGGTGGTCCGGGTCGACCGGGACGCCGATCCGCTCCGCCTCGGTGCGCGAGGTCCGCTGGAGGATCGCGCGCCACTCCTGCTCGGGTCCGGGCAGGTGGCCGAGCAGGACGGGCCGGTCGGTGTCCAGGTGGACCGTGACGGGGGACGACGGCCGGGCCCGGCGTACGGCGACGCCCAGTCCGACGGGTTCGCAGGCGGGGAAGTTGGTCGCGTCGCGCCAGAGCGACAGCTCCGCGCGGCGGTCGAGTGCCTCCCGGGGCATCTTGCCCGCGTGTGCCTGGGCGACGAGGGCGGTGACGGCACCGCAGGTGAAGTGGGTGGTCTGGCCGTAGTACGGAGGCGGGGCCGGGGCCGGTGTCCCGTCGTCCAGCCAGAGCACGTATCCCGTGGCGGGTCCCGCCGTCTCCTCCCCCTGCGCGAGCCCCCGACCGACCGGCGGGCGCAGTGCGGTGAAGCCCGCCGCGGCGGCGTCCTGGGGACTCGCAGTCCAGCCTTCCCACTTGACCTGCGCCAGGCCCTGGCGGCGGGCGTGGCCGGCCACCGCGGCGACGACCGCCCGTATGTCACCGACGGCGTCGACGATCTTCAGGTAGGCCGTCCGCGGACGTGCCGTCACGAGCGCGGCGGCGGTCCACTCCCCGCCGTCGTCCCCCGTGACGGCCACGATGTGCGGGTGGTGCGCCGAGCGGTCGACCGTGTGCCAGCGCTCCGGCACCTCGAACCGGCCGACCGCCGTACCGGCCTCGAACGGTACGACGACGCTCTTGACCGGTGTCTCCTGCTGGGCCGGCATCCGGTGCTCCTGGGGGGTGTGAGGGAACGAACGGCGGGTGGGTGTCAGGCGCGGGACCGCCGGAGCAGCCAGACGAAGTACGGCGCGCCGACCAGCGCGATCATCAGTCCCGCCGGTACCTGGGAGGGCGCGACGACCGTACGGCCGAGGGCGTCGGCCACACAGACCAGTACGCCGCCGAGCAGCATCGCGACCGGGAGCGAGCGGCCGTGCCGGGCGCCCACGAGCGACCGGGCGAGGTGCGGGGCGACGAGGCCCACGAACCCGACGACGCCGACGGCGACCACGCTGAGCGCCGCGAGTACCGCCGCGATCGCCAGCGCGAACAAGCGCGTGCGCTCCACCCTGACGCCGACGATGCGCGGGGTGTCCTCGTCGACCGCGAGCAGGTCGAGACGGTCGCGCATGGCCAGCAGTACGGGCAGCGCGAGCGCCACGGCGACCGCGACCGGCAGGACGTCGGGGAACGTACGGCCGTACGTGGTGCCCGAGAGGAAGGTGAAGATTCGGGGCGTGTTGTACGGGTCGGCGCGCAGGAGGAGGAAGGTGGTGACGGCGCTGAGTCCGTAGCCGCAGCCGATGCCGACGAGGACGAACCGGTCGGGCAGGAAGCCGCCGCGCCAGGACAGCAGGGCGATCACCCCGAACGTGGCGAGCCCCGCCGCGACCGCCACCACGACGAGTACCGTCCGTCCCCCGGACAGGCCAGACGTGACGACTCCCGCCGCTCCCAGCCCGGCGCCGGCGGTGATGCCGAGGATGCCGGGTTCGGCGAGTGGGTTGCGTACCGCGCCCTGCAGCACACAGCCGGCCAGTCCGAGTGCCGCGCCGGCGAGGACGGCGGCGCTCACGCGCGGCACCCGGTCGTCGAGCGCCATGCCGACGAGGTCCGGGGCGGACCCCTGAAGCCAGAGCACGACGTCCCCGGTCCGCAGCCGCAGGCTCCCCGCCAGCACCCCCACGACGGCCGCGGCCGCCAGCAGGACCACCGCGCCGAGCACGACGAGGAGATACGCGCGGTGCGACCGTGCGAGGACCCGCGCGTGCGCCGCGCGCGCGACCTGGCCGGTGTCCCGCAGCCGCAGCGCGAGGACGACGATGACGACCGCGCCGAGCAGCGCGGTCGGCACTCCGGTCGGGATGGCGGCGGCGCCGTCCGCGCCCTGCACGGCGCGCAGGACGGCGTCGGCGAGGAGGATGAGCAGCGCGCCGACCAGTCCGGCCGCCGGGACCGCGTACAGGTGCCTGCGCAGTGCCCGGACCCGGTTCGCGATCAGGCGGACCAGGACGGGGGCGCCGAGGCCGACGAAGGAGATGGGGCCCGCGAGCGTCACCGCCGTACTGGTGAGCAGGACCGCGCACAGGACGGCGGTGACGCGGGTGGTGCGGATCGGCACACCGAGGGTGGACGCGGTGTCGTCACCGAGGTTCATGACGTCAAGCCGCCGGGACAGGGCCAGGGCGAGACACAGCACCACGGCCACCAGCGGCCACGCGCGTACCGACGCGTCGATGTTCAGCTGTGCGAGCGAACCGCTGCCCCAGGCGAAGAGGCCGGTCGTGTTCTGGTCGAACAGGATGAGGAGCGTGCCGGTCGCCGCGTCCAGCGCCATCGCCGTCGCCGATCCGGCGAGGATCAGCCGGGTGCCGGCGGTGCCCGCGGCGCGGCCCGCGAGGAGCAGGACCAGCGCCGCCGCGAGCAGACCGCCGGCGAAGGCGACGGCGCCCGACGCCCACAGCGGGACGGTCAGGCCGAACGCCGCGACGAGGGTGAGGGTGAAGTAGGCGCCGGCCGTGACCGCGAGGGTGTCGGGTGAGGCGAGGGCGTTGTGCGTGACGGACTGGAGCAGCGTTCCGGCGGTGCCGAGGGCGAAGCCGACCGCCTGGCCCGCCAGGAGCCGCGGCAGGCGCGAGCCGGTGATGATCTCGCCGACCGGCGGGCCGCCGGTGCCGTCCCGGTGCCCGACGAGGTACCGCAGCAGGTCGCCGACGCAGACACCCGACGTTCCCTGCGTGAGGTGCCACATGCCGGCCAGGACGGTCGCGGCGGCGAGCGCCGCGAGGACGGCGAGTCCGGTGGGGCCGCCGTCGTGCTCGGTGCGCGGCAGCGGTTCTGCGCCGGGTGCCGGAATCCCGGACACGCTCACTTCTTGCGTTGTGCTCACTTCTCGCGGTGTCACTTACTTCTTGTCGAGGACGTCGACGTAGGCGTCGATGGCCTGCTCGCAGGAGCGCGGGCCGCCGGCGCCCCACACCCGTGCCGGGAAGGAGTGCGCGCGGCCGTCCTTGACGGCCGGGAGGGTCTTCCAGATCGGGTTCTTCTTCAGCGCCCCGACATAACCGCCGGCGCCCTCGTCGTTGGCGTAGAAGAGGTTGGCGTCGCCGACCGCGGTGAGACCCTCGACGTCGGTCTGGGCGAGACCGTAGGAGGGGTCGACGCCTCCGTCACCGTGGTCCTTGTTGATCGCGTCGGTCCAGGCGGGTGCCAT
Organism: Streptomyces sp. NPDC093065; assembly: GCF_044754585.1. NCBI lineage: Bacteria > Bacillati > Actinomycetota > Actinomycetes > Kitasatosporales > Streptomycetaceae > Streptomyces > Streptomyces sp. NPDC093065. The sequence goes on along the minus strand of NZ_JBIVPJ010000023.1, from coordinate 15,304 downwards.
GCCCAGTTCCTTGCCGATCTCCGTGAACAGGGCGCCGTCGCTGTAGGGGCGGACGGTGAGGTTGCCGCCCTGGAGCCAGCCGTCGAAGAACAGGAACTCCTTCGTCGGCAGGTCGGCATCGGTGACCTGCTGCTTCGCCTCCGCGAGGTGCTCGTCGAACTCCTTGAGCACCTGGTCGGCCCGCTCGGTGCGGCCCGTGGCCTCGCCGATCATGCGGAACACCTTGCGCATGTTCCCGATCGGGTCCTTCGGGTCCGCGCCCTTGGTGACCATGACCGGGACGTTCCGCTTCTCCAGCTTCTTGACCGTCTCGTCGTCGGCGTCGAACGCCTCCACGACGATCAGGTCGGGCTCGGCCGCGTAGAGGGTGTCGAGGTCGGGCTCCTCACGGGTGCCGATGTCCTTCACCCCGCCGGGCAGCTTCTCCGCGCTGACCCAGGTGCTGTACCCCTTCGCGTCGGAGACCGCGGTGGGGGTGACGCACAGGGTCAGCGCGTCCTCCACCTGCTGCCATTCCAGGACCGCGATGCGCTCGGCGGGCTTGTCGAGCTTCACGGTGCGGCCCACGCCGTCCTTGAAGGAAACCGGGCCCGTGGCGGTGGTCGTCGTGTCGTCGGCGCAGTCCTTCGACGCGGGCGAGGGGGCGGCGGCATCGGCCTTGTCGCCGACGTCGGTCGTGCCGCAGGCCGTCGCGGCCAGGAGTACGAGCCCCGTGGAGGCTGCCGCCGCCAGGTGTCGGGCACGGTTCATGGAGGGTTCCTCTTTTTCTTGTGATGCGTGATGCGTGATGAGCGAGGGACGTTCCGCGTCAGGCGGGATTTCCGGTCAGGCGGGGTGCCGTCCGACGGGGTCGATGCGGAGGCGGCCCGTGCGGGGGTCGACGGCGACCTCGACCCGGATGTCGTAGACCTCGCCGATGTTCTCGGCGGTGAGGACGTCGACGGGGGTGCCCGCCGCGTGCACGCGGCCCGAGCGCATGAGGACCAGCGTGTCCGCGACGCGGGACGCCTGGTCGAGGTCGTGGAGCACGATGCCGACCGCGATGCCGTGGTCCTCAACGAGGTCGCGCACCAGGTCGAGCGTCTCGATCTGGTAGCGCAGGTCCAGGTGGTTGGTGGGTTCGTCGAGCAGGACGACGCCGGTGTCCTGGGCCAGGCAGGCGGCGAGCCAGACGCGCTGCATCTCACCGCCGGAGAGTTCGCCGACCGGCCGTCCGGACATGTCCCGTACGCCCGTGACGCCCATGGCACGGCCGACGGCGGCCCGGTCCTCGGCGGTCGGTCCCGCGAAGCCGCGCCGGTAGGGGTGGCGTCCGAACGCCACGACCTCCGCGACCGTCAGCCCCTGCGGCGCCGGCCTCGACTGGGAGAAGAGCGTGACCTCGCGGGCGAACCGGCGGGCGCTGAGGAGCGCCGCGTCCCGCTCGGGCGCATCCCCGTGCGCTCCGAACGTCACCCGGCCGCCGTCCACCGGATGCAGCCGGGAGAGCGCCCGCAGCAGCGTGGACTTCCCGCTGCCGTTCGGCCCCACCAGGGCGGTTGCCCGGCCGGGCTCCAGGCCGATGGAGACGCCGTGGACGACCGCCTTGCCGCCGTGACTCAGCACCAGTCCGCGCCCGTTGAGGGCGGCCACCGGCGCGGCGGGGTCGGCAGCCGGGCGGCCGGTGTGCCGGGAGGGGCGTGTGAGCATCGACGATTCCGGGTGATCGCAGGGGCGAGGCGTACGGCACCCCCCGTCCGGCCGTCACCGGCCGGACCGCGCGCTGCCCCGCGGACTCCTCTGCGTACGGGCAGCACGGTCCACGTCGAGCAACAACTAAGGGTTACCTAACTGCGAGAAAGCTATATTCCGCTCGCCAGGTCGACAATCAGGAGTTATGGACGCCCGATACGGGATTCCGGACATTCCCGGGGGTGGTGCCCATGACCCGCCGGAACGCGGCGATGAAGGAGCTGGGCTGCGCGTAGCCGAGTGTCTCGGAGACGGTCATCACATCGAAGCCCTCGGAGAGGAGCGCCAACGCGCGGTGTACCCGCAGCAGTTGCCGCCACTGCGCGAAGGAGAGACCGGTGGTCTGCCGGAACGCGCGGGTGATCGTGCGGTCGCTGATGCCCAGCGTCCGTGCCCACTCCTCCAGTGACCGGTGGTCGGCGGGGTCGGCCAGCAGGGCCTCGGCGATGGCGTCGATCCGGCCGTCGCCGGGCGGCAGCCGCAGGGTGAACTGCCGCTCCGACGGCTGGAGCACGTCGAACACGACCGACTCCGCCCGCGCCCTGGCCGCGTCGTCGAGATCCGTACGGGCGAGGTGGGTCAGCAGTGACTCCAGGAGCGGCGTCATCGTGATCGTCCTCGGCTCCCCGAACGCGAACGGCGTCCGGTCGGGGGCGAAGAAGGCGTCGTGGAACTTCGCCCCCGCCGTGGTCCGCCCTCCGTGCACCACTCCGGCGGGCATCCACAGCCCGTACCCCTCGGACACGGTGAAGACGCGGTCCTCCACGCGAGAGGTGACCGTGCCCCCGCGGACCCAGACGAGTTCGTGGGAGGGGTGGGAGTGCGGCGCCCACTCGGTGGGGACGCGCGGTACATGGGAGCCGGCCGTTATGGCGCCGCTCACCGCCGCCCGCTCCGGAAGCGCGAGGGCCCGTCGTACGACGGTACCGGCCTCGCGCCGCCACATCCCGGGGTTCCCCTCGGCGGCGGCACGGGACGTTCGGACCATACGGGCGAGTCTATCCGGGGTGGTGGGGGACGCTCCGGGGCCCTCGTGCAGTCAGACCGGTCGGCGCGACCGGGCCGGGCGACATGGGCTGGTCAGCCATTACCGCTGCGCACCATCGCGAGCACGGAGTACGGCCGACGCGATCTCCCGCACACGGCCGAGAACACCTAGTCACTGCCGATAATCGCTGTCCCGATCAGGCCCTTGCCGAAACAGTGCCGACCACGACCACGCGCCGACCCGCGCTCGGCAAACAGTCGTCGGCGCCGGCGAAGCCCGGATCCCCCTCGGCCGGAGCATCGGCCACGCAGTTCGCCGGCAGCTCGGGGTCGTGGGCCCGCGGCACCCGCACGTGAACCCCAAATCACCGGTCACGGGCCCGGAGCCCCGTCCACCCCGTTGTCCCGGGGAGGGCGGGGCCTGGTGTGCCCGGCCGGCCTGGCGGCCTCTGCCGTGCTCAGCGGCGCAGCAGGAGGGACGTCACGCGGAGGCGGCCGCTGTGGATCCAGACGTCGGAGTACTCGACGGGCCGGTCGTCGGCGAGGTAGGTGACCTGCTGGAGGTACTGGACCGGGGCGCCCTCAGCGAGGTCGAGAGAGGCTGCGACGTCAGCACCGGCCGCCTCGGCGCCCAAGGTACGGCGGGCCGTGGCGATCTTCAGCCCGTACGTGCCCTCCAGGACGCCGAAGAGACTGGCCGAGGTGAAGTCGACCTCCGCGATACCGGGCGCGAGGTCGGTACGCACGAAGTTGAACAGCAGGGCGACCGGCCCCTGATCTGTGCGCCGCACCCGCACCAAACGCAGGACACGGGTGCCCGGGGCCACGTCCAGCAGCGCCGCGACCGGCTTGGGCGGCGCGATCAGCGCACACTCGCGCACCGTGGTCGTGGTCACCACGCCCTGGTCGGCGAAGTCCTCGGACAGCGTGCTCAGCTTCTGCGCGATGGCGGGCTCGATCGTCGTCGAGGTCACGAAGGTGCCCCGGCCCCGGACCTGGCGCAGCAGGCCCTCCTCGATCAGGGTGGTCAGCGCCCTGCGCAGCGTGCCGCGGCTGACCCCGAACTGCTGGGCCAGCTCCGGCTCGCTCTTGAGACGGTAGTGCGGCGGCCACTCGCCGCCGGCGATCCGCAACCGGATGTGCTCCGAGATCTGGACGTGGATCGCCGTGGGGACGTCCCGCTTGATGCCCGGGACTCCGCCTTTGTCGGCCGTCACAGTGGTCGCATCTCCTTCTCCGCTCTCACCGGGGGACGGGTGTCGCTCCGGCGTGGAAGCCGTACCCCGGCCGCGGCGGGCGGCCGGGGTACGGCGGTGGTGTCCGGTCAGTAGCTGACGGTGGACGCGTCACCGGTGTCGGTGATGATCGCCAGGCCGGCGCTGGTCCCGAGCAGGGAGGCGCCCGCCCGCAGGAGCTCCAGGCCCTGGCGGTAGCTCTTGATCGAGCCGGACGCCTTCACCCGGACGCCTTCCCGCGCCCGGTCAACAAGGTAACGAACGCTGGTGGGATTCGCAGTCTCGATCTGCCCGCTGCTGGCGTTCTTCAGGAAGGACGCGCCCGCTTCCATGGCGAGTTCGACCGCGGCCTCCTTCTCGGCGTCGGTCAGCAGCGGCAGCTCCAGCATGACCTTGACGGGCAGGCCCGAGGCGCGCACGACGCCCGCGATGTCCTCGCGGAAGTCGTCGTAGCGGCCGCTCTTGAGCCAGCCGACCTGCACGCCCATGTCGAGCTGGCTGGCGCCGAGGCGGGCGATCTCGGCGGCCTCGGCGGCCTTCCCGGCGCTGGTCATGACGCCGACGGTCGGGAAGTCCAGGGCGGAGGCCACCTCGACGCCGGTGCCCTTGACCTCGGCGACGACGACCGGCAGCCAGGAGGCGGGGACCATCGCCGCGTTGAAGCCGTGGGTGACGGCCTCCCGGGCGTGGGCGATCATCTCGTCGCGCGTCGCATCCGGGTCGATCTTGGTGTGCTGGATGAACGGCGCCAACTCGGCCGGGGTGAGGTCGAGTTCGGCGGGATTGACGGTGGTTTCGGACACGGGGTGATCTCCCTTGGGTGGGTGGCGGCAGGTTCCCGGCGGATCGGCCGCCGGGGCTTCTTCGTGGGCTGCCGCCGCGAGTTGACGGTGCCTGCGCCCGCGTGCGGGGCGGCGCGGCTCAGACCTTGGACGCGTACTGCTCCGGGACGACGACGCCCTCGCCGCCGAACCAGCGGGGCGCGTCGACGCCGCAATAGAGGCCGATGTTCCCCCAGGGCTCGAAGGCTCCGGTGCGCACCACGGCCTTGGCCTCGCGGGCGAGGTCGCCGAGGACCTCGGCGTGCGGGCGGGTGGTGAACTCGGCGCCGGCGAACCGCTCGTGCAGCCAGGAGTCGAGACGGGGGTTGTGGCTCGGGACGTCGTCGGCGCGGACCACGCCCTCGACGACCAGTTCGTCGGCGATCAGGCCGAGGACGGTGCGCAGGTCGGGCAGGTTCTCGGCGAGGGCCAGGTCGACACGGTGCGCGTCGCGCGGCACGGGGAAGCCCGCGTCGACCACGAGGAGGAGGTCGGTGTGGCCGAGGGTGGCGAGGACTCCGCTCAGTTCGGCGTTGAGGATGCCGGAGCGCTTCATGGTGGTTCCTTTCGGGTGGGGCCTTGAGGAGGGTTCGGGGCGGCGGTCGGACGGGGCCGCGGGGTCAGGCGACGGCCGGCGCCGCTCCGGTGGCGAGGGTCATCACGGATTCCTCGGTGGCGTCGGCGGAGTCGACGACGGCCACCAGGCGGCCTTCGCTCATCACCGCGATGCGGTCGGTCAGGGTGAGCAGTTCGGGCAGGTCGGAGGAGGAGCAGAGGATCGCCAGGCCCTTGTCGGCGAGCGCGGTGAGCCGGTCGTAGATCTCGGCCTTGGCGCCGATGTCGACGCCGCGGGTGGGCTCGTCGAGGATGAGCACGCCCGGGTCGATGGCGAGCCAGCGGCCGAGGACGGCCTTCTGCTGGTTGCCGCCGGAGAGGCTGGTGATGGGCTGGGTCATGGTGGCGGTCTTCACCCGCAGCCGGCGGGCCTGTTCACCGGCGGCCGTGTCGAAGGCACGGCGGCGGATCAGGCCGAGCCGGCTGAACGCCTTCGTGGTGAGGGCGCCGACGTTCTCGCCGACGCTCATCGTGGTCAGCAGCCCCTGGGCGCGGCGCTCGCCGGGGACGAACGCCAGTCGGCGTTCGACGCTGGCGATCGGGTTGCGCCGTTCGTAGATCTTTCCGAGCAGTTCCACGGTGCCGCCGGTGCCGGGGTCGGCTCCGAAGAGGTTGTGGAGCAGTTCGACCCGTCCGGAGTCGGGGAGTCCGGCGACGCCGAGGATCTCTCCGGGGCGCAGCTCGAAGGAGACGTCCCGGTGCCGCTTGCCGCTCAACTCCGTGACCCTGAGGGCCGGTTCGGCGGTGGGTTCGGCCGCGCCGGCGCGGCGGGTGAACTGGCCCAGTTCGCGGCCGACCATGGCGGCGACGGCCTGGTCGGGGGTGGTGTCCTCGCTGCGCCAGGAGGCGACGTGGCCGCCGTCGCGCAGGACCTGGATGTGGTCGGCCAGGCGGAAGACCTCCGGCATGCGGTGGGAGACGTAGAGCATGGTCGTGCCGTTGGCCTTGAGCTTGTCCATGAGGGCGAACAGGCGGTCGGCCTCGGCGGGGGTGAGCATCGCCGTGGGTTCGTCAAGGATCAGGACGCGGCAGCCCCGGGCGATGGAGCGGGCCACCACGATGAGCTGCTGGGTGGCCAGGTCCAGGGTGCGCACGGAGGCGTTCGGGTCCAGGTGGAGGTCGAGTTCGGCGAGGAGTTCGGTGGTGCGCTCCAGCATGCGACGCCGGGAGGGGAACCAGCGGTTGCCCGGTTCGACGCCGCTGAGCACGTTCTCGGCGACGGTACGGTCGGGCAGCAGCGACAGCTCCTGGGGGACGATCGCCACGCCGTGCCGGCTGAGCATGGAGGCCGGTTCGAAGGAGGTGACCTTCTCGCCGAACACGGTGACACTGCCCTCGCTGGGCGGCTGGAGGCCGGCCAGGATCTTGAGCAGGGTGGACTTTCCGGCGCCGTTCTCGCCGAGGAGGGCGGTGATGTCGCCGGCGGGGACGTCGAAGGAGACGTCGCGCAGGGCGCGGACCGGCCCGAAGTTGCGGGTGAGGCCGCGGACCTGGACGGCCGGCCCGCCGGTACGGTCCGGGCTCCCGGGGGAGGCGGCGTGGGGTGCGGGGGTCATCAGTCCTCCACGGTCGCGTCGGCGAGGTTGTCCTGGGTGATGAACTGGGCGCCGGTGTCCACGCCCTTGATCTCGGTGCCGTCGGCGAGGAAGTCGTGCAGCACCTTGACGGCCTGGTAGCCCTGTTCGGCCGGGTTCTGGCTGATGCTGAAGTTCAGGACGCCGCGCTCGATGTACTCGGCGGTCTGGGTCAGCAGGTCGAAGCCGCCCATGGTGATGCCGTCGGCCTTGCCGGACTGGGCCACCCACTTGGCGGCGGCCGTGGTGGAGCAGCAGTCCAGGCCGGCCACGGCGACCACATTGGACTGACCGGACATGGTGGACTCGACGGTGTTGTAGGCGCTGTTGGGCTCGTTGCCGACGTTGACCGGGCCGACGATCTTCAGTCCGCTGCCGTCCAGGCCCTCCTTGAAGCCGTTGAAGCGGTCGTGCGACCAGCCGGCTCCGGTGTCGACGGAGAACACCACCACGGACTTGCCGTTGACGTCCCCCTTGAGGTCCTTGCGGAGCTGTTCGGCCTGCGCCTTGCCGGAGCCCTTGAGGTCCTGGCCGACGAAGCCCATCTGATCGGAGTCGGGGTTGTCGGTGTTGAAGGAGATGACCGGGATGCCCGCCTTGTACGCCTGGCTGATGACGGGCTTGAGAGCGTCGCTGGAGGCGGAGGAGACGGCGAGCCCGTCCACGGCCTTCTGCTGGATGAGCGTCTGTATCTCGGAGACCTGCTTGGCGGCGTCGCCGCCGGTGGGACCGATGAGGGAGACCTCGGCGCCCAGCTCCTTGCCGGCCTTCTTCATCCCGGCGCCGATCGGCGTGGCGAAGGCGAGGGACGGGTCGTGGTAGCTGAGCTTGATGCGCATCGGCTTGTCGTCGTCGATCCGCTGCTGGATGTACGAGGCCAGCTTGAAGGAGCCGTCGCCGGAGCCGCCGGAGCCGCCGTCGGCGGGGGTGACGGCGCCGCAGGCGGTGAGGGAGAGCGCCGCGGCGACCGCGGTGGCGGCGGTGAGGCTTCTGAGGAGGGTGCGCGGGGACATGAGGGCTCCTTCGTCGAGTCCGTGGGTCGGGAGGCGTTCGGGGATGAAGGGCCGGTGGGGCGGCTTTTTTTGGGGGTACGGCGGTCGGCGCGCTGGCTCAGGCGCGTGTCTTGCGCTTGCGCTGCCAGGTGTCCGCGGCGACGGCGGCGACGATGACGAGGCCGGTGACGACGGTCTGCCAGAAGGACGAGATGCCCTTGATGTTGAGGATGTTCTGCAGGAGGCCGATGAAGGCGACGCCGATGACGGTGCCCCACATCGTTCCGGAGCCGCCGAAGAGGGCGGCGCCGCCGATGATGACGGCCGAGATGACGGTGAGTTCGAGGCCCTGTCCGGTCACACCCTGGACGTAGGAGAGGAAGGACAGGCCGAGGACGCCGGCGAGGCCCGCGGTGAAGCCGGAGAGGACGAAGGCGGTCAGCTTGACCCGCTTGACGTTGACGCCGACGAGCCGGGCGGCCTCCTGGTTGCCGCCGACCGCGTAGGTGTTGAAGCCGAAGCGGGAGCGGGCCAGCAGGACGACGCCGATGGCGGCGACGACGGCGAAGAAGACGAACTGCATGGGCACGAGGCCGAACAGCCGCCCCTGGCCGAGCAGGTTGAAGTCGGCGACGCCCGGCTGGGAGGAGCTCAGCGAGATCGGGGCGCCGTCGGAGATGAGCAGGGCGATGCCGCGGAAGACGCTGAGCGTGCCGAGGGTGACGATGAAGGAAGGGACGCCGAGGACCACCACGGCCAGTCCGTTGAAGAGCCCGGCGAGGACGCCGACCGCGAGGCCGACGAACATGGCGGCGGGCCAGCTCCAGCCGTCCGATATGAGCATGCCGGTGGAGATCGCGGAGAGGGCGTAGGTGGAGCCGACCGAGAGGTCGATCTCCCCGTTGAGGATGACGAAGGTCGCCCCCACGGCCATGATGCCGATCTGCGCGATCTGCTGGCCCACCGACAGGAGGTTGTCGGACTGGGCGAAGGTCGGCGAGAGCACCGTGCCCAGCAGGAAGAGCAGGACGAGCGCGGCGAAGACGCCGGCCTCCCGCGCGTGCAGCAGCCTGCGCAGCGCGAGCGGGAACTGCCGGGTGCTCGCGTCGGACGACGGGGCCGCGGTGGCGGGCGGCTTGGTGGCGGTCGAGGTCACGAGACACTTCCAATCAGGGCGTTCAGCTGGGCTCTGGTGGGCAGGGCGGGGATGACGCCCGCGATCGACACGGTGTGCGCGCCGGCCACGGCGGCGAACTCCACGGCCCGGTCGACGGGTCGGCCTTCGGCCAGGGCGACGGCGAAGGCGGCGGTGAAGGAGTCCCCGGCGCCCGTGGTGTCCACGACCGTCCGGGCCGGGTGCGGGGGCACCGTGGTGACGCCGGTGTCCTGGGCGACCAGCGCGCCCTCACCGCCTCGGGTGATGACGACGGTGCCGCCGGTGCGCTCGTGCAGCGCGCGGGCCAGGTCCTCGTCGCCGAGCCCGTGTCCCTCGTCGAGGCCGAGGAGGACGGGGGCCTCCGTCTGATTGGGCGTGAGCACGTCGATGAGCGGCCAGCACTCGTCGGGCAGCGGCCGGGCGGGGGCCGGGTTCAGCAGGGTGCGGGTGCCGCTCTCGCGTCCGGCGCGGAGGGCGGCGACGACGGCTTCCTCGGGGATCTCCATGGAGACGACGAGGATGTCGGCGGAGGCGATCTCGGCGCGGAAGGCGTCGACGGCGGCGGCGTCCAGCTCGTCCAGGGCGCCGGGGGCGATGGCGATGCGGTTCTCCCCGGACGGCTCGACCAGGATGAAACCGACCATGGTGGGCGCCCCGGCGGTGACCACGTGTTCGGCGCCCACCCCTTCGCGCCGCCACAGCTCACGCGCGGAGCGGCCGAACTCGTCGTCGCCGACGGCCGTGAGGAGCGTGACCTCGGCGCCCAGCCGGGCAGCGCCGACGGCCTGGTTGCTGCCCTTCCCGCCGGCACCCGAGTCGAAGAGGCCGCCCGAGACGGTCTCACCGGCTGCGGGCGCCTTGGGGACCCGCATGGTGAGGCCGGCTCCATAACTTCCGACAACCGCGATCTTCATCGGCACACCACTTTGTGTATGGACAACCATGGACAAGCCAGATCGTAGGTACAGGGATGTCCATAGTCAATGGCCGGGCACCCAGCGAATGTCGAACGCGAGGCACCCGGCCCCCGGGCCCCCTCCCCGCCCCCTCGGACACACGAAAGGCCGGGGCCGACGGACGGACGCCCCGGCCTCTCACTGCGGCGGGTGGAACAGCGACCGGCCCCTTTCCGATGGCAGACATCTGCGTGGGCGTCAGACCGTCACCAGAACCTGCGACGACCGGCAAGAAGTGCGCTACGGAGGCGCCGCTCCCGTCCGGTCCGTCGCGCTACCTCCAAGAAATGCCCTGGTCAGATCTCGTTTCTCCGTTCATCCTCCTTCGTGCAGGCGCCCAGAGCGTCATAGGAGCGTCAAGGTCGAGAATCCGTCCTGCGCAGCGCTGAGCGGACTCGCCTGCCGAACGCCTTGGGGTGGCCGCGCGCCCCCTGCCGCCCTCGGCGCCTGCCGTACTGAGCGAGCTGTGCCGCAGCAGCCGCGCCGACCGCGGAGCCCCCGCGAAAACGCCGATCGCCCGGGCCCACTGCTTGGCCTCGGGAAAGGTTCGCTGACGAGCACCAGGCCGATCGGGTCCACGGCGCGCCATTTCGGGGGCCGGCCCACTGCCTCGTAGTCGATGAGCAGCCGCTGGACCGCTCCGGCGGCGGTGTCCCGGAGCCCCTCGGGCAGCGCGTCGACCACTTTCAGCACGGCTGGGGCGAGCGCCGATCCCGGACCGAACAGCTGCGCGCCTCGCCGTGACCTGCCTGGCGAAGGACGTGCCGGGCACCAGCGCCCGGGATGTCGTGCGTCAGGACTCCAGGTACCGGAGTACGGCCAGGATCCGGCGGTTGTAGCCGGTGGTGTGACCGAGTTCGAGCTTGTCGAAGATCATGTTGAGGTTCTTCTCCACCGCGCTCATGGAGATGTGCAGCTTGTCCGCGATGGCCGCGTTGGTGTGCCCCTGCGCCAGGGCCTCCAGGACGCTGCGCTCGCGGGGGGTCAGCCGCGCCAGCGGGTCGCTGTGCGTCGTACGGATCACCAACTGCCGTACGACCTCCGGGTCGAGCGCGGCGCCGCCCGCCTGGATCCGTTCCAGCGCGTCGAGGAACTCCTCCACCTGGGCGACCCGGTCCTTCAGCAGGTACCCGACCCGCTCCGCGTTCGCCGTCAGCAGCTGCACCGCGTAGTTGCGCTCCATGTGCTGGGACAGGACCAGGACCCCTACGCCGGGCCACCGCTTGCGGATCTCCAGCGCCGCCCGCAGTCCCTCGTCCGTATGAGTGGGGGGCATCCGGATGTCCACGACGACCATGTCCGGCTGCTGGGCCTCGACCTCTCGCAGCAGGGCGACGGCGTCACCCACCGCGGCAGGGACCTCGTGGCCTTCCTCGGTGAGCAGCCGGACCAGCCCCTCTCTCAGCAGGGTCGAGTCCTCGGCCAGCATTACGCGCACGGCAGCTCCGCGGTGATCGTGGTGGGCCCCCCGAGGGGGCTGTGAACGTGCAGTCGACCGTCCAGGGCGCCGACCCGGCTGTGCAGCCCGGTCAGCCCGCTGCCCTCCGGCTTCGCGCCGCCGACGCCGTTGTCCTCGACCCGGATGACGAGGACCGGCCCATACCTGCGGACGCTCACGTGGATCTCCGTGGCGGCGGAGTGCTTGGCGGCGTTGGTCACCGACTCCGACACGACGAAGTACGCGGCGGTCTCCACGGAGGCGGGCAGGGTCCCGTCGAGCGCGAACTCGGTCCGCAGCGGAATGCCGCACCGCTCCGACACCCCGGCCAGCGCCTCTTGGAGCCCCAGGTTGTCCAGCGCCGTCGGATACACCCGCCAGGCCACTTCCCGTAGTTCCGTCAGGACGTCCTGCGACTCCTTGTGGGCCTGCTCCACCAGACTCCGCGCCTGTTCGGGCGTACGGCCGCCCCGACGGGCCCGTCCGAGGAGCATGGCCAGCGCCACCAGACGCTGCTGCACCCCGTCGTGCAGGTCCCGCTCGATGCGTCGGCGCTCGGTGTCGACGGCCTGGAGCACCGCCGCCCGGCTGGTGGCCAGTTCGTCGATGCGCTGCTCCATCAGCTCGCGCTGCGAGGGGCCGAAGCACTCCCGGGCCAGCCGCGCGTCGAGGGCCTCCAGGGAGAACAGCCCCTGCACGTCCAGGAAGAGCAGCACCCCGCCGAGCAGGACCTGGGTGAGCAGCTCCCCCCAGCCCAGGGTGCCCCGGACGAGGGACGCGACGAGCAGGCCCGCAAGGAGGGCGCCGAACCCGAGCAGGCCGACCACGACGCCGGTGATCAGACCGGCGTACGTACGGGCGGCCAGGTAACGCAGGACGTGCTGGTCGGGCACGGGCCGAGCGGGGAAGCGGTCCCCGAAGAAGGTGGAACGACGGCGCCGCTCGAGGGTCGTCAGCCGCCGGGCCCCGGCGGTGAGGACGACGAACGCCCGTCGCCGGGTGCGAGGCCACAGCAGAGCCGGACCGAGCAGGGTGCCGGCGACGACGAAGTACAGCAGTCCCAACAGCGCGGTCAGGCAGCCGAGAAGGACACCGGTCGCCCGCAGGGGCAGCGCCGACGCCGGAATCGCCGTGGCCTCACCGCCCGGCAGCTCGGTTTCGGAGGCTGTCGGGAGGTGCTGGGTGGTCGTATCCGCCGGTTCCCCCTGCACGGTCGCCGAGCGTAGTCGCGCTGCGCAACCTGGGCAAGATCGTTCGGTCGGTGTGAGAACGGGGCCGGTCACGACGTACGGCGGTGCCGGGCGATGCCGCGGGAACGGAACCGGACCGCGACGTAGAAGGCCAGTGCGGCGACCACCAGTACCAGGACGCCCTTGCTGACCACACCGACGTAGTCACCGACGGTGTCCCACTGGTCGCCGAGCCAGTAACCGCACATGACCAGCACGGTGTTCCACATCAGGCTGCCCAGAGCGGTCAGTGTCAGGAAGGTCGGCAGCGGCATGCGCTCGAGGCCGGCCGGCACGGAGATCAGACTGCGGAAGATCGGCACCATGCGGCCGAGGAAGACGGCCTTGGTGCCGTGCTTGGCGAACCACGCCTCCGTCCGCTCCAGGTCGGAGGTCTTGACCAGGGGCAGCCTGGCCCAGATCGCGTACATCCGCTCACGGCCGACCAGCGCGCCGATCCAGTAGAGGACGGCGGCGCCCAGCACGGACCCGAGCGTTGTCCAGAACAGGGCGGAGAACAGACTGATGACACCCTGTCCGGCGGCGAAACCGGTCAACGGCAGGATGACCTCGCTCGGCAGCGGCGGGAAGAGGTTCTCCAGGGCGATGGCGAGGCCCGCACCGGGGCCGCCCATGGCGTCCACCAGGTCGGCAGCCCATCCCGCGATGCCGTCGGTGGGTTCCTGTGGCAGCGCCAGGATGATGTGGTCCATGTCGAGGTCTCCAAGTACGAAGCGCACGCCGCGAGCCGGTGCCGCGATCCATTGATCAAGCTAGAAGTCCCAGCTCAGTGCCGGTATGCGGATAGCCGTCGAACTTGTGCGTTTTCCCGCACCCCGACCCTGCGGTTTTCCGCAGAGTCGGGACGCGCCGGGACCGGGCTCTGGCAACAAGGTTCCGGCGGAGCGGCATGTGTCACGAACGCCGTACCCGCCCTGAGTGCCCATCGAGACCAGTTCGGCCTGATCCTCTCCGGCAGGGCGAGCTGGGCGGAGACGGCGGAGGAGACCCTGCGCTGGAACAGCCCGGTCAGCTCCGTGCAGCATGCCTTCGTCGAGGACCGCGCCGACGTGGGCCGGGTCGTGCACGTGGACGTAACGGCTGGTGGCGCCGGTGGCGATGGTGTTGAGCAGTACGGTGCCCGGCCGGCTTCCCCGTCGCCTACCGGTGCTCGGCGGGCGTGCTGCTGCTCGCCGCCCTGGTGGCGTCCCGCACCGTACGGCACGGGACGCCGCACCACGCCGGAAAGAGACACCGGCCTGGCGATCCCAGCCGTGTCCCGCCACCGTCCACCTCACACCCCCGAAGGATCCTCCACGAACCCCCTGACCGAGCACGACATCCGTACTTCGTTCGTCAACTGCTCGCCGTACATACGGGGCAGGAAAAAGGCGGCCCGGGTGGGCGCCATACGCATCAACCCGCTGAACGGACGCCCCACAGAACTGGACCAGCCCCACCAGCGCAGTGCCAGAAGCCAGCACCGCACACGGAACCTCGCTCCGCCCCGGACCAAGCCGACGGGTTCGCGGATTCTCGGGGTGGACTCGCGGGGAACCGGAGGGGGACGTGGCGCCCGCTGGCGGAGTAGCCGACGGGTTGGGGTGTGACCGAGGTACCCGCCAAAGGGGCAATGAGATGATCTTGAAGCCGAGGGCTCGGCCCCCGCATTTCAGAGGGACACGCGCGCTGCTGCCAGCGGCAGAACACCGGCCGGACCGGGCTTGATGATCACTACAGTCCAGTCGCATGACGACGATTACGACGCGTACGGTCGAGTACCCGGCCGACGGTTTGACGATGATCGGGCACCTCGCGCTCCCGGCCGGTGTCGACCGCCGGCCCGCGGTGCTGCTCGGACCAGAGGGCATGGGACTCAGCGACGTCGAGCGCCGCCGGGCCGATGCTCTCGCCGAGCTGGGATACGTAGCGCTGGCCTTCGACCTTCACGGCGGGCGCTATTTGGGCGACCCCGAAGAGATGCTGGCCCGTTGCATGCCACTGCTCGCCGATCCCGACCGGATGCGAGGCATCGGCCACGCGGCACTCGACGTGTTGCGCACCGAACCGCGGACCGACCCCGACCGGATCGCCGCCGTCGGCTACGGCACCGGGGGCGCCATCGCGCTGGAACTCGGGCGTGATGGCGTCAACCTGCGCGCGATCGGGACAGTCAACGCAACCACCACGGGCCGACCGGGCGAGGCAGCGCGCATCCGCTGCCCGGTGTGGGCCGGGGTCGGGTCGGAAGACCCGATCATGCCGCCCGCGCAACGGAACGCGTTCACCGCTGAGATGCAGGCCGCGGGCGTCGACTGGCGCCTCGCGGTCTACGGCGGCGCCTTGCACGCCTTCCACCACCCGCCGGTCGACCACCCCGCAGTCCCCGGCGTCGGCTACCACCCACGGCACGCGCAGCGAGCCTGGCGCGACGTCGTCGACCTGCTCGCCGAGTGCCTGCCCGTGAAGGAGGATCTAGGGTCTGTCTCTTGGATCAGTCTGACTCCGTCTTGGCGCTGGCGTCTGTGTGAGCGGGCCGATGGACCGCACCACACCCTTAGGCTCGTCCC
>NZ_JBIVPJ010000022.1:0-141462 GCF_044754585.1 Streptomyces sp. NPDC093065 | reverse complement strand
TACTGCAGGGGGGACCCTGTGGGAGAGTAGGACGCCGCCGAACAATTATTACGGGAAAGCCCCGCACCGGGAACGGTGCGGGGCTTTCTGCGTTTTACGGGCTCTTCAGGGCCCTATTGTCGGCCCACCAGTTTTGTTTCGTAGGCCAGGATGACCGCCTGCACGCGGTCTCTCGAGCCCGTCTTGGCCAGGATGCGGCCCACATGGGTTTTGACCGTCGATTCGGCCAGGTGGAAGCGCTCCGCTATCTCCGTGTTGGTCCAGCCCTGGCCCATCACCCGCAGGATCTCGGTCTCGCGTTCCGTGAGCGGAGTCAGGCGGGCATCGGCGGAACCGGAGGGGGAATCCGCGGAGCCGTCCGGCCCCGTGGTGGCCGGCAGGTGGTGGGCGTATGCGTCGAGGAGTCGGCGGGTCAGGCTCGGGGCGACCACCGCGTCGCCGGTGGCCACCGCGCGGATGCCGGCGAGGAGTTCCTCCGGCTGGGCGTCCTTGACGAGGAAGCCGGACGCGCCGGCGCGCAGGCTGGAGTAGGCGTACTCGTCGAGGTCGAAGGTGGTGAGGATGAGGACGCGGGAGCGGCCGCCGCCCGCGACGATGCGGCGGGTCGCCTCGATGCCGTCAAGGCCGGGCATGCGGACGTCCATGAGGACGACGTCGGGACGGAGCTCGGCCGTCAGCCGGGTGGCTTCGGCGCCGTCGGCGGCCTCGCCCACGACCGTCATGTCGTCCTGGCTCTCCAGGAGCATGCGGAAGCCGAAGCGCTGGAGGGGCTGGTCGTCGGCTATGAGGACGGTGGTCACTGCGGGGGTTCCTCCGGTAGGTGCAGGTGGACGCGCCAGCCCTGCTCGGGTGCCGGGCGTGGTCCGGCCTCAAGTGTGCCCCCGTACAGGGCCGTTCGTTCGCGCATTCCGGGCAGGCCGCGGCCGCCGGTGAGGTCGGGGCGCGGGAGCGGGGCAGCCCGGCCCGTGTCGGTGACGGTGAGGGTGACGGCGCCGCCCGCCCCGTAGGACAGCTCGATGTGGGCGGTGGCGTCCGGGCCGGCGTGTTTGAGGCTGTTGGTGAGGGCTTCCTGGACGACGCGGTAGAGGGTGAGCTGGCGGCCCTCCGGGAGGGTGGGTTCGCCGTTGACCGTCTCGCGGACGGGCAGCCCGGCGCGGCGGACGCCGTCGAGAAGGCGGTCGAGGTCGGTGAGGGCCGGCTGCGGGGCCAGTTCGGGTGCCGCGGGGCCGCCGTCCTGGGCGTCGTCGCGCAGGACGTCCAGGAGGCGGCGGAGCTCGCCCAGGGCCTGGCGGCTGGTGGTGCCGATGGCGTCGAGGGCCTGGGCGGCGCGGTCGGGGGACTTGGCGGCGGCGTACCGGCCGCCGTCGGCGAGGCCGGTGATGACGGAGAGGTTGTGACCGATGATGTCGTGCATCTCCCGGGCTATGCGCGCGCGTTCCGCGGCTGCCGCGAGCCTCACCTGCTGGTCGCGTTCGGTTTCCAGGCGGCGGGCCCGGTCTTCGAGGACCTCGGTGTGGTCGCGCCGGGCGCGGACCGTGATGCCGATGAGGGCGGCGACGCCGGTGGAGAGGAGCTGCGAGCCGATCTGCTGGCTCCAGGAGCCGGCGTCGTCCCCGTAGCGGGCGACCGTGACACAGACCGGGGTCGTCACTAGGGCCACCGCCCACCAGAGGTTGCGCAGCGACAGCCGCAGCGCGATGTGGTGGACGAGGAGGAGCTGGAGCAGGGCGGCCTGGAGCGCGGCGCCCGACCAGGCGTTCACCAGGGCCGCGGGCAGCGTGGCGAGGAGGGCGGCCCCGGGGTGGCTGCGGCGCCACAGAAGCGGTACGGAGAGGGCGAGGCTGAGGGCGACGACGAGGCCCACGGGGAGGTCCGGGTCGCGTGCGACGTTGCGCCAGCCGCCCGACGCGTCGACCAGGGCGGCGGCGACCCAGAAGCCGGTGAGGAGCAGGTCCCAGACGAGGGGGCGGCGGCGGTCGAAGGCGCGGACCCGGCGATTGACGCGCTGGACGTACTCGGTGAGCGGCTCGGCCGTCCGGTCCTCCGGGAGGGGCTGCGAGGGGTCCACGTGGTCCATCCGACCATCGTCGGGGTTCAGGGGCCGCCGGGCGTCCTTCCGGGGGCCGTATATGAGGTGAGAGCCGTAGTACCCGGGTATTACGGTGGCCGGCATGAGTGCCTCGGTCCCCGGTGACTACGTGATCCGCTCCATACGCGCCGACGAGTGGCGCGCGGTGAAGGAGCTGCGCCTGCGCGCGCTGCGGGATCCGCTCGCGCACCTCGCGTTTCTGGAGACGTACGAGGACGCCGCGGCGCGTCCGGACTCCTTCTGGCGGGAGCGGGCGGCCGGTGGTGCCGATGGCGCTTCGGGGGCGCAGCAGATCGTGGCCGAGGGGCCCGGCGGGCTGTGGCTCGGCACGCTGACGGTGCTCGTGGAGGAGGCCGGGTCGACGGACTGGGCCGGATTTCCCGTGGAGCGGCGGCAGGGGCATGTCGTCGGGGTGTTCGTGCGGACCGAGTGGCGGGGGAGCGGGCTGACCAAGGCACTGTTCGACGCCGGTCTCGACTGGGCGTGGGCGCACGGCGTGGAGCGGATGCGGCTCATCGTCCATCCCGACAACGGGCGGGCGCAGGCGGCCTACCGCAAGGCCGGGTTCGCGCCGAGCGGGCGGACGGTGCCGCTGGTGGGCGGGCCCGGTGACCACGAGTTGGAGTACGTGCTCGAACGCTGACGGGTCGCCCGTTCGAGGCCCTGTCAGACCGGGAGTTCGTCGTGGGGCCAGCGGGCCCGGCCCTGTTCGCGGGAGCGGAGCAGGGCCAGGGTCGGCAGGCCCAGGTCCGTGCCGCCGGCCAGCAGCTCGGGGAGCTGGGGAAGCGGGGCCACGGCGGCGACGTCGTCCAGGACGAGTGTCATTGGTGGGTCGAGGCGACCGGAGGATGACCGTTCGGCCATGCGCCGGCCGCGCTCGACCACGCTGGAGACGAGCGCGGTCAGCAGCGGCATCGCGCCCGCGCTCGTACGGGGGTCCTCAATGGATTCCCCCACCACGTAAAGGGTGCCCTGTTCGTGAACGAAGGAATCCAAGGCGAGGGCATCATTTCGGTTGGGAGTGCAGGCCTCGCGGATATTGACCGTGGAGAGGGCGGCCAGGGCCCGGGCGGTCAGCTGCTGGGCCATGTCCCGGCGTTCGGGGTGGGCGGTGAGGGACCCCTCGAGCTCGCCCGCGGCACCGGGGGCGGCCTTGGGGTGGGTGCGCAGGACACGGACGGCGTCCTGTACCTGGAGGCCCTGGGACCAGCGGTGGACGTGGCGGACGGTGCGACCGTCGATGGCGGCGGCGTGCAGGTAGCTGCGCAGCAGTAGTTCGGCCGTGTCGGCGACCGCCTGGTCGAGGCGGGCGGTGGGGCGTACCGGGGCCAGGAGGGCGGCGGCTCTGGCGGTGGCCGTCTGTTTGTCCTCGCAGCCCGGGGTGGGGGACCAGTGGAAGCGGGCGGGGGTGTCGCAGAGGTGGTTCGGGTCGTAGAGGTGGGTGGGGCCGAGTTTGGCGCGGGCGTCCTTGGTCTCCGACCAGAGGGCGGGGTTGGAGGTGACGACGAGGGCGGTGCCGTCTGCGTCCCGCAGGGTCTGGACGGCCGTTGCGTGACGGCTTTCCCTTGGGCCGTAGTGCACCGCGCCTTCGGTGCGGCTGGTTTCCCACCCGCCCACCCGTTTGCCGTCGAGCAGAGAAGCTGAGGGGTGGTCGGGCTCCTGAGCCGGAGTGTGTGGAGTCTCTGGGGCTTGCTGCGGGGCCCTCGGGGTGGGCACTTCGTGCACCGGTACGTCCTGGATCAGGGTCTCCCGGACCGTCGGCGTCCCCTCGACCGGTGTCTCCTGCGCCACCGGTGTCGGCGCCTCGCGCCGTCGTTGTCGTACCGCGCGCCACCTCGCCACCGTGCCCATCACGAACACGGCGAGCACCACCAGCACCATGAGCTGCCCGATGAACAGCCCCCAGAAGAGCCCGTACCCGGAGAGTGCCGTCTCGGGGGCGTCCGGCCAGGCGCCGGGGATGTCGTGGGGCTCGGCGACCAGTTGGCGCATGGCCCGCGGGGTGCCGGTGAAGCTGACGCCGTCGGGCCAGGCGCCGTGGGCGAACAGGGCGGACAGGCAGGTCGCCGTCCACACCAGCAGGGTCATGCCGAGTAGGAAGGCCAGCATGCCGATCAGCAGGCCGTCGGGGATGCCGCCCTGGGCCGGCCGCTGACCGCGGCGGTCGTCCGGTCTCATGCGTCCGGTGCCTCTCCGTCTCTCCTGCGCCGGGTGCCTGCCCGGCGTTCTACGCCACCGTCGATTCCGACGAGTCGCCGATGTGCTGCTCCATGAACGCCGCCGCCCGCTCCTCCGCCTCCAGCTCCGCGGCGCGCAGGGCGTCGTCGGTCAGGTCGGAGGAGGACTCGGTCATCGCGCGGTCGGTGAAGACCAGGGGGCGTTCGGTCTCGGTGATCAGGTGTTTGACCACCTGGACGTTGCCGTTGACGTCCCACACCGCGATGCCGGGGGTGAGGGAGGGGATGATCTCCACCGCCCAGCGGGGCAGGCCGAGGACGCGCCCGGTGGCCCGTGCCTCGTCGGCCTTCTGGGCGTAGATGGTGCGGGTGGAGGCCATCTTGAGGATGGCCGCGGCCTCTCTGGCCGCCGCGCCGTCGACGACGTCGGACAGGTGGTGCACCACCGCTACGAACGACAGGCCGAGGCGACGGCCGAACTTCAGGAGCCGCTGGAACAGCTGCGCCACGAACGGGCTGTTGATGATGTGCCAGGCCTCCTCGACCAGGAAGATGCGCTTCTTCCGGTCGGGGCGGATCCAGGTGTGCTCCAGCCAGACGCCCACGATGGCCATGAGGATCGGCATCGCGATGGAATTGCGGTCGATGTGCGAGAGGTCGAAGACGATGAGCGGGGCGTCGAGGTCGATGCCGACGGTCGTCGGGCCGTCGAACATGCCGCGCAGGTCACCGTCGACGAGACGGTCCAGGACGAGGGCCACGTCCAGGCCCCAGGCCCGTACGTCGTCTATGGCGACGTTCATCGCCTCGGCGGACTCCGGCTCGGGGTGGCGGAGCCGCTCGACGATGTCGGTGAGGACCGGCTGGCGTTCGACGATGGTCTCGTTGACGTAGGCGTGCGCGACCTTGAGCGCGAAGCCGGAGCGCTCGTCCAGGCCGTGGCCCATCGCGACCTCGATGATCGTCCGGAGCAGCGCCAGCTGGCCCGTCGTCGTGATCGCCGGGTCCAGCGGGTTGAGGCGGATGCCGTGGTCCAGGGCGGCCATCGGGTCGAGGCGGATGGGGGTTATGCCCAGCTCCTCGGCGATGAGGTTCCACTCGCCGACGCCGTCCTCGCCCTGGGCGTCCAGGACGACGACCTGGCGGTCGCGGAAGCGCAGCTGGCGCAGGACGTACGTCTTCTCCAGGGCCGACTTGCCGTTGCCGGACTCGCCGAGCACCAGCCAGTGCGGGGCGGGGAGCTGCTGGCCGTAGAGCTGGAAGGGGTCGTAGATGTAGCCCTTGCCGGAGTAGACCTCGCGGCCGATGATCACGCCGGAGTCGCCGAGGCCGGGGGCGGCGGTCGGCAGGTAGACGGCCTGGGCCTGGCCGGTGGACGTGCGGACGGGGAGGCGGGTCGTCTCCACCTTCCCGAACAGGAAGGACGTGAACGCGTCGGTGAGGACGGACAGCGGGTCCCGCATCAGGCTCAGCCCCTACCTTCGGATGCCGGTGGCGAACGGAAGAGTGTTCACGAAGGCGCGATGGTGCTCACGGTCGCACCACTCCAGTTTCAGGTACGACTTTCCGGCCGACGCCCTTATCGTCCGCTTGTCGCGGGCCAGGGCCTCGGGGGTGCGGGAGGAGACGGTGATGTAGCCGACCAGGTTGACGCCGGCCGCGCCGCTGGCGAGGTCCTCGCCGCGCTGGTCCAGGCGGCCGTGGGCGGCGATGTCGCGGGGGTCCACGGTCCGGTTCATCTTGGCGGCGCGGGACGCCTCGGCGTCGTCGTTGGTCTTCTCGGTCAGCATGCGCTCGATGGCGACCTCGGTGGGTTCGAGGTCCATCGTGACGGCGACGGTGCGGATGACGTCCGGGGTGTGGACGAGGAGGGGCGCGAGGAAGTTGACGCCCACCGGGGTCATCGGCCACTCCTTGATCCAGGCGGTGGCGTGGCACCAGGGGGCGCGGGTGGCGGACTCGCGGGTCTTGGCCTGGAGGTAGGTGGGCTCCATGGCGTCCAGCTCGGCCGGCCAGGCGTTGCGCTTGGTCATCGCCTGGATGTGGTCGATGGGGTGGTCCGGGTCGTACATGGCGTGGATCAGGGAGGCGAGCCGGCCCTGGCCGAGCGGCTGGCGCACGCGGATGTCGGCCTCCTGGAGGCGCGAGCAGATGTCGGTCAGCTCGCGGGCCATGACGACCGCGAGGCCGGCGTCCCGGTCCAGCTTGCGTCCGCTGTGCGGCCGGGCGGCGCGGGCCATGGTGTGGGCCTCGGCGGCCAGCTCGCGGTTGTAGTGCATGCAGGCGATCAGGTAGGCGCGGTGCTGCTCGCTGCTGGTGGACACCATCGACTGCAGCTGGTCGTACGACTGCTGCAGCCACGGCGGTGCCTTGTCGTCGCCGCGCTGGGTGACGTCCTTGGCGTGCGCGTCCGGGTCGGCCGGGAGGGTACGGGCGAGCATCTGGATGCGGGTGACGAAGCCGTCGCCGTTGGCCACGTGCTTGAGCAGGGTGCCGAAGCGGTCGACGAGGGCTTCCTGGTCCTCGGAGTCGCGCAGGCCGACGCCGGGCCCCTCGATCTCGATGGCGGCCGTCACCGTCTTGCGGTCGGCGTGCAGGAGTACGGCGATCTCGTCCGGCCCGAAGGGCGCCGCCAGCCAGGAGATGCGGCCGATGCCGGGCGGCGGGCCGACCTCGACCTCGCGGCCGTCGATCCTGGTGCCCGCCTCGATGGCGCCGGAACGGTAGGTGGTGCCGTTGCGGAGCGTGCGCTTGTAGCTGCGGTTGATCTCGAACCACCGGTAGAACGTGCGGTGGTTGTACGGCACGTAGACCGCCGCCAGCGCGAGCATCGGGAAGCCGGCGAGCAGCACGATGCGCAGGCTCAGGACGGGGACGAGGAGCCCGCACATCATGCCGAGGAACGCGCCCGCGACGATCAGCGCGATCTCACCGGTCTCGCGGTTGCGGCCGACGATCGCGTTCGGCCGGGCGCGGCCGATCAGATACGTACGGCGGGGCGTGACCGTATGGGACATGGGGGACTCGGTCGTCAACGCCCGTCACCTCCTGTGCTCTGGCTGTTGCGAGTGTTGCGGGTGTTGCTTGCGTGCGGTGTGTTCACCGGGCTGCCGGAGCGCGGTGCGGGTGCGGCGGAGGGGACATTTCCGCCGCCGTTCGAGGGACGCGAGCTGTGCGCGGCGACTCCGCCGGAGGCGGGGTTCGAGGGGCGGGCGACTGCGGAGGAGGAGGACTGTCCGCCGCCGTCGCCGTTGCTGCGGGCGCTGTGGGTTCTGATGCCCTGCGCGACGAGGTTCGCCGGGGAGCTGATCACGGCGGCGGCCTTGCCCTCGGCGCCCTGCATGATGCGGTTGTTGCGGCCGTTGGCGATCTCGTCGCCGAAGCCGGGGACGAAGCGGTAGATCATCGCGGAGGCGAAGATCGCGAGCAGGATGATGGCGAGGCCGGACACGATCGCGGCGACGGAGTCGGGTCCGTCCGCCGTGGTCAGCGCGCCGGCGAGGCCCAGCACGATGACGATGACGGGCTTCACCATGATCACGGCGATCATGATGCCCGCCCAGCGGCGGACGTGGCCCCACAGGTTCTTGTCGACCAGGCCGGCGTAGACGACGACGCCGAGCAGGGCGCCGACGTAGAGCAGGACGGCGCGCAGGTACAGCTCCAGGTAGAGGACGCCGGCGGCGACGATCGACACGAACGACACCAGGATCAGCATGATCGGGCCGCCGCCGATGTCGTTGCCCTGTTTCAGGGCCTCGGAGAACGTGCCGAAGAAAGTGTCCGTCTGGTCGCCGGTGCCCTTGGCCAGGACGTCGGTCACGGCGTCGGTGGCCGACACGACCGTGTACAGGATCAGCGGCGTGAAGGCCGACGCGAGCACGGTGAGCCAGAGGAACCCGACGGCCTCGGAGAGCGCGGTGGTGAGCGGGACGCCGCGGACGGCGCGTTTGGCGACCGCGAGCAGCCAGAGGACCAGGGTCAGGAACGCGGACGCCGCGAAGACGACGGCGTACTGCTTGAGGAACGTGTTGTTCGTGAAGTCGACGTCGGCGGTGTTCTTCACGGCGCTGCTGAGCGTGTCGACGGTCCAGGCGGCGGCGTCGGCACAGCCCTTGGCGAGGGAGGAGAGGGGGTCGAGGGTGGAGGGGAGGGTGTCGGAGGTCCCACCGCTGCGCTGGGCTGTGCCTTCGCCTCGTTCGCAGTAGTCCTTGGCGGGGCCCACGATGAGATCGCAGTTGTCGTCCGGCGATGGTGTGGGTGCGGCTGCGGCTCGCGTGGCGAGCAGCACGAGCGTGGCCTGCACGGCGGTCAAGGCGGCTGCCGCCTTGAGTACGCGACGCTGGTCAGCGGGCATACGAGAACCCTCCGTACTCCTGGACGGCCTTGGACATCTCGTCGGCGGTGGAGGCCTTGTTGTCTCCGGGGACGGGCGCGGGGCCGTCCTTCTGGGAGAAGGACTCGACCTTCCAGTCGTTGTCCACCCAGCGCAACTGCAGAGTCAGGGTGAACCAGTCGCTGCTGACGGGGGTGGTGGTCTTTTCACCCGCGATGCCGAATACACCCGTGCACCAGACGTCCACCGTCGCCGCTGTGTCGGCATACTGCGTCGTCTTGGTCCCGATCGGCATGGTGCGGGAGACGTAGGTGTTGCCACCTGTGGCGTTGCCGTCCTTGTCCAGGCCGATGGAGCTCAGGAACTCTCTGCTGTAGACCTTGTCGAACTTGCTGGCGAGAGCGGCTTGCTTGTCAGCCACGAAGACCTGCCGCACGATCTCGTCCCGCCGGGCAGGCTTGAGGATGTCAGCCGATACGAGAGCCACCGCGTAGTTCGCCGCCGCGCTCTGTGCCCCCTGCTCGTCGTGGGCGAAGCCCGACTGGACGGGGCGCGTTCCCGAGGGGGCCGTTGCCGATGTCTTCGGCTTGTCGCCCCCGCCGCCCTCCGCGGATGCGGAACCGTCTCCTCCACGGTTCGCGAAGGCGATCGCCGCGATGAGCAGGACGACGACGCCGACCACGGTGACCAGGCTCCGCGAGGAGGAGCGGCCGCCGCGTCGGGGGCCGCCGTCCTCCTCCGGGAGCCGGAGCCGGGTCCCGCCGGTGCCGCCGTAATCGCCGGACGAGTGGTGATCGTCTCCGAGACTCATGCCGCGTACGCCCCCTCGACGTCGGGTCGGCCGTGTACGTACGACGGTAGCCGTGCTGGGTCCTGCTCGGGCGCGGTGTTATGACTCGACATCAGGGAAACGCAACCTCAGCCGGTTGGCACGACGGGCGGGTGGGGTGGAGGGGAAGGGACGGATGAGTGCCGGGCTACACGGCCATCCCGTACACGATGGTGAAGAGCGTGCCGAGCGAGCCGATGATGAACACGCCCGTCAGGCCCGCGATGATCAGGCCCTTGCCCTGCTCCGCGCTGAAGGTGTCCCGCAGTGCCGTGGCGCCGATGCGCTGCTTGGCGGCGCCCCAGATGGCGATGCCGAGGCAGAGCAGGATGGCGACGGCCATCACCACCTCGATCATGACCTTGGCCTCGTTGCCCAGGCTGCCGAAGGGGCCCCAGTCCGGGGCGATCCCCCCGATGATGGTGTTGATGTCTCCCTCGTCGGCCGCAAAGAGCATGTAAGTCACCGCCCCTGTTGGGTAGTTCCGCACCCTCTGCGGACATGCAGAGGTCAAGCCTCATTGTCGCCGACGATGACGCCGTCGCATGTCGCCTTGGCGTCATTGTTTGGCGGGTTTGGTGCGAACAGCCTGTCACCGCCCGGCGCCGACTGTTCGATTGGCGCCGGGACGGCTCCTGGTGGTCGTATCGTCACTCTGTGTATCACGGCGGGACATGGCTGGCAACGATGCGTAAGCGAAACCTGTGCTGCGGTTCGGTCGTTAGGCCCTGATCGGGTGTCACCGACTGCTGGGCTGTCGGCTGCGGAGAGCGCTGGGGCGAGAAAGGGTGGACCGGGGCCCATCCTTCGTACGCGGTCGGCCCGGCGACATGGCCGGGAAACGTCACTGAACAGCGTGTCCATGGGGGATGGTTGAACCATGCGCAAGATGTGGGTCGGTGCCGGTGTCGCGGTTGCCCTCGGGATGGGCTTCGTGATGCTGCTCGTCGTGGGGGTCTACCTCGTCGCCGGGAACCTGGCCGGCGGGGCGGGCGGCGGGGCCAAGAGGCTCGCCAAGGGGAGCGTGCCCGCGGCGTACCAGCCGATCGTGCAGAAGTGGGGCAATCTCTGTCCCGCCATCAACCCCGCGCTGCTCGCAGCCCAGTTGTACCAGGAGAGCGGGTTCAACCCGAGGGCGCAGAGCGCGGCGGCGGCGCAGGGGATAGCGCAGTTCATCCCCGGGACGTGGGCCACCCACGGTGTCGACGGGGACGGGGACGGGGACCGCGACGTGTGGGACCCGGCGGACGCGATTCCGTCGGCGGCGTCGTACGACTGCTCCCTCGCCTCGTACGTGAAGGACGTGCCCGGCGATCCGACCGAGAACATGCTGGCCTCCTACAACGCGGGGGCCTATGCGGTGATCAAGTATCAGGGCGTGCCGCCGTACAAGGAGACGCAGAACTACGTCAAGGTCATCACGACCCTGGAGAAGAGCTTCGCCGCGCCCACCGGCCGAGTCGACCCGTCCGAGCAGGCCGCCGGGGCCATCGCCTACGCGCAGAAGAAGCTCGGGACGCCGTACCTGTGGGGCGGGAACGGGACGGCCGAGCAGGGTGGGCGGTTCGACTGCTCCGGGCTGACCAAGGCCGCGTACGAGAGTGTGGGCATCGAGTTGCCCCGGGTCGCCAACGATCAGTACAACGCGGGGGCGCATCCCGGGCGGGACGAACTGCTCCCGGGGGATCTGGTGTTCTTCTCCGACGATCTCACCAACTCACGGACGATCAGGCACGTCGGGATCTACGTGGGTGGCGGGTACATGATCGACGCGCCTCGGACGGGTGCGGTGATCCGGTTCGACCCCATTGACACCCCCGACTACTTCGGGGCCACCCGGGTGACCGAGGATGGCGCGAAAGCGCTGCCCACCACGGTGTGAATGGGAGGGTTTGAACCCAGCGTGAAACCCTGCCCTGAGCTGCGGCGACGTATCTCTCTTCGATAACGTCTGCGTGATCATTCAGTGGAGTGTGGAACGTATCAACAGGGGCCGTGCGTTCCTGTTGACGTGTAGCTGACCACGGGGGTGGCAGAAGAGGCGCGCGCTCGGTGCGCCTCAGGACATGACGAAGGGGCCGCAGCATCATGGCTGGACTCGCCGAATCCGGGTCGAACCCCGACGTCGAGCTGCTCTACGACATCAACGGCCTGGCCAAGGACGCACCGCACTGGTTCGACCGGGTCATGGAGTTCGTCGGTGAGTACGGACTGCTGTTCGCGATCGTGCTGCTGGTGCTGTGGTGCTGGTGGGGTGTGCGGCGGCGGGGCGGCGAGGACGCGGCCCCGAACGTGGCCGCTCTCGTGTGGGCGCCGCTCGCCGCCGGGGTCGCCGTACTCGTCAACGTGCCGATACGGGGGTTCGTCGAACGGCCCCGGCCCTTCAAGTCCCATGACGGGCTCGAAGTGCTCGTGGAGGGGAAGAACGACTTCTCGTTCGTGAGTGATCACGCCACGCTCTGCATGGCCCTGGCCGTCGGACTGTTCGTCGCCAACCGGAAGTTCGGGATCGCCGCCATCGTGCTGGCGCTGTTCGGCGGCTTCGCCCGCGTCTACATGGGCGTGCACTATCCGACGGACGTCGTGGGCGGCTTCGCCCTCGGCACGGCGGTCGCGCTGCTGCTTTCGCCCGTCGCCATGGCCCTGCTGACGCCGCTGACCCGGGCCGTCGAGCGCTCGCCCCGGGTCGGGTGGCTGGTCAGCGCGCGAGGGCGGTCCGGCGGCGCGGAGCGCGGCGCCGTGATCCCGGGGGCGCACAAGGAGAGCGGCGCCGAGACGTCGGGCGAGCGGGATCTCGCCGCCTGACGCTCACAGTGCCTGCGGGTAGGTGAAGACGCGGTCCGGGTCGTACTGGTGCTTCAGACGCGCCAGGCGCGGGGCCGCGTCTGCGTAGTAGGCCTTCCGCCAGTCCGTCAGTTTCGGGTCGGTGTAGTTCTGGTAGGCGGCGCCCGAGGCGTACGGGCGCATCGCGGCGTAGGCGGAATCCAGCCAGGACTGTGCCGCCGTTCCGCTCGTGCCCGGTGGCCAGGAGACGAGGTACTGGGCCAGCGTCCGGGAGCGCCGGTGCACGAACGCGGTGGCCGTCGGGGAGACGCGGTTCACCGCCCCGCCGAGCGCCGTGAACGCGATGCTGCCGGCGCCGCCGCGTACCTGGGGGAGCTCCGCGAGCAGGGCCTTGATGCCGGCGGGCGGGATCGAGCGGTCGAAGAAGTCCGAGCGGGCGGCGTACGTCTCGCGGCCGAGCGAGCCCTCCGGTGCGTGGCCGGGCGCGGAGCCCGGGAGGTGGCAGCGGGCGTCGGTCGAGAAGGACGAGCAGCCCGCGTACATCTCCATCGACTCCTCGTAGGTACGGCGCTTGAGGGAGACGTGGCTCGCGGGCGAGCCGATGCGGTCGGCGAGACGGTCGACGGCGTTCTGGAGTTCGCCGTAGGTGCCGAGGGAGAAGGCGGAGACCGAGAGGGTGGGGGTGTGGCCGGGGGCGGCGGCCAGGTGGAGCGAGGACCAGATCTCGTCGGGCTGGTCGGGGCCCCACTCCTGCCAGGCGCGGACGGCCGCGGCCGCCTTGTGCCAGGGCCAGGTCAGGTACGCCGACACGGCCCTCGGGGCGGGGTGGGTGCGGAAGTGGAACTCCGTGACGATGCCGAAGTGGGCGTTGCCGGCGCCGCGCAGGGCCCAGAAGAGGTCCTTGTGGTCGCCTGTCGCGTCGGCGGTGATCTCCTTGCCGTCCGCCGTGATCAGGGTGGCCCGGGTGAGGCTGTCGCAGGTCAGGCCGTACGCGCGGGAGACGACACCGTGGCCGCCGCCGAGGGTGAGGCCGGAGATGCCGACGGTGGGGCAGGAGCCGGCGGGGACGGTCACGTTCTTCGCGGCGAGCGCGCGGTAGACGTCGATCAGCTTGGCGCCGGCGCCGACGGTCGCCTCGCCGGCGGAGGCGCGGACGCGGTTGAGTTTCGACACGTCGATGATCAGGCGGCCGTTGCCGGAGGACCAACCGGCGTAGCTGTGGCCGCCGTTGCGGATGGCTACGGGGATGTGGTGGGAGCGGGCGTAGGAGAGGGCGGTGCGGATGTCGTCGGGGTGGGAGGGGTAGGCGACGGCGGTGGGTTTGAGGGTGTCGAAGCGGGTGTTGTAGAGCTGGTGGGTCGTTTTCCAGGCGGGGTCGCCGGGGCGGACGAGTTGGCCGTCGAGGGACTTGGCGAGGGCGGTCCAGGTGGTGGGGGTGGGGGATTTTCCGGCTTGCGCCGTCGTGGTCGTGGTCGTGGTTGTGGTTGTGGTTGTGGCTGTTCTGGCTGGGGTGGCTTTGGCGTCCGTGTCGGTGGTGGGGGGTTTGCCTGTGCAGGCCGCTGTGGCTGCCGCGAGGGTTGCGGCTGTGGTGGTGAGGAATGTGCGCCGGTGCATGTCGTCTCCGCGTCCCGTGGGGGGTCTTGGGAGGAGACGGGTGTGTGGGGGGCGGGGTTCCCCGGGCGTCGGCTGTACTGGTGTACGGCGTGGGTGTCGGGCGGGGGTGGGGGGGGCGCTGACCGGCGCTTGCCGGGTGCCGCTGCGCCCACCCGTGCCGCCCCAGCGGCACGACTGCCCGCAGCTGGGGCGGAGTGGGTGCCCGCAATTCAGGCGGCACGACTGCCCGCAGTTGGGGCGGAGTGGGTGCCCGTAGCTCGGGCGGCATGGTGGCTCGCCGTAGCTGTGTGGCTATGTGGTGGTGTGGGATTGGGCGTCTGTTCGGGCCTGGCTTCTGGCTCTTCGGGCTGGGCCGCGCCAGCCGCAGGTGCAGCGGGCCAGGCAGAAGGGGCCCTGTTCGACCGTTGTCGTGAGGTGTTCCGGGGCGTCCCCGGGGGCTTCGAGACCGTCCTGCTGCGCCACGCCCACAACGTTACCGGGGTCGCCTGCCCCTCGTTAGGCGGGACGGCAGGGGGTCCGGAACGGGCGTGACGGCTGGGATAGCAGGTGGCGATGGTCGGGCGGGAGCGGGAGCTGCGGAGTTGGCGGACGGACGGCCGTCTCGCCCTCGCCGGCGGGATGGTCTGCGTCTGTCTGGCGGGCGCCGGGTGTTCCGGTCCCGGGCAGGGGGCCTCCGTCGAGGGTGCCGGCGGGGGCGATCCCGTCGCCGTGCTGCACCGGGCCGCCGACCGGCTGGTGGCCGCCGGGAGCGCCAAGACGCGGACCGCGATGCAGATGGCCAGCGGCGGGACACGGGTGACCATCCGGGGCGAGGGCGTGTACGACTTCGGGGAGCGGCTCGGGCAGCTGAAGGTGCGGCTGCCGCAGGATCCGGCGGGGTCGAGCGAGCATCGGCCGATTACCGAGCTGCTCGCCCCGGGGGCCCTGTTCATGAAGAACCGGGGGGCCGGCGTTCCCGACGACAAGTGGGTGCGGGTGGAGACCGACTCGCTGTCCGACGGCAACCTGGTGACCGGCGGGGCGACGGATCCGTTCGCCGCCGCCGAGGTGCTGCGCGGGACGCGGACGGCCACGTTCGTGGGGCGCACCGAGCTGGCCGGTGTCGAGGTGCGGCACTACCGGGGGACCGCCGATCTGGCGCGGGCGGCACGCGGTGCCTCGGAGGGCAACAGGAAGGCGCTGGCGGCGGCGGCCGAGGGGTTCGCCACCGCCGAGGTGCCCTTCGACGCCTACCTCGACGACGAGGGCCGTGTCCGCAAGGTCCGGCACCGCTTCAGCTTCTCCAACGGGCGCGAGGACGGCACCGGCACCGTGGACGTCGCCTCGACGACGCTGCTGTACGACTTCGGCGCCGCCGTCCGCGTACGGCTGCCCGAGGATCAGGACATCTACGCCGGCAAGATCGCCGCCGGGCCGGGCGATCCGGGTGAACCGGGCGAGCCGGACGGGGGCACGGGCGGGGCGGTGGACGGCAAGAACTAGCCCTTCCGTGCCATGCGCGGTCCGTAGGCCGCTCCCTACTCTAGGAAGTCGGTGACGGCAGAGACGAGGTGACGCGCGTGGCTCCGGTCGGCGGTACGGCGGTTCAGGACCACGTGGCCCTCGCCGAGATCGAGCTGTGCGGCGAGCTGATCATCGCTGCCTCGGCCGCCCGGGAGCGGCTCAGCCTGGAGAGCATCGACGAGGTGCTGCGCGTGGCCGAGGAGCGCTCACGTGCGCAGTAGGCGGCCGATCGCCTTCGTCGCCTCTTCCACCTTGGCGTCGATCTCGGTGCCGCCCTTGAGGGCCGCGTCGGCGACGCAGTGGCGCAGGTGTTCTTCGAGCAGTTGCAGTGCGAAGGACTGGAGGGCCTTCGTGGAGGCGGAGACCTGGGTCAGTATGTCGATGCAGTAGACGTCCTCGTCGACCATGCGCTGCAGGCCGCGGATCTGGCCCTCGATGCGGCGCAGGCGCTTGAGGTGCTCCGCCTTCTGCTTGTGGTACCCGTGCACGCCGCGGTCGTGGTCGGTCACAATGTCCGTGCCGTCCGTCTCGGCCTGGCTCACCGCCCGGTCCGCGGCGGGGGAGGGCGCACCCGCGCCGGCCTCTGTGGTCGTCATCGCGTCCTCCATGCTGGATTCCGGGGTCGGGGAGAGTCGGTGGATTCAGGGGAAGGCGGACATATACCCCTGGTGGGTATATGGTAACGAACTTTCCCGGGTATGGGGCCCTTGCCGGAGCGGCCGACGTCGCCCCCCTGCTCATCACTCTGTCCGATGGGCGACACTGGGGGACGGCCCGTTAGCAGTGGCCGGATGATGCGCCTAGCATCAGCCTGACCGAAACCGATGCACCCCGAGGACCCCACGTGCGCTTTCGTCTGACCCCCAGGGAGACGAGCTTCTACGACATGTTCGCCGCCTCCGCGGACAACATCGTCACGGGCTCCAAGCTCCTGATGGAACTGCTCGGGGCGGACGCATCCGCCCGGGCCGAGATCGCAGAGCGTATGCGGGCCGCCGAACACGCGGGTGACGACGCCACGCACGCGATCTTCCACCAGCTGAACTCCTCGTTCATCACGCCCTTCGACCGCGAGGACATCTACAACCTCGCCTCGTCCCTCGACGACATCATGGACTTCATGGAGGAGGCCGTCGACCTGGTCGTCCTCTACAACGTCGAGGAACTGCCCAAGGGCGTCGAGCAGCAGATCGAGGTGCTGGCGCGGGCCGCCGAGCTGACCGCCGAGGCCATGCCGAACCTGCGGACCATGGACAACCTCACCGAGTACTGGATCGAGGTCAACCGGCTGGAGAACCAGGCCGACCAGATCCACCGCAAGCTGCTCGCGCACCTCTTCAACGGCACGTACGAGGCCATCGAGGTGCTGAAGCTCAAGCAGATCGTGGACGTGCTGGAGGAAGCGGCCGACGCGTTCGAGCACGTGGCGAACACGGTGGAGACCATCGCCGTCAAGGAGTCCTGAGCCGTTCATGGACACCTTTGCTCTGGTCGTGACCATCGGGGTCGCGCTTTTCTTCACGTACACCAACGGCTTCCACGATTCGGCCAACGCGATCGCCACCTCCGTGTCGACGCGTGCGCTGACGCCGCGCGCGGCGCTCGCCATGGCCGCGGTCATGAACCTGGCCGGCGCGTTCATGGGATCCGGGGTGGCCAAGACCGTCAGTGAGGGGGTCATCGAGACTCCCGAGGGTTCGAAGGGGATGGGGATCCTCTTCGCGGCGCTCGTGGGCGCCATCGTCTGGAATCTCATCACCTGGTACTTCGGGCTGCCGTCCTCGTCCTCGCACGCCTTGTTCGGCGGCATGGTCGGTGCGGCGCTGGCCGGGAGCACGACCGTGTACTGGCACGGGGTCGTCGACAAGATCGTCATCCCCATGTTCGTGTCGCCGGTGATCGGTCTGCTCGCCGGTTACCTGGTGATGACCGTGATCATGTGGATCTTCCGGCGGGCCAATCCGCACAAGGCGAAGCGCGGCTTCCGTATCGCGCAGACGGTGTCGGCGGCGGGCATGGCGCTGGGGCACGGTCTGCAGGACGCGCAGAAGACGATGGGCATCGTGGTGATGGCGCTGGTCATCGCCGACGTCGAGGACTACGGCGATCCGATCCCGGTGTGGGTGAAGCTCGCCTGTGCGCTGATGCTGTCCGCGGGGACGTACGCCGGTGGGTGGCGGATCATGCGGACGCTGGGGCGGAAGATCATCGAGTTGGATCCGCCGCAGGGGTTTGCCGCGGAGACGACGGGGGCGTCGATCATGTTCGGGTCGGCGTTCATCTTCCACGCGCCGATCTCGACGACGCATGTGATCACTTCGGCGATCATGGGTGTGGGGGCTACGAAGCGGGTCAATGCCGTGCGGTGGGGGGTCGCGAAGAACATCATCATGGGGTGGTTCATCACGATGCCGGCGGCCGCGGTGGTGGCTGCGGTGTCGTTCTGGGTCGTGAATCTCGCGTTCTTGTAGGCGCTGAGCCCGTCTGAGCGGGGGTGGGGTGTGCTCACCGGCGCTTGCCGGGTGCCGCTGCGCCCACCCTCCCCCACTCTCGGCTTCGCTCGAGCGGGGGGACCCCCATCGCCCCAGCGGCACGACTGCCCGCAGCTGGAACGGTACGGCGGCTGCCCGTGGCTGTGCGGAAGGGCCCGCCCCCTGTTCTGGGGGCGGGCCCTTGTGGTCCTCGCGGTGGCACCGCCATGCAGCACCGCGAGGGGATGGGGGGCGGGTCAGCCGAAGCGGCCGGAGATGTAGTCCTCTGTGGCCTGGACCGACGGGTTGGAGAAGATGCGCTCCGTCTCGTCGATCTCGATCAGCTTGCCGGGCTGGCCGACCGCCGCCAGGTTGAAGAACGCCGTGCGGTCCGAGACGCGGGCCGCCTGCTGCATGTTGTGCGTCACGATGACGATCGTGAAGCGCTCCTTCAGCTCGCCGATCAGGTCCTCGATCGCCAGGGTGGAGATCGGGTCCAGGGCGGAGCAGGGCTCGTCCATCAGGAGAACGTTCGGCTCGACCGCGATCGCGCGGGCGATGCACAGGCGCTGCTGCTGGCCGCCGGAGAGGCCGGAGCCCGGCTTGTTGAGGCGGTCCTTGACCTCGTTCCAGAGGTTGGCGCCGCGCAGGGACTTCTCGACGATGTCGTCCAGCTGGGACTTCTTGTACTTGCCGTTCAGGCGCAGGCCCGCCGCGACGTTGTCGTAGACCGACATGGTCGGGAACGGGTTCGGGCGCTGGAAGACCATGCCGACCTCGCGGCGCACGGCCACCGGATCGATGCCGGCGCCGTACAGGTTCTCGTCGTCCAGCATCACCTTGCCGTCGACGCGGCCGCCCGGTGTGACCTCGTGCATGCGGTTGAGCGTGCGCAGGAAGGTGGACTTGCCGCAGCCGGAGGGGCCGATGAAGGCCGTCACGGAGCGGGGCTCGACGGTCATCGAGATGTCCTCGATGGCCAGGAAGGAGCCGTAGTAGGCGTTGAGGCCGCTGACATCTATGCGCTTGGCCATGGAAATCACTGCTTCTTTCGGGTTCGGTCGCTGACTGTTCTGCGTCGGTCGCGTCAGCGACCTGCCACGCGGCGGCAGCCGCACGATGTCACCGCGGGGCCTTCCAGCGGGCGATGCCGCGGGCCGCGAGGTTGAGGATCATGATGAAGGCGATCAGCGTCAGGGCCGCCGCCCAGGCACGGTCGTAGGACGCGTCGGAGCCCGCGCCGTACTGCAGGTAGATGTACATGGGCAGCGACTCCTGCGGACCCTGGAAGGGGTTCGCGTTGATGAAGTCGGTGCCCCAGACCAGCAGCAGTACCGGGGCCGTCTCGCCGGTGATGCGGGCGACGGCCAGCATGACGCCGGTGACGATGCCGCCGATCGAGGTGGGCAGGACCACCTTGAGGATCGTGCGCCACTTGGGCACGCCCAGGGCGAGGGACGCCTCGCGCAGCTCGTTGGGGACGAGCTTGAGCATCTCCTCCGTGGAGCGGACGACCACCGGGATCATCAGGATGCACAGGGCGAAGGAGCCGGCGACGCCGGAGGGGCCCATGTCCAGGATGAGGACCCACAGGCTGAGCACGAACAGGCCCGCGACGATGGACGGGATGCCCGTCATGACGTCGACGAAGAAGGTGACGGCCTTGGCGAGCCGGCCGCGGCCGTACTCGACCAGGTAGATCGCGGTGAGCACGCCGATCGGCACGGAGAACAGGGTGGCGAGGCCGACCTGCTCCAGGGTGCCGAGGATGGCGTGGTAGATGCCGCCGCCGGGCTCGCTGTCGGCGACCACGCCCATCGAGTGGGTCAGGAAGAACCCGTCGAGGACCTTCACGCCCTGCTTCACGGTCTCCCAGATCAGGGAGAGCAGCGGGATGAGGGCCAGCAGGAAGGCGACCCAGACCATGCTGGTCGCGACCCGGTCCTTGGCCTGGCGACCGCCCTCGACGCGGGCCGAGATGCCGTACGAGCCGGCGACGAAGAGGACCGCGGCGATCAGGGCCCACTGGATGCTGCTGTTCAGCCCGGCGGCCGTGCTGATGCCGAGGCCGGCGACGACCGAGCCGGCCGCGACCGCCCAGGGGAACCACTTGGGCAGGGTGGCGGCGCGCAGGGAGCTGCGGCCCCTGGGGGCGGGGGTCAGGGTTGCGTGGCTCATGCGTTGGCCCCCGAGTACTCCTTGCGGCGGGCGATGATCAGCCGGGCCGCGCCGTTGACCAGCAGGGTGATGACGAACAGGACCAGACCGGAGGCGATCAGGGCGTCGCGGCCCATCTCGGTGGCCTCGTTGAACTTGCTGGCGATGTTCTGGGCGAAGGTGCCGCCGCCCGGGTCGAGCAGGCTGGGGGTGATGTCGAAGGTCGGGGAGAGCACCATGGCCACGGCCATCGTCTCGCCGAGCGCGCGCCCGAGGCCGAGCATCGAGGCGGAGATGACGCCGGAGCGGCCGAAGGGGAGGACCGACATCCGGATGACCTCCCAGCGCGTGGCGCCGAGGGCCAGTGCGGCCTCCTCGTGCATGCGCGGGACCTGCCGGAAGACCTCACGGCTGACGTTGGTGATGATCGGCAGGATCATGATGGCGAGCAGGATGCCCACGGTGAACAGCGAGCGCCCCGCGCCGCCGTTCCACTCGAGGATCCCGGTCCAGCCCAGGTACTGGTCGAGCCAGCCGTAGAGCCCGTCGAGGTGCGGCACGAGGACGAGGGCGCCCCACAGGCCGTAGACGATCGAGGGCACGGCGGCGAGCAGGTCGATCACGTAGCCGATCAGACCGCCCAGCCTGCGCGGCGCGTAGTGCGTGATGAACAGCGCGATGCCGACGGAGACCGGGACGGCGATGGCCATGGCGATGATCGACGACACGACGGTGCCGTAGGCCAGGACCGCGATGCCGAACTCCGGCGGGGAGCCGGTCGGGTTCCACTCGAAGCTGGTGAAGAAGTTGGCCTCGTCCTCGCCGATGGCGAGCCAGGCGCGGTAGGTGAGGAAGGCCGCGATGGCGGCCATGACGACCAGCACGAGGATGCCGGACCCGCGGGAGAGCCCGACGAAGATCCGGTCGCCGGGGCGGGTGACGCCGCGGGCGGCGCCCTTGCTCCCGGGCGCGGGCGGCCGAGGTGCGGGGGAGGGGGCTGGCTTGTGGGTGTCCGTTGTTATGTCCATCGGGTTCTCCGGTCTGCGGAGCCGTCGTGGTCGGCGGCTCGGGCGGAGCCCCGGTCGGGGGCTCCTGGCGGCGGTGCACCGGACGGTGCGGTCCGGTCCGCGTGGGGACCGGACCGCACTCGGGTCAGCTCAGGCCCGAGATGGTCTCGCGGACCTTGGTGATGATCTCGGTGGGCATCGGGGCGTAGCCGGCGTCCGCCAGCAGGCCCTGGCCGTCCTCCGAGGCCATGTAGTTCAGGAAGGACTTGGTGGCGGGCAGGGTGTCCGCCTTGTTGCCCTTGTCGCAGGCGATCTCGTACGTCACCAGGACCAGCGGGTAGGCGCCCGCGGCGTCCGGGGTGTAGTCCAGCTCCAGCGCGAGGTCCTTGCCGGTGCCGACGACCTTGGCCGCGCCGATGGCGGCGGTGGCGTTCTCGACGGTGGCCTTGACCGGCTCGTCGGCCGCGGTCTTCACGTCGACGGTCCTGACGCCGTCCTTGGCGTAGGACAGCTCGAAGTACGAGATGGCGCCGGCCGTCTGCTTGACCTGGCCGGCCAGGCCGGAGGAGCCCTGCGCGGACTGGCCGCCCTTGGCCTCCCAGGACTTGCCGCCCTCGTACTTCCAGTCGTCGGGCGCGGCGGCCTTCAGGTACTTGGTGAAGTTGTCC
The DNA here is from genome assembly GCF_044754585.1 of Streptomyces sp. NPDC093065. Classification (NCBI taxonomy): domain Bacteria; kingdom Bacillati; phylum Actinomycetota; class Actinomycetes; order Kitasatosporales; family Streptomycetaceae; genus Streptomyces; species Streptomyces sp. NPDC093065. The sequence goes on along the minus strand of NZ_JBIVPJ010000022.1, from coordinate 119,827 downwards.
GTGGTGCCGGACTCGTCCGAGCGGTGGAAGGCCTGGATCTTGAGGTCGGGCAGCTTGGCGTCGGGGTTGAGCTTCTTGATCGCCTCGTCGTTCCAGTTGCTGATCTTGCTGTCGAAGATCTTGGCCATCGTCGGGGCGTCCAGGACGAGGGTGTCGACGCCCGGGACGTTGAAGCCGACCGCGATCGGGCCGCCGACCATCGGCAGGTCGATGGCCTGGCCGTCCTTGCAGACCTTCTTCGAGGCCTCGATCTCCTCGGGCTTCAGCGCGGAGTCCGAACCGGCGAACGCGGTCTGGCCCTGCGTGAAGGCGGTGATGCCCGCGCCGGAGCCGGTCGGGTTGTAGTTGATCTGTACGTTCTTGCAGGCCGCGACGTACTGCTTGACCCAGGCGTCGATGGCGTTCTTCTGGGCGGAGGAGCCGGAGGCCTGGAGCTGGCCCTTGGCGTCCTCGCACTTGATGTTGCTGCTGGCGGCCGCGCTGGCGTCGCCGCCGTTGCCGTTGCCGCCGGTGTCGTCGGAGCCGCACGCCGTGAGGGCCAGGGCGCCGGAGACGGCGAGAGCACCGAGAGCGAGGGCCCGCCGGTTCATGCGCTGAAGCTTCACTTGAGGGAGTTCCTTCCAGGAGCCGCCGTCCTGAATTCGGCGGCGTGCGAGGAGTGGTAAGGCCGAAATTAGGCAGATCAGATGAAGGCGCCGATGGGCGTAAATGAACGCGGGGTGAACCCCTGAGGACGGTGCGGTGAGGTCACGGAACGCTTACGTCAAGGACACGGAGCGGTTCCGGGCGGGCGCGTCGCGAGCAGCGCGTCGACGAGGGTTCGGTCCCGGGGCTGGGTGAGGCGGGCGCGGGCGGCCTCCGGGGGCAGCCACAGGATGCGGTCGACCTCGTCGGACGGCGTGAAGGCGCCGGCGGTGGCCGCCGCGGCCCAGTAGCGGACCTCCTTGGGGCGGCCGTCGGCGCGATAGCGCACGGTGGGCAGCTCTGCGCCCGGCTCGGCGGCGTACCCCGTTTCCTCGGCGACCTCGCGCAGGGCGCCCGCGAGCGGGTCCTCGCCCGGCTCGAGTTTGCCCTTCGGGTGGGACCAGTCGTCGTACTTCGGGCGGTGCACGAGGCACAGTTCCAGGCCGGCGGGGGCGGTCGGCGGCGCGGGGCGCCACAGGACGCAGCCGGCCGCGCGGACGGTGGTGTCGTCGTCTGCGGGGCTCACGGGGCGCTCACGCCTCCCGTCGTCCTACGGCAGTCTGATCGGTTCCTTGCGCCAGCTGTGCTGGAACGCGTACCTCGCCGCCTCCACCTCATGCCGCTGGTCGGCGTGGAGCACGCCGAGGGCGTACGCCGTGGCCGGGGCGATGCGCGGGGTGCGGGCGGCCTGGGCGGCGGCCGCGGCGGCCTCCGAGGCGTCGCGGTGCCGGTCCAGTGCCTCGCCGGCCGCGAGAAGCCGTACGTCCACCGAGTCGGAGTCGGCGTCGGCGCTCCCGGTGTCCGCACCGGCCAGCGCCTCCAGGGCGTAGCGGTGCAGGCGCAGCAGCAGGCGGACCTGGTGCCACGGCGCGTCCTGGGGGTGCGGGGCGGGGTCCGGGGAGAGTCCGTGGACCAGCGCCTCCGCGTTGTACGGACTGCCCGCGGTGACCAGGGGGAGGGCGGCCACGGCGTCCGTGAGGCGCTCCTGCGCGGCGGTGGCCAGCGGGCGGAGGTCGACGGGTGTGGCGTCGGGGGCGGCGGCCCTGCGCCCGGCGCTGCTCAGGGGGACTTCGCTGGCCAGTAAGGCGACCTTGTCGGCGACGGCGTGGAAGCGGCTGCTGCCCAGGGCCTGGAGGGCGGTGGAGTGCGCCCGGGTGCGGGCCAGGGTCAGCTGCCGGTCGAGCAGCGCGCCCGCCTTGGCCGCGCCCACGGTGAGACTGCCGCGGTCCGTGGTCGCCGGGCGGGCGGGGGCGGGCACACCGGCGGGCACGGTGTCGGCGGCCCGGCCGACCGGGCGCGGGGCCGGGAACGCCGACGAGCCGGACAGCCGGTGCAGGGCTTGGAGCAGCCGTTCCAGGCGGCACGCGTAGGCGTGCTCCAGGGCCAGCGTGCCGGACAGCCAGGCCAGCTCGGGGCGCATCTCCTCCGCCCAGCCGGCGTCCAGCAGCGGCTGGAAGGTGTGCAGGGTGCCGCTGATACGGCGGGCCGCACGGCGCAGGTCACGGACCGCGTCCACGTCACCGGCGGGAGGAGTCGCCCGGCCGGGCCCGGCCGGCCCCGCTCCCGCCCCGGACTCGCGGTGCCGGCGCAGCGCGCGCAGGAACTCCGTGGCCTGGGCACGCAGATAGCCGACGAGCGAGCCGCCGTCCGCATCGGCGTCCGGTCCACCGGGACCGACTGTCGGGCCGCGGCCGACGCCCGGCCCGGTACCGGGGTGCGGGCCTGCGTCGGCGTTCCGTGCCGTGCCGGTGCCCCCGCTCGCGCCTACGCTCCCGCCCGCGCCTGCTCCCGGGTTCGCGACGCCGGGGCTGGTGCCGGGGTGTGGGGCCGTGTCGGCGTTCCGTGGCGTGCCGGGGCTGCCGTTCGGGCCTGCGCTCCCGCTCGCGCCTGCTCGCGGGTTTGCGACGCCGGGGCCGGTGCCGGGGTGCGGGGCCGTGTCGGCGTTGCGTGGCGTGCCGGGGCCGCCGTTCGGGCCTGCGCCCGCGTTTACGTTCCTGCCTGCGCTCTCGCCTGCGCCCGCGTCCGCATCCGGGACGCCGGGATTGGCACTGGGGTGTGGGGCCGGGTCGGCGTTCCGTGGCGTGCCGGGGCTGCCGTTCGCGCCTGCGCTCCCGTTCGCGCCTGCTCGCGGGCTCGCGACGCCGGGGCTGGTGCCGGGGCGCGGGGCCGTGTCGGCGTTGCGTGGCGTGCCGGGGCCGCCGTTCGGGCCTGCGCCCGCGTTTACGTTCCTCCCTGCGCTCTCGCCCGCGCCCGCATCCGGGACGCCGGGATTGGTACTGGGGTGCGGGTCCCCGTCGGCATTCCGGGACGTGCCCGCGCCTGCTCCCGGGTTCGCGACGCCCGGAGCGGTGCCGGGGTCGCCGTCCGTGCCCGCGTCTGCGTTTACGTTCGTGCCTGCGCCCGCTCCCGCGATGGGGGCGCCCGGGTCGGCACCGGCGCGCGGGCCCGCGTCCGCGTTTCGGGCCGTGCCGGGGCCCCCGCTCGGGCCCGCGTTCGTGGGTTCCGGTGGGGCGGTGGCTGTCGTGGGGCTGGTGGGGTCAAGGTGTTGCTGTGCCACGCCGGCGCCTCCGGGCGTCTATGAGCATCTCCTGGACGTTGCGCAGGGGCTGGCCGTCCGCGTCGGTCGCGTGCCGGGTCCACTCGCCGTCCGGGCCGAGGTGCCAGGAGGCGGTGGCGTCGGACATGCCGTTCTCGAGGAGCCGGTTCAGGGCCGCCCGGTGGGCCGGGTCGGTGACCCGGACCAGGGCCTCTATCCGGCGATCGAGGTTGCGGTGCATCATGTCGGCGCTGCCCAGCCACACCTCGGGCTCGCCGCCGTTGCCGAAGGCGAAGACCCGCGAGTGCTCCAGGAAGCGGCCGAGGACGGAGCGGACCCGGATGTTCTCCGACAGGCCCGGCACCCCCGGGCGCAGCGCGCAGATGCCGCGCACCCACACGTCGACCGGCACACCGGCCTGGGACGCGCGGTAGCAGGCGTCGACCACGGCCTCGTCGACCATCGAGTTGACCTTGATGCGGACGTATGCGGGGCGTCCGGCCCGGTGGTGCTGGATCTCCTTGTGGATGCGGGAGACCAGGCCGTCGCGCAGCGACTTGGGCGCGACGAGCAGACGGCGGTAGGTCTCGCGCCGGGAGTAGCCGGAGAGGCGGTTGAACAGGTCGGAGAGGTCCGCCCCTACCTGCGGGTCCGAGGTGAGCAGGCCCAGGTCCTCGTAGAGGCGGGCCGTCTTCGGGTGGTAGTTGCCGGTGCCGACGTGACTGTAGCGGCGCAGCGTGTCGCCCTCCTGCCGTACGACCAGGGAGAGCTTGCAGTGGGTCTTCAGGCCCACCAGCCCGTAGACGACGTGGCAGCCGGACTCCTCCAGCTTGCGGGCCCACTTGATGTTGGCGGACTCGTCGAAGCGGGCCTTGATCTCGACCAGGACCAGGACCTGCTTGCCGGACTCGGCCGCCTCGATGAGCGCGTCGACTATCGGGGAGTCGCCGGAGGTCCGGTACAGCGTCTGCTTGATCGCGAGGACGTCCGGGTCGGTGGCGGCCTGCTCCAGGAACGCCTGCACGGAAGTGGAGAAGGAGTCGTAGGGGTGGTGGAGCAGGACGTCCTTGGTGCGCAGGGCGGCGAAGATGTCCGGCGCGGACGCGGACTCCACCTCGGCGAGGTCGCGGTGGGTGCCGGCGACGAACTTCGGGTACTTCAGCTCGGGCCGGTCCAGGCTGTGGATGCGGAAGAGGCCGGTGAGGTCCAGCGGGCCGGGCAGCGGGTAGACCTCCGCCTCGCCGATCTTCAGCTCGCGCACGAGGAGGTCCAGGACCTCGCGGTCGACGGACTCCTCGACCTCCAGGCGGACGGGCGGGCCCAGGCGCCGCCGCATCAGCTCCTTCTCCAGGGCCTGGAGCAGGTTCTCCGTGTCGTCCTCCTCCACCTCCAGGTCCTCGTTGCGGGTGAGGCGGAAGGTGTGGTGCTCCAGGACCTCCATGCCCGGGAACAGCTCCTCCAGGTGGGCGGCGATGACGTCCTCGATGGGGACGTAGCGGCCCGGGGAGGCCTCCAGGAAGCGGGAGAGCAGCGGCGGGACCTTGACGCGGGCGAAGTGGCGGTGGCCCGTGACGGGGTTGCGGACGACGACCGCGAGGTTGAGGGAGAGTCCCGAGATGTAGGGGAAGGGGTGGGCCGGGTCGACCGCGAGGGGGGTGAGGACCGGGAAGATCCGGTGCCGGAAGAGGGTGAAGAGGCGGGCCTGCTCCTTCTCGGCCAGCTCGTTCCAGCGGACCAGGTGGATGCCCTCCTCGGCGAGGGCCGGGGCGACGTCCTCGTGGAAGCAGGCGGCGTGCCGGGCCATCAGCTCGCGCGAGCGGGCCCAGATCATGTCCAGGACCTCGCGGGGTTGGAGGCCGGAGGCGGAGCGGGTGGCGACGCCGGTCGCGATGCGGCGCTTGAGGCCGGCGACGCGGACCATGAAGAACTCGTCCAGGTTGCTGGCGAAGATCGCGAGGAAGTTGGCCCGCTCCAGCAGCGGAGTGCTCGGGTCCTCGGCGAGTTCGAGCACCCGTTCGTTGAACGCGAGCCAGCTGCGCTCGCGGTCCAGGAAGCGGCCCTGCGGGAGCCGGGCGCCGCCGTCCTGGGACTCCTCCGACTCCTCGTACGCGTCGAGGTCGGCGTCGATGTCCGGCTCCAGGCCGGACACCGTGGCGGCCACGGTGTCCGGGCGGTGCGCCGCGATGGAGCCCACGGAGGGCTGCGTGTGCTGGACCTCTGCCTGGGTGTTCGGCTGCCTCATGAACCCATTCTTCCGCGCCGCGCGCGGGTCGGGCGCGTCGGAAGGCACGGAAGGCCCGGAGGGCTCCGGCTCGGTCGGCTTCATTCGGTGAGCCTCGCAAGGCTGTCTGAATCAATGGTTACGGGGACATGACGTGTGGGATAGCCGCGGGCCTCCGAAACGTCCCGGCGCACCTGCCTGAGATCGTGTGAACCGATCGGCCGGGCTCGTGCGATGAGGAGACGTGAGCGAAACGAGAAGCGACGGGGAGCTGCTGCGGGCCGTCGCGGCGGATGCCGACCGGCGCGCCTTCGAGGAGCTGTACCGCCGGTACGCGCCCTGGCTGACCGCCCGCATGCGCGGCCGCTGCGCCGACCCCGCCGTGGTCGACGACGTCGTGCAGGAGACCTTCCTCGCCGTGTGGCGCGGCGGCGCCCGCTACCGGGAGGAGGGGGACGTGGCCGGGTGGCTGTGGCGGATCGGGTCGCGGCGGCTGATCGACGTGCTGCGCGGCGACGGGGCGCGCGGACGGCTGCGGCAGGCGCTGGCCCGCCTGCGCCACCGGGACGAGGTCTCGGCGGAGGAGCGCGTCCTGGCCGGGGTCGAGCACGGCGACCTCGCCGGCGCGCTCGTACGGCTCTCGCCGGAGCTGCGCGCGGTGCTCCAGGCCACCGTCGTCGACGGGCTGACCACCCGTGAGACGGCCGTCCTGCTCGGCATCCCGCCGGGCACGGTCAAGACGCGGGCGATGCGGGCCCGCCGGCAGCTGCGGGAGGCGCTGGCATGAGGATCGACGACGGCGGCCGACGGGGCCCGAACGCCTGGCACGTGGACGAGGACGACCTGCGGGCCTACGCACGCGGAGAGCTGGCGGCCCCCCTGCTCTGGTCCGCCGACACCCACCTGACCGCCTGCGCCGCGTGCCGGGGCGCGCTGGCCCGGGTGAGCGACACCGCCGCGCTGGACGCGGGCTGGGAACGGCTCGACGCGGAGCTGGACGCGCCCCGGCCGGGCCGGTTCGAGCGGCTGCTCACGCGGTGCGGCGCGGGCGACGGCACGGCGCGGCTGCTCGCGGCCACCCCCGTGCTGCGCAGGTCCTGGTTCGGCGCGCTCGCCGCCGTACTGCTCACGACGTTCCTGGCGGCCCTGGCGGCAGGTGCGGCCGGCCGGCCCGTGCTGTTCCTGGCCTTCGCCCCGCTGCTGCCGCTGGCCTCGGTGGCGCTCGCCTACGGTCCCGCGCTCGACCCCACCCACGAGATGGCCGTCGTCTCGCCCGTGCACGGCTTCCGGCTGCTGATGATCCGCACGGTCGCCGTCCTCGTCGTGGCGCTCGGGGTGGGCGGCCTGGCCAGCCTCGCGCTGCCCGGGTACGGGGCGGCGGCCCTGGCGTGGCTGCTGCCCGGCCTCGCCCTCACCGCGACCGGGCTGGCGCTGGCGCCCCGGCTGGGGCCGGTGGCCGCGCCGTCCGTGCTCGCGGGCGCCTGGGCGGCCGTGCTGCTGGCCGCCGACGCGGCGCGCGGGTCCGCGGACGGTCCGCTGGCGCCGTTCACCGCGGCCGGGCAGGGCGTGTCCGGGCTGGTGGCGGTGCTGGGCGCCGGGGCGCTGTTCCTGCTCCGCGACCGGTTCGACGTATCGGCGCGCGGCGTCGCGTGAGTCCGGCGCCTCCCCGCGCCGCTCCCGTCCCGCCCCCGCCTCTCCTTCTTCCTTGCCGACCCCCTTCACGTACGGGAGTGCCGTATGACCCCCACCGTTTCCGCCTCCGGGCTGAGCCTGCACTACGGGCGCACCCGCGCCCTCGACGACGTGTCGCTGCGGCTGACCCCGGGTGTCACGGGGCTGCTCGGGCCCAACGGCGCCGGGAAGACCACGCTGTTGCGCGTGCTGGCCACCGCCGTGCCCGCCGACCGGGGGGCGTTCACCGTGCTCGGGCACGACCCCGGGACCGCGCGCGGCCGGCAGGAGGTGCGGCGGCGGCTCGGCTACCTGCCGCAGACGCCCGGTTTCCACCCGGACTTCACCGCCTTCGAGTTCGTCGACTACGTGGCGATCCTCAAGGAGCTGGCGGACCGCCGGGAACGGCACCGCGAGGTGCGGCGGGTCCTGGAGGAGGTCGACCTCGGCGACGTGCGCGGGCGCCGGATCAAGAAGCTGTCCGGCGGTATGCGGCAGCGGGTCGCGCTGGCCGCCGCGCTGGTGGGCGACCCGGGGTTCCTGGTGCTCGACGAGCCGACCGTCGGGCTCGACCCCGAGCAGCGGATGCGCTTCCGGGAACTGATCGCCGGGGCCGGGGAGGGGCGGACCGTGCTGCTGTCCACCCACCAGACCGAGGACGTGGCGATGCTCTGCCACCGGGTGATCGTCATGGCGGCCGGGACGGTGCGCTTCGACGGCACCCCGGCCGAGCTGACCGCGCGGGCCGCCGGACGGGTGTGGAACAGCGCGGAGAAGGACCCCGGCGCGAAGGCCGGCTGGCGCACCGGGACCGGCTCCTTCCGGAACGTGGGCGACCCGCCCCCGGACGCCGAACCGGCCGAACCCACCCTGGAGGACGGCTACCTGCTCGCCCTCGACGACGCGGGTACCACCGGCACGACGGATACGACAGGCACCACCGGCACGACCGGCTCGGCCGACGAGGAGGCGGCCGCGTGAGCGCCGTGCTGACGGAGGAGTCCGTGCCCGTGCGAGCGCCGCTCTCCGACCGGGGCGCGCGGGCCGTGCTCGCCCTCGCCCGGTTCGAGGCACGCAAACTGCTGCTGGGCGTTCCCGTGGTCATCGCCTTCGTGGCGTACGTCGCGTGGATCGTCTGGCGCACGCGGGATTCCTTCGACGGCGCTCCCGCCCTCCAGGACGCCGACCGCGCCACCCAGTCCATGCCGATGCTCGTCGGCCTCGCCGTCCTGCTGGGCGCCGCCCGGGCGGTCGTGCGCTCGGAACGCCACGGCACCGAGCACCACTTCTCGGTCCTGGTCCTGCAGCCCTGGCGCCGTATCGCCGGCCACGCGCTGTCCGTCGTACCGGCCGCCCTGCTCACCGCCCTGTGCGTGGCCGGTCAGTTCGGCTGGGAGGCGCTCAAGTCGGGCGCGATCGGGCACGGTTCGCCGGCCGAACTGGCGGTGGGGCCGCTGACGGTACTGGCGTTCGGGGCGCTCGGGGTGCTGCTCGGCCGCCTGACGATGTCGGCCCTCGCAGCGCCGCTGCTGGTGGTCGTGCTGCTGTTCGTCTTCGTCCTCGGTACCGGGCCGAGCGAGGTGAGCGGACTGTCCTGGCTGGCACCGGCCGTCCCCCAGATCGGCCCCGACACCCTGCCCTCCGACCTGCTCGGGCGCCCCGCCGCCTGGCACGCCCTGTACCTGGCGGGCGCCGCCCTGTGCCTCGCCCTCCTCGCGGTGGCCGTCGCCGGAGGGCGCACCGCGGCCGTCCGTACGGGACTCGTCCTGAGCCTGGCGGCGGCGGTGGCCGGCGGCGTCCTCCAGGCTCGCGGCGCGTCGCCGTCTGCGGAGCTGACCGCGGCCCGCGAACGCGCCTCGACGCACCCCGGCCTGACCTGCGCCGAGCACGGCCGGTCGACGTACTGCGCCTTCCCCGAGTGGATGCCGCGCACCGGCACCTGGGCCGGGGTCGTGGACCGCGTCCAGGCCGTGGCCGGCGGCTCCGCGCACGAGCGGCCCCTGGTCGTACGGCAGCGGATCGACGCCCGCTACGGGCCGGGGACCGACGCCGGGATCCCCGCGCTGACCGGCGCCGACCGGGTGACCGTGGGCACCGCCTGGGGCGGCAACCGGGTCCCCGAGTTCTCCAGCGCCGTCGCCGCCGTCCTCGTCGCGGGCACGGAGACGGCCGGCGGCGAGCTGTGCGACGGGCGGATGGTCACCGTCATGTGGCTCTCCCTGAGCTGGCAGGACGACCCGATGAACGCGCTGCGCCGGGTCCGCCTCGACGACAGCGTGACGGGCTCCGCGATCGTCCTGTCGCCCACCGACCCGCTGTCCATGACGGAGGGCCAGACGGACGTCGTACGCCGCCTGCTGGAGAACCCGCCCGCCGGGACCGGCGCGCGGGTGAAGGAGCACTGGGCCGAACTGACCGCACCGGGTGTCACGACCGCCCGCGTCGCCGAACTCCTCGGCGTGCCCGGGCCGGGGAAGGCGGACTCGTGCGAGGAGTGACGGCGGCCCGGGGGGCGCTGACGGTGGACCTGGCCGGCCCGCTGTGGCGCACGCTGCCCTGGCGTGCCCTGGCCGCCGCCGGGGCCCTCGGCCTGCTGGCCGCCGGCGCCCCCCTCGCCACCGGCGCCGAACCGGCGCCCTGGCAGACCCTGTTGCTGCTGCGGGGCGCGGCCCTGATCGGCGCCCTTGGCCTGGCCTTCCTGCTGGACGACCCGGCCCGCCACCTCACCGCACCCGTGCCGACCCCGAGGCTCCTGCGGCAGGCGCTGCGCGTGGCCCTGGTCGCGCCGCTCGCCGCGCTGTGGTGGACGGCCGTACTGCTCCTGACCCCCTCGGCGTCCCGGCCCCCGGCCGGCGGGGTCACCCTGGAGGCGCTGGCGGTGGGCGCGCTCGCTCTGGCCCTCGCCGCCCTGGCCGTACGGCTGACGGACGAGGCGCGTCCGGGGCCGTACGTCGCCGCGACCCTGCTGCTCACGGCCGTGCTCGCGCCGCTGCTCGCGCCGGAGGGCTGGGCGCTGTTCGTCCAGGCGGGCGACCCGCGCTGGTCCGTCGGGCACGACCGGTGGGCGGTGCTGGCGGTGGCGGTGGCCGTGGTGGGGGCGGCGTGCGGGGCGGAGCCGTCGGGGCGCAGGGCCGCCCGGTGACGGACGGTTCACCGGTTCGTCCCACTGGAGTGGTCCCGGCGGCTCACGTCTCCGTGCGGTACATCAGGTCCGTCTCGTGGGTGGTGAAACCGAGGCGCTCGTAGACGGACACCGCCGCCTTGTTGTCGGCGTCGACGTACAGCATCGCCGTGGGCAGGCCCCGCCCCTCCAGGTGCCGCAGGCCGATCGTGGTGAGGGCCTTGCCCAGGCCGCCGCCCTGGGCGTCGGGGCGGATGCCGAGGACGTACACCTCGCCGAGCCCCTCCTCGGCGTGCTCCTTGGTCCAGTGGAAGCCGATCAGCTCGCCGTCCCGCTCGGCGAGGAAGAACCCCGCCGGGTCGAACCACGGCTCGGCCTCGCGGTCGTCGAGGTCCCGCTGGGTGAGCGAGCCCTGCTCGGGATGGTGGGCGAAGGCGGCCGCGTTCACGGCGAGCCAGGCCGCGTCGTCCTGCCCCGGCACGAAGGCGCGCACGCTCACGCCCTCCGGCAGCACCGGGTCCGGCAGGTCCAGGCCGGCCAACGGGCGCCGCATCTGCCGCAGTTCCCGGAAGAGGGAGAGCCCGAGCACCTGCGCGAGGTGCCGGGCGGCGGAGTGCCCGCCGTGCGCCCAGACCCGCAGCCGCTTGCCGGACGCGGCGAGCAGGGCGGAGCCCAGGGCCCGGCCGTGCCCCTGGCCCCGGTGCGAGGGGTGGACGACCAGCTCGGCGGCCGGCGGCTCGACCGGGTCGGTGCCCTCCAGCTGGGCGTAGCCGACGAGTTCGCTTCCGTCGACGGTGAGCAGGAGATGCGCGACGCCCTCCCGCGCGGGGCCGCGCAGTTGCAGCCGGCCCTGCTCGGACACGGCGTGCTGCCCGTCGTTCCGGGCCGCCTCGGTGAGCAGGGCGAGGACGGCGTCGGTCTGCTCCGGCGTGAGTTCGGCGAGGGTCTCGATCGAGCGGGGGCGGCCGGGCCGCACGGTGTCGTCGCTGGTCATGCGTACGAGGGTAAAGGGCGCCCGGGGCGATGGGGCGGCGGCAGGCGAGGAGGGGGACGGTGACGAGGACAGAGGTGTGGGTGAACCCGAAGTTAAACCAGGCCGTAACCCGGAAGCCCCTGTCGCGCTACGCGCGTTGACCCTAGGCTGCTGCGCCGACGAGCCGTCTCCTCAGCGGCTCGCGCCACGCACACCCACAGGGGGGCGCATGCCAGCCACAGCACAGTCGCACCAGCCGCGTCGCAGACGCCGTACGAGCCGTCTCCTGGTCGCGGCCGCCACCGTCGTCACCGCCGGGGCGCTCGCCGCGGCGGCGCTGCCGGCGTCGGCGAGCGCGTCCGGGGGAGGCCGCGGCCACGGCGGTCACGGTCACGGACATGGTCATGGCCAGGGCCGCTACCAGGATGTCCAGCTCCTCTCCTTCAACGACCTGCACGGCAACCTGGAGCCGCCCGCCGGCTCCTCGGGCCGCGTCACCGAGGCCCAGCCGGACGGCACGACGAAGACGGTCGACGCGGGCGGCATCGAGTACCTGGCCACCCACCTGCGCGAGGCCCGCAAGGGCAACCGCTACTCCATCACCGCGGCCGGCGGCGACATGGTCGGCGCCTCCCCGCTGCTGTCCGGGCTCTTCCACGACGAGCCGACCGTCGAGGCGCTGAACAAGCTCGACCTGGACGTGACCAGCGTCGGCAACCACGAGTTCGACGAGGGCGCCAGGGAGCTGGCCCGTCTCCAGAACGGCGGCTGCCACCCCACCGAGGGCTGCTACACGGACAAGAGGTTCAAGGGCGCCGACTACCCCTACCTCGCGGCCAACGTCCTCGACGAGAAGACGAACAAGCCCATCCTGAAGCCTTACTGGGTGTGGAAGCAGAAGGGTGTCAAGGTCGGCTTCATCGGCGTGACCCTGGAGGGCACCCCGGACATCGTCTCGGCGGAGGGCGTCAAGGGCCTGAAGTTCAAGGACGAGGTCGAGACGATCAACAAGTACGCCAAGGAGCTCCAGCGCCAGGGCGTGAAGTCGATCGTCGCCCTCATCCACGAGGGCGGCTTCCCGGCCTCGGCCGACTACAACTACGACTGCGACTCCCCGGGCGCGGGCGACGGCGTCTCCGGGCCGATCGTCGACATCGCCAAGAACATCACCCCGCAGGTCGACGCGCTGGTCACCGGCCACACCCACAACGCGTACGTCTGCACGATCCCCGACCCGGCGGGCAACCCGCGCATGGTCACCTCGGCCTCGTCCTTCGGCCGCCTCTACACGGACACCACGCTGACCTACGACCGCCGCACGGGTGACATCGCCCGTACATCGGTGAAGTCGGCGAACCACGTGGTCACGCGCGACGTGCCGAAGGCGCCCGACATGACCCGGCTGATCGACCGGTGGAGCACCCTGGCCGCGCCGATCGGCAACCGCGCCATCGGCTACGTCTCCGCCGACGTCAACCGCGACGGCACCGAGTCCCCGCTGGGCGACCTGATCGCCGACGCGCAGTTCGCCTACGGCAAGGCTCAGGACCCGGAGACCGACCTGGCCCTGATGAACCCGGGCGGCATCCGCGCCCCGATCACCTACGCGGCCTCCGGCGCCGAGGGCGACGGCGTCGTCACGTACGCCGAGGGCTTCACGGTCCAGCCCTTCGCCAACACGGTGAACCTCAAGGACTACACGGGCGCGCAGCTGATCCAGGTCCTCAAGGAGCAGGTGAGCGGTCCGAACGAGGCGGCCCCGAAGATCCTCCAGGTCTCCTCCGGCCTCACCTACACCCTGGACCTGACCAAGTCGGGCGCGGACCGCGTCGTCACGGACTCCATCCGCCTGAACGGTTCGCCCGTCGACGAGAACGCCACCTACCGCGTCGCGTCCAACAGCTTCCTCGCGGGCGGCGGCGACGGCTTCACCACGCTGGGCGAGGGCACGGACGAACTGGTCGGCGCGGACGACCTGGCGGCCTTCGAGCAGTACCTGACGGCCAACTCCTCGGCCACCGACCCGATCGCACCGCCGGCCGCCGACCGGATCACGGTCGTGCAGTAGCCCGGCCGCGGCCGGCGCACCAAGAGCCTGGCGCAGCAAGAGCCTGGCGCACCAGTGGCCCGGCACACCGTACGGCTCAGCCGCCGCGGTGTGCCGGGCTCGTCACAATGGGGCCGGAACTCGTCGGCGGCCACAGGGGTCTTGCAAGAATGAGGGGGCGACGAGGATGCCCAGACCCTCCTCGACTCTCGTCGACCCCGATGACGAGTCGCGACACCGAAACGGGAGCCCGAATGCGCGCGCAGGACCAGACCGACCGCCTAGACCCCTCGGCCGCGAAGGTGCCGCTGTCCCGCCCCGGGGCGAAGTCCTCGCAGAAGTCCACCGTGGCGCAGCTGGCGCACGCGATGCAGAGCTCCGCCGGCAACCAGGCCATGGCCCACGCGGTGTCCCACTCGCGTACGCCGGTCCAGCGGACGGTGGGCAACGTCATGGAGGACATGACGGTCGAACAGCTCAGGCAGCTCCTGCCGAGCTACAACGTCGACGCGGCGGACGTCGAGGCCGTCGTCGCCAAATTCAACGCCAGGAAGGGCACTCCCCTGGCGCCCACCTCGGTTCAGGATCTGCTGAGCATGACGTTCCCGGCCAAGTACCCCCGGGACGAGGTCGAGAAGGGCATCAAGAAGAACCTCACCGACAGTGCCCCTTCCCGTCGCGCCGCCGCCGACACGGTGGTCACCCTGCACCGGGGCGACAGCCGCAGCAAGGAGGAGGTCGAGGCGGCGGGCGGGTTCTTCGGCTGGGGTCCGGTGACGGTCGAGCACGCGAGGTCGCTCGCGACCGCGTGGCAGGCGAAGAACGCGGCGCAACGACGCGACTGGTTCCAGCACTGGAAGGCCGAGACCGCCGCGAAGCAGGACGACCTGCCCTACGTGGCCACGGGCAGTGAGGCACAGAAGGGCGGGCACCACTACACCCTCAACGTGCCGTTGAAGCTGGTGGCGGGCGAGAAGGAGCCGGGCATGCTCACCCCGACCCTGTGGGCGGACAAGGACGATCCGAGCCAGGCGTCGGTGCTGGCGCTCGAGTCGCGAGGTGAGTACGTCTTCATCACGGGCGTCCCCCTCAAGTACGTCTCGGGCCTCAAGCCGCCCGTTCCGGAGAAGTCGGACAGTCTGAAGGCCGTCGGGGCCGCACCGGCGGGCCCTCCCCAGACGTGAGGCCGTGAGGTGCCGGCCGCTCGGCTAACCCCGGCCCCCTTCGGCCCCGCCCGTCTCCGGCGGGGGCATCGGTGCCCCCGGCAGGCGCACGCACGCCACCGTGCCGCCGCCACCGTCCTCGGCCGGAGTCAGGCTCACGGCCCCGCCCGCCTGCTGCACCGTCCGCGCCACGATGGACAGGCCCAGGCCCGAGCCGGGCAGCGCGCGGGCTCCCGGTGAGCGCCAGAAGCGGTCGAAGACGTGGGGGAGTTCGTCGGCGGGGATGCCGGGGCCGTGGTCGCGGACGCTGAGGACGCCGTCGGCGAGGCGCACCTCGATCGTGCCGCCGTGCGGGCTGAACTTCACCGCGTTGTCCAGGATGTTGACCACCGCCCGTTCCAGCGCGGCCGGCTCCGCCCGTACGTACCAGGGGTGCACGTCCGCCTCGATCGTCAGCTCCGGGCCGCGCAGCCGGGCGCGGCGCAGGGCGGACTCGACGACGTCGTGCCAGGCCAGGATGCGGGTGCGGCCCTCGTGCTGGCCGGTGTCGGGGCGGGAGAGCTCCTGGAGGTCGCCGATGAGCGCCGCCAGTTCCGTCATCTGCGCCTTCACCGAGGCGAGCAGTGCTCTGCGGTCGGCCTCCGGGATCGGACGGCCCGTCTCCTCGCTGCGGGTGAGCAGCTCGATGTTGGTGCGCAGGGAGGTGAGGGGGGTGCGCAGTTCGTGCCCGGCGTCGGCGATGAGCTGCTGTTGCAGGTCGCGTGAGCTGGCCAGGGACGAGGTCATGCTGTTGAAGGAGCGCGAGAGGCGGGCGATCTCGTCGTCGCTGTCGTCCGCGACGGGGATGCGGACGGTGAGGTCCTCGGTGCGGGCGACGTGTTCGACGGCCTCGGTGAGTTCGTCGACGGGGCGCAGGGCCGTCCGGGCCACCCACAGGCCGGCGACGCCCGCGCCGACGACCCCCGCGCCCGCGACGAAGACGAGGACGAGCGCGAGGTTGCTGAGGGAGCTGTTCACCTCGCTCAGTGGGCGGGCGGCGGATACGGCCACCCCGGACAGGCCCGGCACGGTGTAGGTGAAGACGCGGTACTGGGTGCCGTCCGAGCCGGTGGCGTCGTGCAGGGCGTCGGTGGACGAGCCCTCGGCCACGGCGCGGTCGGCGTCCGTGAGCGGCACCTCCTCCGTGCCGATGATGAGGCAGCTCGAGTTCTGCCGGGCCACCAGCTGCACGGAGGAGCCGTAGGGGTTCTGTTCGTGCGTGAGCGGGTCGTGGGCGCACAGCCCGGTGCGCAGGTTGACGTACTGGCTCACCTGGTCCCGGTCCATCCGGTTGGCCTTCAGGGCCTCGTCCAGCGAGCTGACCAGCACGCTCTTGACCACGAACCAGCAGGCGACGGCCGCCGCCGCCACCGCGAACGCCACCGCCGCCGCCACCAGCAGCGAAAGCCTCGCCCGGATGGGCAGGGACCGGACCCGGCGGGCGAGGCCTCTCACTCCGCGCCGCCCTGCCGCAGGACGTAGCCGACGCCGCGGACGGTGTGCACGAGGCGCGGCTCGCCGCCCGCCTCGGTCTTGCGGCGCAGGTACATGACGTACACGTCGAGGGAGTTCGACGACGGCTCGAAGTCGAAGCCCCAGACGGCCTTCAGGATCTGCTCCCGGGTGAGGACCTGGCGCGGGTGCGCCATGAACATCTCCAGCAGGGTGAACTCCGTGCGGGTCAGCTCCACCGGTCGCCCGGCCCGCGTGACCTCGCGCGTCGCCAGGTCCATGGTCAGGTCGGCGAAGGCGAGGGTGTCGTCGTCGGCGGCGGTGGCCTCCACAGCGGCCGCGTAGGAGCTGCGGCGCAGCAGTGCGCGGATGCGGGCGAACAGCTCGTCCAGCTCGAACGGCTTGACCAGGTAGTCGTCCGCTCCCGCGTCCAGGCCGGTCACGCGGTCGCCGACGGTGTCGCGGGCCGTCAGCATCAGGATCGGGGTGAGGTCGCCCGCGCCGCGGATGCGGCGGGCGGCGGTCAGGCCGTCCATGCGGGGCATCTGGATGTCCAGGACGACGAGGTCGGGGCGGTACGCGGCGGCCTTCTCCAGCGCGTCGGCGCCGTCGACGGCGACCTCGGTGCCGTACCCCTCGAAGGCGAGGCTGCGCTGGAGGGCCTCGCGGACCGCCGGCTCGTCGTCGACGATCAGGATGCGCTGGGTCTCACGGTCGCGGTCGCCGTCTGCGGGGCTCATGGGCTCGGGTCCTCGGGTGCGGTAGGGATCGGGCGCGGCAGGACGCGGGTCTGCCGACGGACGCTTTCAGCGTCGCACGTCTACGTACCCCTCAGTCGCTCGCACCCGCCCGCAGGCCGGGCAGGTCGGCCTTGACCGTGTTGACCGGGATGGCGAAGCCGAGGCCCACGCTGCCCGCGCTCGCGGAGGACTCGGTCGCCGAGTACATCGCGGAGTTGATGCCGATGATGTTGCCGTTCATGTCGATCAGCGCGCCGCCGGAGTTGCCCGGGTTGAGGGAGGCGTCGGTCTGGATCGCCTTGTACGTCGTCGTGGAGGAGCCGGTGTCGCCGTTGAACTGCTGCCCGCCGAACTCGAACGGCCACTGACCGCCTTGCCGCTGCTGCTGTTGCTGCTGGCCCTCGTCCGTCGAGACGGTCACGTCCCGGTCGAGGGCGGAGACGATGCCGCTGGTCACGGTGCCGGTCAGGCCCTCGGGGGAGCCGATCGCGACGACCTGGTCGCCGACGCCGACGCCGTCGGAGTCGCCGAGGGTGGCGGCCGTCAGGCCGGAGGCGTTCTCCAGCTTGATCAGCGCGAGGTCCTTCTTGCTGTCGGTGCCGACGACCTCGGCGGTGTACTGCTTGCCGTCGTTGGTCGTCACCTTGACGGAGGAGGCGCCGGACACGACGTGGTTGTTGGTGATGATCTCGCCGTCGCCGGTGATGATCACGCCGGAACCGGTGGAGGAGCCGGCGTTCGAGGTGGCGCTGATCTCGACGATGCTCGGGCTGACCGCCTTCGCGACCCCCGAGACCGTGCCCTTCTGGCTGGAGGCCACCACGTTGGTGCTGGTGGAGCTGGAGGCGACGGTGTCGCTGCCGGTCAGCTCCTGGATGCCGAACGCGGTGCCGCCGCCGACCGCCGCCGCGACGATCGCCACGGCCACCAGGAGGGCGGCGGGGCCGCGCCGCCGGGCCGGGCGCCTCCCGTGCGGCTGCTCGGGCTGCTCGGGCTGCGCGGGCGGCTGCGCGGGCGGGGGCGGCCACTCCGGGTTGACGGGAGAGGAGGCGTGCTGGTGGGGTCCCTGGTACGGGTTCGCGTGCTCGTACTCGCCGTTGTGGCGGAGGCTCTCGGTCATGTTCATGAGCTTCCCGCCCGTGGATGAGAGCGGCCTGAGTGCTGCCTGAGAAGCCCGGCAGAACCTCGTATGCCCGATATAAAGGCGTCGGGGCGAGGCGTCGGGGCGGTGCCTACGCGCAGCCGCAGGACTGGCGCACCACCAGCTGCGACGGGAACACCTTCAGCCGCTCGCGCCGGGAGCCCGCCACCCGCAGACCGTCGTCCAGGACGAGGTCCACGGCGGCCCGCGCCATCGCGGACCGGTCCGAGGCGACCGTCGTCAGGGGCGGATCGGAGAGGTCCGCCTCCTTGATGTCGTCGAAGCCCGCGACCGCCAGCTCGCCGGGGACGTCGATGCGCAGCTCGCGGGCCGCGCGCAGCAGGCCGATCGCCTGGTCGTCGGTGGAGCAGAAGATCGCGGGCGGACGCTGCGGCCCGGAGAGCAGCTCAAGGCCCACGCGGTACGCGTCGTAGCGGTTGTACGGCGCCTCGAAGAGCCGGCCCTCGGTGGAGAGCCCGGCCTCCTTCATCGCGCGCTTCCAGCCCTCGACGTGGTCGGAGACCGGGTCGCCGACGGACGGGGTCTCGGCGGTGCCGCCCATGCAGGCGACGTACTCGTACCCGTGCTCAAGGAGGTGGCGTACGGCGAGCTGGGCGCCGCCCAGGTCGTCGGTGACGACGGCGACGTCGTCGATGGCCTCCGGGCGCTCGTGCAGCAGGACCACCCGGGCGTCCCAGGCGTCGATCTCGGCGGCCGCGTTGTCGTTCAGCGCGTGGCTGACCAGGATCAGGCCGGAGACCCGCATGCCCAGGAACGCGCGCAGGTAGTGCACCTCGCGCTCGCCGACGTAGTCGGAATTGCCGACGAGCACCATCTTCCCGCGCTCGGAGGCGGCCCACTCGACCGCGTGCGCCATCTCCGCGAAGAACGGCTGGCGGGCGTCCGGCACGATCAGGCCTATGAGGTCCGTGCGCCGCGATGCCATGGCCTGGGCGACCCGGTCCGGCCGGTACCCCAGTTCCTTGATCGCGGCGAGGACACGCTCGCGCGTGGCCGGGGCGACCGGCCGGGGTCCGTTGTTGATGACATAGCTGACGACGGCGGTGGAAGTCCCCGCCAGCCGCGCCACATCATCCCGAGTCACCTTGGCCACGCGCGGAGTCTACGCGGATGGACCCGCTCCGGGCAGGGCGTATCACACCTTGGATGACCTCGCGTCCGCCGTCTTCCCGGACTCCTCGGGCTCCGCGTTCTTCGCGTTCTTCGCGTTCTTCTCGTTCGTGGCGTTCTTCGCGGACTTCTCGCTCTTCTCGCCCTTCTCGGGCTTCTCCGGCGTCACGAAGCGGTAGCCGACGTTGCGGACGGTGCCGATCAGCGACTCGTGCTCGGGGCCGAGCTTGGCGCGCAGCCGCCGTACGTGCACGTCGACCGTGCGGGTGCCGCCGAAGTAGTCGTAGCCCCACACCTCCTGGAGCAGCTGGGCGCGGGTGAACACGCGGCCCGGGTGCTGGGCGAGGTACTTGAGCAGCTCGAACTCCTTGAAGGTCAGGTCCAGGACCCGGCCCTTGAGCTTCGCGGAGTACGTCGCCTCGTCCACCGACAGGTCGCCGTTGCGGATCTCCATGGGGGAGTCGTCGCCGCCGAGCTGCTGGCGGCCGGTGGCCAGCCGCAGCCGTGCCTCGACCTCCGCCGGACCGGCGGTGTCGAGGAGCACGTCGTCGATGCCCCAGTCGGCGGTGACGGCGGCCAGACCGCCCTCGGTGACGATGAGGACCAGGGGACAGCTGAGGCCGGTGGAGCGCAGCAACTGGCACAGGCTGCGGATCTGGGGGAGGTCGCGGCGGCCGTCGACGAGGATGACGTCGGCGCCGGGGGTGTCGACGAGGGCCGGTCCCTCGGCGGGGGCGACGCGCACGTTGTGCAGCAGCAGGCCGAGGGCGGGGAGCACCTCCGTCGACGGCTGGAGGGCGTTGGTCAGGAGCAGCAGAGAACTCATCGCGCCCCACCTGCCTGGGACGGTTTGTGGTCGTGCCCGGTTCGCTCGCCCATAACGTCTGGTTCCTCCTGGGTCCCTGCGAGGACGTCTGTGGCACTGCTTCGTACTGGTGGCGTCCGGGAGGTGAACGCCGGGCGCCCGCCCGGCATCGCTCCCGAAAGCACAAAAGGACCCGGGGGCTACGTTGCCCGAGTCCTCTGCCCAGCAGAATAGCCGACATGAGCAACCGACCGCCGGGTCGTGTGGCGGGTTCCACCCGTGGTCCAGCCAATCGTCCGCATCCCGAGACGCCCCGGGGAGCGCCGCGCCGCACACCCGCGCGCACCTTCCTCCGTACGGCCGACGGTGTCCCCGTCGACGCCGTGTACGAGCCGGGACCGGCCGGGCGCGACCCCTCTGACCTGGTGTTCGTCGTCGCGCACGGCTTCACCGGCGACGCCGACCGGCCGCACGTACGGCGGATCGCGGCGGCCTTCGCGCGGCACGGTGCCGTGGTCACGTTCTCCTTCCGGGGCCACGGAGCGTCCGGGGGGCGGTCCACCGTCGGCGACCGCGAGGTGCTGGACCTGGCGGCGGCGGTCGAGTGGGCGCGCGGCTTCGGGCACGCGCGCGTGGTGACCGTCGGCTTCTCCATGGGCGGCTCGGTGGTCCTGCGCCACGCCGCGCTGTACGCCGGCGACGCCGGGGCGGGCACGGACGCCGTCGTGTCGGTCAGCTCCCCCGCCCGCTGGTACTACCGGGGCACGGCGCCCATGCGCCGGCTGCACTGGCTGGTGATGCGCCCCGCCGGGCGCCTGGTGGGCCGCTACGGCCTGCGTACCCGCATCCACCACCGCGACTGGGACCCGGTGCCGCTGTCGCCGGTGGAGGCGGTGACGCGGATCGCGCCGACGCCACTGCTGGTCGTGCACGGCGACCGGGACGGCTACTTCCCCCTTGACCACCCCCGGATGCTGGCCGACGCGGCCGGTGAACACGGCGAACTCTGGCTGGAACCCGGCATGGGCCACGCCGAGAACGCCTCGGACGAGGTGCTGCTGCACCGCATCGGCGACTGGGCGGTGGCGGCGGCGGGCTAGCCTGGCGTTGTTCATCGCCGACGACGAAGGAACGAGATGGCAAAGGTCACGGTGCGCTACTGGGCCGCCGCGAAGGCCGCGGCGGGGGTGGCCGAGGAGCCCTGCGACGCGGCGACGCTCGCGGACGCGCTCGGCGCGGTGCGGGAGCGGCACCCGGGCGAACTCACCCGCGTACTGCTGCGCTGCTCGTTCCTCGTCGACGGCGACCCCGTGGGCACCCGCGGGCATGAGACGGTACGGCTGGCCGAGGGCGGCACGGTCGAGGTGCTCCCGCCGTTCGCAGGAGGGTGAGCGATGACCGACCAGCCGCATCAGCCGTACGGGCAGCAGCCGTACGAGGGATACGACGCGCAGGCGTGGCCCGGGCAGCAGCCGTACCAGTCGTACCAGGGATACGGGGAGCAGCAGGGATACGGGGAGCAGCAACCGGACCCGAACGCCGGCCAGTACACGCAGCAGTGGCAGGGGCAGACCTGGGAGACGCAGGTGCAGCCGCCGGTCTCCGCCGAGGAGACGGCGTACCTGCCGCCGCACACCGCGCAGCCGCAGCCGTATCCGGCGCAGGGGCAGGCGTACCAGCCGCCGTACGCACCCCAGCCCCAGCCGCAGCCGCAGCAGCCCTTCGAGCCCGCCGCGCCGCCGGCGCCCGCCGCCGCCGCTCCCGCCCCGGACCCCTCCGCCCCCGCCTCCGGTGAGCCCGGCTACGGTCCGGCGACCGTCGCCGGGAACACGCGAATCACCGACGCGCAGCGGGCGCGGGCCGAGGGGCGTTCGCCGATCATCGACCCCGGCATGCAGCCGGCCGGTCTCACCGCGCTCCTCGGGCTGCTGCTGTCCGGCGCGGCGGCGCTCGGCACGTACGCCCTCCTCGTCCCGCTCGTCGTCCTCCAGGCGGTCACCGCGGCGGGCTGGTTCCGGCTGAACGGCATGTGGCCCGCCCGGCAGGGCATCGCGCTGGGCTTCCTGGGCGCGCTCGCCGCCGACGCGGCGCTGCTGGTGTCGGACCGCTCCCCGGCGGCGATCCTCGGCACGCTCGGGGTGTGGGTGCTGCTCTCCCTCGTCCTCCAGCTCCGCTCGCACGCCGACCCGGACGAGCGGATGTACGGCCTGATGGCGACCATCGCCGCGGCGGCCCTCGCGGTCGTCGCGGGCGGGTACCTCGCGGCCGACGCGGACGCGGTCGTGGTCGGCGGGATCGCGGTGGCCGTGGCCGCCGTGGCGCGCGCCCTGCCGCTGCCGGCCCCGGCGTCCGTGGTCGTCGCGCTGCTCGCGGCGGCCGGGGCGGGGATCGCGGCCGGCTCGGTGACGGACTTCGGGGCGCCGGGGGCGCTGCTGGGTGCGGGCGCGGCGGTCTGCGCGCTGATCGGCCTGCGGGTCGCGGCCTACGACTACCCCTCCCGCTTCGTCCACTTCACGGCGGGCGTGGCCCTGCCCCTCGCGGCGGCGGCCCCGGCCGTGTACGTCCTGGGCCGGGCCCTGGCCTGAGTCCGGCGCCGGTACGGCACCCCCTGTCACAGGTGTTCGACAAAACCCGGGGGGTGCCGCCGGCCCGCGTTACGCTCGCGCTGGACGGCCGTCGGCCGTCGGATCCGCCGTCGAGCGTCCAGGGTTGGGGAAACACCGCATGCGCGCACTGCGAATACTGTTGATCGTCGTCGTGATCCTCGGCGGCCTCTTCGTGATCGCCGACCGTGTCGCCGTCAACTTCGCCGAGGACGAGGCGGCGGACAAGCTGCGCAGCACCGAGAACCTGTCCTCGACGCCGGACGTCGCCATCAACGGCTTCCCCTTCCTCACCCAGCTCGCCGGCGGCGAACTGGACGACGTCGAGGTCGGCATCGACGACTACGAAGCGTCCACGGGCAACGGCGAGGAGAAGATCCGCATCGCCGAGCTGCGCGCGCACATGAAGGGCGTCGAGTTCTCCGGCGACTACAGCTCCGCCACCGCCGCCTCCGCCACGGGCACCGCGACCGTCGGCTACGACGAGCTGATGAAGGCCACCAAGTCCCAGCCCACGGACATCGCCCCCGGCATCTCGGCCAAGGTCGTCGGCCTCTCCGACGGCGGCAACGGAAAGATCAAGGTGTCGCTGCAGGCCACGGTCCTCGGTGTCGAGGTGCCCGAGCCGCTCCAGGTGCTCAGCTCGGTCAAGGTCAAGGACGACGACGTCGAGGTCGTCGCCGACGGACTGCCGGAGATCGCCGGCAGGCAGCTCGCCGAGTCCCGGATCCGGGCCATCACCGACTTCCAGCAGACCATCGACGAGCTGCCGGGCGGCATCGAGCTGGACAAGGTCGAAGCGGCGAAGGACGGCGTCGAGATCACGGTGAAGGGTTCGAACGTCAAGCTGGCCGGGTAGGACGAAGGCCGGTGCCGTACGGACCGGCGACGCCCGTGTCCGACAGGCGAGACGACGCCGTCCGTACCGCAGATGCGAGGACGCCGGTCCCCGGTCCGGGCGACTCCCGCGACCCCTCGCACCCGACACGCATCCCACATCTCGGACGATCGTGTCTCATTATGCGACACGTCGGTGACATGGACCGCCCTCAATCCCTACGATCGGGACCTATGAAGCGTCAGGCGGACCTCACGAAGCGGCGGGCAGTGGACCTGTGCCGCGTTGCCGCCATGCTCTGTCGCACCTTCTGAGGCGGACGGCGACGACGCCGTCCATGTCCCCCTCGTCCCCCCCCCGCCCGGCCTGCCCCGGGCACCCGCGCGCCACGCCGCCGCCCGGCCCGAGCGCGCACCCCCTCTCACCGCACGCCCCGCCGCAACTGCCCCGGAGGAGAAAACATGAGCCGCAGCGACGTCCTGGTCGACGCCGACTGGCTGCAGGACCACCTGGACGACCCGACCATCGCGATCGTCGAGGTGGACGAGGACACGTCCGCCTACGAGAAGAACCACATCAAGAACGCGATCCGGATCGACTGGACCCAGGACCTCCAGGACCCGGTCCGCCGCGACTTCGTCGACCAGGAGGGCTTCGAGAAGCTCCTGTCGGAGAAGGGCATCTCCAACGACCACACCGTGGTCCTCTACGGCGGCAACAACAACTGGTTCGCGTCCTACGCGTACTGGTACTTCAAGCTGTACGGCCACGACGCCGTCAAGCTCCTCGACGGCGGCCGCAAGAAGTGGGAGCTGGACGCCCGCGAGCTGGTCGCCGGCGACGAGGTGCCCCAGCGCGCCGCCACCGACTACAAGGCCAAGCCGCAGAACACCGCGATCCGCGCCTTCCGCGACGACGTGGTGCAGGCGATCGGCGCGCAGAACCTGGTCGACGTCCGTTCGCCCGACGAGTTCTCCGGCAAGCTGCTCGCCCCGGCCCACCTGCCGCAGGAGCAGTCGCAGCGTCCGGGCCACGTCCCGTCCGCCCGCAACATCCCGTGGTCGAAGAACGCCAACGACGACGGCACCTTCAAGTCGGACGACGAGCTGAAGCAGCTCTACACCAACGAGCAGGTCGACCTGGCGAAGGACACCATCGCCTACTGCCGCATCGGTGAGCGCTCGGCCCTGACCTGGTTCGTCCTGCACGAGCTGCTGGGCGTGGAGAACGTCAAGAACTACGACGGCTCCTGGACCGAGTACGGCTCCCTCGTCGGCGTGCCGATCGAGCTCGGCGCCGCGAAGTAGGCACGACCGGTACGGCATCCGACCGACCTTTCCCAACACCTCAGGAGTAACGACATGTGCGGAGCGAAGGCCGGCGGCCCCGACGCCTCGACGATCAAGCCCGGTGAGACCACCATCCAGGGTCAGGTGACCCGCGACGGCGAGCCGGTGACGGGCTACGTCCGTCTGCTGGACGCCACGGGCGAGTTCACGGCGGAGGTCCCGACCTCCGCGACGGGCCAGTTCCGCTTCTACGCGGCCGAGGGCACCTGGACCCTGCGCGCGCTCGTCCCGGGCGGCACCGCCGACCGCACGGTCGTGGCCCAGGACGGCGGCCTCGCGGAGGTCGCGATCGCCGTCTGACGGCAGGCAACGGCGCGCACCGCGCGACGGCCGAGGGGCCGCACCCACCGGGTTGGACACCTGGAGTGCGGCCCTCCGGCATGTCGGGGCATTTCGGGGATGCCGGGCCTACGCTGGAGGTATGTACGCGAGGCGGCGGCACGTCTACTTCGCCATGATGGGGATCTGCATCGTCCTCTTCGTCCTGGCCTGGGGGGTCGTGCGCATCTGGTCCGTCCCGGCGGCCGTCGGCCTGTGCGTGGTGGCCATGGTCATCCCGCCGGTGGCCGCGATGGTCGCCAACCGGCGCGGTCCCGACGACCGCTGGTGGGACGACCCGTCGGGCGACGCCCAGTCCGACGAGTGGTGGGACGAACTGGACGGCAAGAAGCCGCCCCGCCGCCAGGACCGCCCCTAGCTGCCGCCTCCCGGGCAGCCCCCCCCGCATTCGGCGGCTACGCGCGGTCCAGGCCCCCGAGGAGGCGCTCCAGGCAGCGCGTCGCCAGATCGGCCGGCGAGCCGGGCCCCTCGGCCCCCGCCTCCGTGCCGGCCCAGGTCTCCATCGCGATCCGGATGGCGTCGGTGGCGGCGGCGGCCACCAGCCGCACCTCCAGCCGACCGGCGTCCTCGTCAACCTGCGCGTCGGCGCCCCCCTCCGCCGGGCCCACCAGGCTCGCGATCACCGGGACGAGCCGCTCCTCCGACTCCTGGTTCACGCGGTACCAGACGGCCCGCAGCGCCGGGTCGTCCCCGGCGGCCCGCAGCAGCCCGCGGGTGCGCAGCAGCGCCTCGGCGGCCTGCGCGTCGGGCACCGCCAGCGCCCGTTCCGCCGCGGCCCGCAGCGCCGGGCCGAGCGGCGTCCCCGGCGCCGTGCTCTCCAGCAGCCCGCGCCAGCGGTCGGCGCCGTCCGTCAGCAGGGGACCGACCGCGTCCTGCTTGGAGCGGAAGTAGCGGTAGAAGGTGCGCAGCGCGATCCCGGCGCGCCGGGCGATCTCCTCCGCCGTCGTGGCGTCCGGGCCCCGGGAGACGAAGAGTTCGGCCGCCGCGTGCGCGATGTCGAGCTGGGTTGCGGCCTTGCGGCGCTCGGTCAGCGACGGGGAGGGAGACGGGGGCGGCTCGGTGCTCACCCCAGAAGAATACGACCCGCGACGCACCGACGGCATGCCGCGACGGAGTGACAAAACGTGTCACTCGGCCGCGCCGTGAAGCGGAATCGAGTGCGCCGCCGGCAGGCGTCAGTAGACGAGTGCCTGCGTGTCGTCGGCCAGTGCCTCCTGCACGAAGACCTGCGCGCCCGCGATCCGCACGCCCTCGATGACGTCCTTCTCGGTGAGGTCCCGCCGGGCCGCACACTGGGTGCACAGCGTCACCCGGCCGCCCGCGAGCAGCGAGTCCAGCAGGTCGGGCAACGGCGCGGCGTGCGGCAACTCGAACTCGGCCGCGCGCCCCGGCACCGCGAACCACGCGGACTCACCGGTCAGCCACAGCGACACGTCGACGCCGCTGGCCACGGCCACCGCCGCCACGGTGAACGCCTGCGAACACCGCTCGGGGGCATCGGCCCCCGCGGTCACCTTGATCACGAGCTTCTTCGCCATGCCGGAAGCGTAGCCCGCGCGGGCGGCGTCACACCGCGAAGGTGATCGTCACCAGCAGCGTCGCGACGCACAGGACGGTCAGCAGGCCGCTGACGGTGGCGCCGTCCAGCCGGACGTACCGCCGGGGCCGGGACGCACGCCTCGGCGGCACGGGCCTCGGCGGGTGGTCCGGGTGGAACGGCGGCATCGCGAAACCGGGGGAGAGGGGAGCACGGTCCCGCCGCGGGGCGAGCCGCTGCGCCCGCCTGCACTCCTCGTAGGGCAGCCCGCCGTCGTACGTCATCCCTGGTGCTCCTTGCGCTGGTGCTCGCGCAGCAGGACGTTCGCGTCCGTCACCGCGCTGTGGTCGAACGCCGTGCGGGCGGCCTCCCGCCGGCCGGCCAGCCAGGCGCACGCCTCGCAGTCCGGCACCGGCAGAGGTGGCCGCTCCAACCCGCCGGGGGCCGGGGGCGCGGTGAGGGTGCGGTCGTTCGCGGCCCGCAGGTTCGCCGCGAGGCGCTCCCGGTCGGTCGCCGGGCGCAGCGCCGCCGGCTCCGCCTCCCACTCCCGGCCGCCGCCGAGGGGCCGGAGCATCACGCGCGCCCCGCTGCGGCCCCGGTACTCACCGACCTTGGCGGCGGCGGTGTCGTAGAGCACGGTGCCGGGCTCGTAGGTGGCCGGTTCTGTTCTCAAGGGTCCGCTCCTTACGTCAACGTCTGTACGGAATGCGACAGTTGCCCTACTCTGCGTAGTGGTGGGCAGTAAGAGCATGACCCACGGCGGGGGTCGCCAAGCCCGGAACGGCCGCTAGTGCCACAACGGGCGCTCCAAATTCCACAAATTCCACAGCCGGGAGGGGCGCGGTGCCGCAGCGGAGGGCGATCACGGGTCGCAGTCAGGAACCGAGGGCACGGTTCGCGGAGGAGCTGCGGCTGCTCCGGAACGGGCGGGGGGTGTCCCTGCGGGGCATGGCGGAGGCGGTGGGCTGGGACGCGTCCCAGTTCGGAAAGATGGAGAACGGCCACACGCTGGGCGGTCCGGAGATCGTGGAGGCGCTGGACCAGTACTACGGCACGGGCGGAATGCTGCTCACGCTGTGGGAGCTGGCGGTGGCGGACCCGACGCAGTTCAAGGAGCGGTACCGCCGGTACATGGTCCTGGAGGCCGAGGCGGTGAGTATGTGGCAGTACTCGCCGAGCATCGTGCCGGGCTTGCTCCAGACGCCGGAGTACGCGGCGGAGCTGCTCAGCCAGGGCGGACTGACGGGCGTGGAGCTGGACCGGCAGGTGGCGGCGCGCATGGGCCGCCGTGAACCGCTGCTGACCGCGGGCGGGCCGCAGTTCCGGGCCATCCTCTCGGAGACGGTGCTGCACAGTTCACTGCGCAGCACCGCTGAGTGGCACGCGCAATTGCGCCATCTCGTCGCGATGGGGGAACGCCCCAACATCAGCGTCCAGGTGGTCCCCTGGACGGCGGGGCTGCACGCACTGACCAACACCGACACCATGCTTCTGCACGGCGCGGGGCGGATCGTCGCCTGGGTCGAGACCGGCTACTCGGGCGAACTGGTCCAGGAAACAACGGCGGTCGACCAGCTCCAGCTCCGATACGATCGGGTGCGCGATGCGGCCCTGTCTCCGGGCGAGTCGCGGGAGTTCATCGAGCGGAGGCTGGAGGAAGCGCCATGCGAGCCATCGACCTGAGCACGATCACCTGGCGCAAGAGCAGCTACAGCAACCAGGACGGCGGCAACTGCGTCGAGGTCTCCGACGACCTCCTCCGCGCCGCCGACTGGCGCAGGAGCAGCTACAGCAACGCGAGCGGCGGCGAGTGCGTCGAGGTCGCCCCCGGCCTCCCCCTCGTCCCCGTGCGCGACAGCAAGGACCCCGCTCGCGGCGCGCTCCTGTTCGCCGCGCCCGCGTGGGCCGCCTTCGTGGGCGGAGTCCGGCGAGAAGAGCCGAGGTGGGCCGCGTAAGCTGGGGGCGGCCCTGTCGTATGCCCCCCGCTCAAGGAGCACCCCGTGGAGATCTTCTTCGAAGCCCTGCTGGTCCTGGTCTGCGTCGGCGTTCTCGCCTTCGCCGGTCTGACCGTGAAGAAGCTGTACCAGGGCCAGCGCTGATCACCGACGCCAGGAAGTACCGCTCATGATCGAGATCCCGTCCGACCTGCACAAGGACCTCGTCCCCCTCGCCTTCCTGCTCGGTGACTGGGCCGGCGCGGGCGTGCACGACTTCCCCGGTGCCGAGAAGTGCAACTTCGGCCAGGAGGTCTCCTTCACCCACGACGGCCGCGACTTCCTGGAGTACGAGTCGCACACCTGGGTGCTGGACAACGACGGCAACAAGGTCCGCCCGCTGGAGTCCGAGCACGGCTTCTGGCGCATCGACGCGGGCCGCAAGGTCGAGGTGACGATGACCCGCGACGACGGCGTCATCGAGATCTGGTACGGCGAGCTGGCCGACCAGAAGCCCCAGATCGACCTGGTCACGGACGCCGTGGCCCGCACGGCGGCTTCTCAGCCCTACACCGGCGGCAAGCGGCTGTACGGCTACGTGAAGAGCGACCTGATGTGGGTCGGCGAGAAGCAGACCCCCGAGGTCGAGCTGCGCCCGTACATGTCGGCGCACCTGAAGAAGGTCGTCACCCCGGAGGACGTCGAGCGCTGGGCCAAGGCCCTGCCGGACGACATGCCGGACGACGGGATCGCTTTCTTCAAGTAGTCCTAGACTCGTGGGTGTGGTGAGCACTGACTGGAAGAGCGACCTCAGGCAGCGTGGTTACCGGCTGACACCCCAGCGGCAGCTGGTGCTCGAAGCCGTGGACACCCTCGAACACGCGACCCCCGACGACATCCTCGGCCAGGTGCGCAAGACGGCGTCGGGGATCAACATCTCCACGGTGTACCGCACGCTGGAGCTGCTGGAGGAGCTGGGCCTGGTCAGCCACGCCCACCTCGGGCACGGGGCGCCCACCTACCACCTGGCCGACCGGCACCACCACATCCACCTGGTCTGCCGGGACTGCACCAACGTGATCGAGGCCGACCTGTCGGTGGCCGCCGACTTCACGGCCAAGCTGCGCGAGCAGTTCGGCTTCGACACCGACATGAAGCACTTCGCGATCTTCGGCCGGTGCGAGAGCTGTTCGCTGAAGGCTTCAACTACCGAGTCGTAAGCGAGTCGTAGGCTGGGCGTATGAAGAGCCCCCTGCTGTCCCTGCCCGGCGCCGTTCCCGCCGAGGGCGTGGACGAAGGCGTCGCCGCCCACTACGGCGACCTGTTCCGTGAGCAGCGTGCCCTCGCCGACGGCACCGGCTTCGTCGACCTCTCCCACCGCGGTGTCGTCACCGTCACGGGCGAGGACCGGCTGAGCTGGCTGCACCTGCTGCTCACCCAGCACGTCAGCGACCTGCCGGCCGGCCAGGCCACCGAGGCGCTGATCCTTTCGGCGAACGGCCACATCGAGCACGCCCTGTACCTCGTCGACGACGGCACGACCGTCTGGGCCCACGTGGAGCCCGGCACCCAGGAGGCGCTGATCGCCTACCTGGAGTCGATGAAGTTCTTCTACCGGGTCGAGGTCGCCGACCGCACCGCCGACACCGCGGTCGTGCACCTGCCGGCCGGGTCGATCGCCCGGGCCCCCGACTCCGCCGCCGTCCGCGAGACGCCGTACGGGCGTGATCTCTTCCTGCCCAGGGAAGAGCTGGAGGCGTTCGCCGCCGAGGCCGGGCCCGCGGCCGGGATCCTCGCCCACGAGGCGCTGCGGGTCGAGCAGCACCGTCCCCGGCTCGGGTTCGAGACCGACCACCGGACCATCCCGCACGAGCTGGGCTGGATCGGCACCGCCGTACACCTCCAGAAGGGCTGCTACCGCGGCCAGGAGACCGTCGCCCGGGTGCAGAACCTCGGCAAGCCGCCGCGCCGGCTGGTCTTCCTGCACCTGGACGGCAGCGAGGTCCACCTGCCGCCGAACGGGGCGGAGATCCGCCTCGCGGACGACGGCCCCGACGGCCGGAAGATCGGCTTCGTCACCACCTCCGTACGCCACCACGAGCTGGGCCCGGTCGCCCTCGCCCTGGTCAAGCGGAACGTCCCGGTGGACGCCCGGCTGACGGCCGAGGACACGGCGGCGGCGCAGGAGACGGTCGTCGAGCCGTAGGGGCCTCAGACCTCCACGAGGACCGTGAACGGGCCGTCGTTCGTCAGGGACACCCGCATCCGCGCGCCGAAGCGGCCCGTCGCCACGGTCGCGCCCAGCGCGCGCAGCTGCGCGACCACCTCGTCGACCAGCGGCTCGGCGACGTCGCCGGGCGCGGCGGCGTTCCAGGTGGGCCGGCGGCCCTTACGGGCGTCGCCGTACAGGGTGAACTGGCTGATGACCAGGAGCGGGGCGTCGAGGTCGCTGCACGACTTCTCGTCGTGCAGGATCCGCACCGACCAGAGCTTGCGGGCCAGCTGCGCCGCCTTCTCCCCGGTGTCCTCGTGGGTGACCCCGACCAGGACGCACAGGCCCTCGCCGTCGATCGCGCCCACGGTCTCGCCGTCCACGACGACGCTCGCGCCGTCCACCCTCTGCACCACTGCACGCATGCCGTCATGATGCCGTGCGTCCCCAGGGTGTGGACGGGCGGGCCCGCACGGAGTTTCGTATCGCGCCGTAACCCCCCATCTGGGGCCGATCGGGGCCGATCGTGGGCACTCGGTCACATAGCGGCCACGTGGGGTGGCACGATGCTCCCAGACGCCGGGCGAGGGGACGGTTGAGGCACATGAGCACACCGAGTACGGGGCGGTCGTTCGGGACTGCCGCGTTGACATGTCCGGGTGGTCCCGATGGTCCGGGCGGAGCGGGCGGCCTGGAGGCGCCCCGGGCGCCCGTGCAGCGCACCGACAGCCCGGAGCTGCCCGCGGATCCGCCGGAGCGGGACCTGGCCTCGCTGAGCCTGCCGGACGTGCGCGCGCTGCGCCGCGACGCCCAGCGCGAGGAGGCCGACCTCAGCTACGTACGGCGGCTGCTGCAGGGCCGTATCGACATCCTGCGCGCGGAGCTGGCGGAGCGCGGGTCGACGCCGTCGTCGTCCGTGGTCACCACCGCGGCGACGGGGTCCGTGGTCGAGCGGCTGTCGGAGATCCTCGCCGACGCACCGGCGCGGCAGCGCTCCTCCGCCCGCCACGTGACGCTGGCCACTCCGCGCAGTGAGGAGTGCCGGCGGCTGGCCGCGGAGATGCTGGGCGAGGTGGAGCTGTCCGACCTGGCGGCCCGCACCGACGTCGAGCTGACCGCCGGGATGGGGCGGCTCGTGCGCTACGAGCAGCAGGTCTCCCGGAACCGGCAGCGCCTCCAGCGCACGGCGGACGACTGCAGCGCGGAGATCGCCCGCCGGTACCGTGAAGGGGAAGCACAAGTCGACGACCTGCTCGTGTGACACGGGGGCGGCCATCCGCGCCGCCCCCGGGCCCGGTGATCCCGGGCCGTCGCCGCGGGGGGTCGCCCGTTCCGGAAGGCCACCGCCGATGCCCGCGCCCCAGCCGCCGCAGCCGTCGCAACCGTCGCGTGAGAACCAGCCGCCGCGTGCGGACCAGTCGTCACGTGCGGACCAGCCGTCGCAGACGGACCGGTCCGCGCCCACGTCCGCGCTCTCGCCCGTCGTGCCGCCCGTCCTCGCCGAGGTCGTCAGGTCCGGCTTCGTCGAGGGGCGGCACCGGGGCAGCCTGGTCGTCCTGGGCGCCGACGGGGCGGTGGAACTGGCCCTGGGGGAGGTGACGGCGCCGGTCTTCCCGCGCTCCTCCAACAAGCCGATGCAGGCGGCCGGTGTCCTGCGGGCCGGTCTCGACCTCGCGGGGGAGCGGCTGGCGCTGGCCGCCGCGAGCCACTCCGGAGAACCGTTTCACCGGGACCTGGTCCGCAAGATGCTGGACGAGTACGGCCTGGACCCGGCGCTGCTCCAGTGCCCGCCCGACCTGCCGCTGGACGCCGAGGAGCGGGACACGTACCTCGCCTCGGGCGCCGCGCCCGACCGCGTCACCATGAACTGCTCCGGCAAGCACACCGCGATGCTGGCGGTCTGCGCGCAGCGCGGCTGGCCGCTGGAGACCTACCTCGACCCGGAGCACCCGCTCCAGCGGATCATCCACAAGGTGGTGGAGGACGCGGCGGGCGAACCGGTGGCCGCCGTCGGCACGGACGGCTGCGGCGCGCCGCTGATGGCGGTCAGCCTGGTCGGCCTGGCCCGCGCCTTCCGGTCCTTCGTCGCCGCCGGACCCGGTACGGCCGAACGCCGGGTCGCCGACGCGATGCGCGCCCACCCCGAGTACGTGGCCGGCAGCCGCCGCGCCGACACCTGGCTGATGCGCGAGGTGCCCGGCACCCTCTCCAAGATGGGCGCCGAGGCCGTCCAGGCGGTGGCCCTGCCGGACGGCCGCGCCCTCGCCTTCAAGATCGAGGACGGCGCGGGGCGGGCGCTCGGCCCGGTCCTGGCCCGCGCCCTGACCCTGCTGGGCGTGGACGGCCCGGTGGTCGACCGCATCGGCCGCGCGCCGCTGCTCGGCGGCGGCCGGGAGGTGGGGGAGATCCGGGCGGCCTTCTGACGCCCCCGGCCCCCGGTAATCCGCGCGACGCGGGCGGGGACGCCGACCTACCGTGAGGCCATGAGCCACCGCACCGAGATCGACGTACGTCCCGTCACCGAGGCCGAGTTCCCCGACTGGAACCGGGCGCTGAACACGGGGTTCCTGCAGCCGCCCGCCGTGGCCGCCGAACAGGTGGAGGCCCGGCGCCGGCAGTTCGTGCCCGGCCGGTCGCTCGGCGCCTTCGACGGCGAGAGGTGCGTGGCGACCTTCCGGTCCTTCGACCAGGAGCTGACCGCCGTCGGGGGCGGCACGGTCCGCGCCGACGCGATATCCAACGTCACCGTCACCGCGACCCACCGCCGCCGCGGCCTGCTCACCCGGATGATGGCGCAGGACCTGTCCGCGGCGAAGGAGCGCGGGGACGTCGTCGCGACGCTGATCGCGGCGGAGTACCCGATCTACGGCCGGTACGGCTTCGGCCCCGCCACCACCATGACCGAGTGGGCGGTCGACGTGCCCCGCGCCGGCCTCGACCGGCGCTGGGCGGCCCCGGAGGACGGCGGCCGGATCGACCTCGTGGACGGCGAGGACGTGCGCAAGCTCGGACCGGAGCTGCACGAGCGGCTGCGCCGGGCCCAGCCGGGCGCGGTCGGCCGCACCGAGCTGTGGTGGCAGTCCCGGACCGGCCTCGTGAACATGAACGGCACGCCCTGGGTGGAGCCCTGCTACGCCCTGTACCGCTCGGCGGACGGCGAGGTCGAGGGCCTGGCCTCGTACCGGACCGACGACCACTGGGGCGACGCCAAGCAGCCGCTGAACACGGCGACCGTCGAGTGGCTGATCGGCGTCACCCCGGCGGCCGAGCGCGCGCTGTGGCACTACCTGTGCTCGGTCGACTGGGTGCAGACGGTGAAGAGCGGCTGGCGCTCCCCCGACGACCTGCTCCCGCACCTTCTGCCGGACCCGCGCGCGGCCCGCATCACCACGCAGGCCGACTGGCTGTGGGTGCGGATCCTGGACGTCGCCGAGGCGCTCGAGGCGCGGAGCTACGACGGGCGGGGAGCGGTGGTGCTCGAAGTCGTGGACCGGGCCGGGCTGACCGGCGGACGGTGGCGGCTGGAGGCGGGGCCGGACGGGGCGTCCTGCGCGCCGGCCACCGAGAGCGCCCACCTCGTGCTGGACGTGGCCGACCTGGCGGCGCTCTGGCTCGGCGACGCGTCGGCCGTACGGCTGGCCGCGCTCGGCCGGGTGCGGGAAGAACGAGCGGGCGCCGCCCGTGTGGCCGACGCCCTGCTGCGTACGTCCAGGCGGCCTTGGTGCCCGGACATGTTCTGAGGTGGCTCCCTTCCGCCGGTGACGGTGGACGTGCGCATCCGTAGCGCGTGCTGTTCCTGCTCTTCGGTTGTGGTTGTGGTTGTTGTGCGTGGTGCCCACTGACCGGCCGGGCTCCCGGCTCCCCTCCGGAAGGGGGCCCGGCCGGTCAGTACGTCGGTTCAGCCGGACTGGGCGAGCAGCATCACGAGGATCACCGCGCCCACACCGCCGATCATGGTGTTCTTCGCCTTGATGCCGACGGACAGCGCGACGAACGCGATGATGCCCATCGGCCCGTACTTCCATTGCACGAGCTGCTCGAACCCGATGGCCAGAGCGGCGACGACGATGGCGATGAGCGGCATGGTGGACCCCCAGTCACCGTGGTGGCCAACCCCCTTGAGGACTGACCACGTTGCTCAAGTTGGCTACCAACTTATCTCTGGTTATCTCCACTTGGAAGAAGCTTGTAACCACCCGCTCGCGAACTGCGGCAGGATGGCGTGAAGTTGTGGCGTACGGCCCGCACGGCCTGCACCGGCTTCGCCCCGATGCGACGGGAACCGGCCAAGGTCACAGCGCGGGATCCGCGACCATGAGGGCGAGCAGCACCGCGCCGGCGCAGCTGACAGAGGGCCGCCCGGCTCTGAGTCCAATGGCGAGCAGGAGCAGGCCGACGATGCCGGTGCCGCCGTAGCGCCACTGGACGATCTGCTCGAAGGTGACGACGCAGACCGCGGAGACGAGGGCGAGGACGGCCATGGTCTCCCCCCTTCAAGACGTTCGGGCGGCCGGAAGTTCGCGGACGAGCGGGTGCAGTGAGCGGATCAGGAAGATTGACTTCCGCCAACTGGGTGATGTTGGCAGCCAACTTCAGTTATGTTGTTCCCACTTGGCTGCTACCTATAAACGAGTTTCAAACAACTCCCAGTAGGTAGGGCAAAGTTGTAGCGTTTGGTCGTGACTCAGGAGAACGTGTCCGTGAACGGCAGCAGAAGGCTCTCGTCGCAGGAGATCGCCGATGCCCTGCGCAAGCGGATCAATGAGGGAGACCTCAAGGCGGGCGACCGCCTGCCGACGCAGGCCGAGCTGGCCGAGGAGTTCGGCGTGGAGCGGGGCACCGTGCGCCAGGCGCTGCGCGCGCTCCAGGACGACAAGCTGCTCACCAACGTCAGCAAGGGCAGCCCGCCCCGCATCGCCGAGCCCGCCCCCGTCCGGGACGACGAGCCGCAGAAGACGATGTGGGCCCTGGGGCCCCGGCTGACGGAGGCGTTCTCGGAGCCGCAGGTGCGGGTCGACGTCCTGTGTCACACCTCGGAGACGTTGGTGTCCGCGCTCAGCGAGCCGCTCCGCCTGCTCCAGGAAGGTGCCGTCGAACCGGAGTCGATCGAGTTCCGGGTGCTGCTCCCGGCGCCGGACATCAAGCTGGCCTTCCCCGTTCTGGTCGCCGACGAGGAGAACGATCCGGTCCACCGACGCTGGCTCGGGATGCGCGACGCCCAGGCCAGGGTGCTCGAACTCAACCTGCTCGCCGTGCGGAAGATCAGCCGGCGCGTCGACGTACGGGTGGACTTCCGCACGCTGCCGTTCACCCCGCCGTTGAAGCTCTACCTGCTCAACGGCAAGGAGGCGCTCTTCGGCTACTACCTGGTGGACCAGCGCGAGGAGGAGTACGAGGGCCGGACGCTGCAGATGTACGACGCGCTCGGCTCCCATTCGCTGCTGTTCCCCTTCCGGAAGCAGATCGGCCGCGGTGACAGGGCCTTCGTCGAGGAGTCGCAGAAGTGGTTCGACGGCCTGTGGGGGACCATCTCCAGGCCCATGGAGCTCAGCCCGTGACGTCCCGCACGGAACGGGCGGAACCGGTGGGCGAGCGGGGCGGGCGCGCCGGGGTGCCCGAGCGCGTGCGGGAGCTGGTCCTCGGTGCCCGCCTCGTCCTGTGGGACTTCGACGGCCCCGTCTGCAGACTGTTCGCGGGCCACCCGGCCGCCCGGGTGGCGGGTGAACTGGTGGCCTGGCTGGAGGGGACGGGGTTCAAGGACCTGCTGACCCGGGAGGAGCAGAGCCACCCGGACCCGATGGTCCTGCTGGGCGCCGTCAACCGCAGGCACCGCCGGAGCGACCTCGTCGCCGAGTTCGAGGAACGGCTGACCCGCGAGGAACTGCGCGCCGTACCCACCGCACGGCCGACCCCGTACGCCGACCCCCTGATCCGTACCTGGACCGCGCTCGGCACCGGTCTCGCGATCACGACCAACAACTCGCCCCGCGTGGTGAGCCGGTACCTGGCGACCCGGGGCCTGCTGGACTGCTTCGCCCCGCACATCTACGGCCGCACCCGGGACCCGCACCTGCTCAAGCCCGACCCGCACCATCTCAACCGCGCCCTCGACGCCGTGGGCGCCGCCCCCGGGCAGGCCCTGATGCTCGGCGACTCCCCCGCCGACGCGGCGGCGGCGAGGCGGGCCGGTGTCCCCTTCCTCGGGTACGCGAGGAACGGCCGCAAGGAGGAGCAACTGCGGTCCGCGGGCGAGGACGTACTCGTCCACTCCCTCGAAGCGGTACTGCGGGTGGTACGCGAGGAGCGCGCGACGCGGGAGTAGGCGCCACCGGCCACCGCCACCCGATACCCGCTACCCGCAGACCGACGACCCGTCGGCGGCCCGGAGGACCGGGAGGTAGGAGGAGACCACCGCGTCCGCGCCGCCCCGCGCCATCCGCAGCGCGCGTTCCGCGTGCCCGGTGAGTCCGAGGAAGCCGGTCCCGGCCGACCGGGCGGCACCCAGGTCGGTGAGCTGGTCACCGACGAGCAGGCAGTCCGAGGCGGGCACGCCCAGGTGGCGCAGGGCCCGGTGCACGCAGTCCGGGTGCGGCTTCATGAGCCGTGCGTCATGGGGCGACCGGCCGAAGACCCCGTCGAACTTCGAGCCGAGTCCGCGACCCCCGAGGTACTCCCGGATCGGCCCCTCCGCGTTGTTGCTGACGACGGCCAGACGCTTGCCCTGGCCGAGCAGCAGGTCCACCAGGGCGTACAGGTGCGCGGTGGGGACCGCGGTGCGTACGGCCCGCCGCTCCAGGCCGGTGACGGCGGCCTCGGCGAGTTCCAGCGGGAGGCTGCTGGGCCTGGGAACGGACCGTTCGTACATTTCCCTGAGCGGGCCGAGGACGCCGTGGGAGTCGTCGCACTTCTCGACCGAGGGGTCGAGCGGCCCCCAGTACCGCCGGGCCGTCCGTTTGACCTGCTCCGCCACGTCCGTCGTGGTCGCGCCCGCGAACAGGTCGCAGACGGGACCGTCGAAGTCGAACAGCACCGCGCGGGCGGACCCGAACGCGCGCAGCAGAACGGCCGGGTCCGCGAAGGTTCCCCGGGCGAGGTCTGTGTCGGTCATCGCGGCAGTCTCCCGCACGGGGCGCGAACGGGCCATCACGACACGTAACTTCGGAGTAGGGTGGCGCACCCTGTCACCGCACCGACTCCTCCAGGTTGAGCGGAGCACAGAGAATGACACTGTCCCAGGGGTCCCCCGCCCGCCTGCGGGCCGTCGGGATCAGCGGCGACCGGAGTGGGGTCGAGGGCCCGTTGACGGGGTACTTGTCCCGTCTCAGTAGAAGTGGGCCATCGCGAGGCGGTGGCCTGGGGTGGCTCAGGTTGAGTGAGACGTCGGTGGATGGCCTGTCTCACTCGACCTGAGCAGCTGTCCGTTGACATCGAACCCAGTCGTCCTGCCGTCGAGCTGATTCGTGCAGCCTGTGGTGCGCCCAAAATCACGACACGGGAGAGGACCGACGACAAGCCGCCGACCTCTGCACGTAGCCGGGGTCCGTAAAAGGGGGTCCGGTCGGCGAACCCGATGACCACGCCATCAGTCGGTCCCGCGGCGGACTGACTGCGGCGTCACGTCCAGCCCCAGCGAGCTGTTGCACCCTCGGAGAATGGCTGTCGGGCCGATTAGCCGAGGTTTGTCTCCGGGCTTGAGCCGCGCCAGCCGCCGTTGACATACCACTTGTCGGCCGCCAGGGCCTTGAACAGGGCATAGCCCATCGTGTTGGGGTTACCCCGGTAGCGCCAGCCTTCGGCCTTGTGCTCAAGCCAGGGGGCGACGGAGTTAGTGGGCATCATCGTGAGGTCGTGGTTGGTGGATGCGATGTGGCTACTCACCAGAAGGCTGTACCGGTAGTCCAGGTCGAACACCTTCAGGTGTTTCTGGAGGCGTTCTGTGAGTGTGTCGCTCCAATCAGGGTGGGGGGAAACGAAGAACTTCATCGACGGCTGCTCATTGCCGCGTGGCCTCCTGAGACGAGCTCGAAGCCAGGGGTGGTGGGAGAAGTCGTCGAAGTAGGGGTGCAGGGTCTGGTCACCCGCATTGATGGGGACTGTCGCGCGCTTGCCGGTGTTGCAGTCGCGGCAAGCCGGGATGAGGTTAACCGGTACCACGCTGAGCAGCGGGTACGTGTTCTTGGGTAGGTGGTGATCGAGTGTGGTTACCAGGCCCTCCCCACACAGTGGACACCGGTTGTCCCGTCGACGGCCTTCTTGGTCGGTCGTACCTTTGAGCGCCTCGTAGATGCGGCGGCCCGGAGCGCGGTCCTTGGCCAACCGGTCGGTGTAGACCCCCTCCAGTGCCTTGCGGTCGCGACGGGTGCCAGGCGTGGCGGCGAGGCCGGTGAGGGTGTGAAGAGCCTGGCCCTGAGCGGCTGCCTCGTACGCGCTTGCTGCATCGGCCACCGCGTCGGTGAACGATTCCAGCCGTTTTCGGTTATTTGGGCGGGCGTTGGCGATGCAGGTGGTGTAGACGTCGCGTGCGTTGAAAGTCGGAGGGTCTATGTGCTGCATCAGCCGTGTCCCTCCACGTCGTCGCGCTGGCCGAGCAAGGCGCTGAGCACCAATTGCGCCTCGCTGCCCAGCCGTCCGCTGAAGTGTTCCAGGACAGCGTCGTAGGAGTAGCCGACGTCGACCAGACGCCGTAGTTCGTGCAGAAAGCCGGCCTCGGTGAGTTCCAGACCGAAGACCTCGTGAGTCAGCACGCCGACGTTCTCGCCGTACGTCTCGATGCGGGGCTGCGCGGCTCCGAGCTGCCCGCCGTAGCGCCAGAGCTTCCAGACGCAGTGGGCAGGAATCTCTTGGAGTACAACCGGAGAGTGTGTGGCGACGATGGCCAGCCCGTTGCGCTCGGCGAGGAGATCGGACAGCGCACGCATGAACGCGGACAGCAGGGGCGGATGGAGGTGGGTTTCCGGCTCATCGATGATGACGAGGGTCCGCTCACTCACGTGCTCGATGAGCCGGGACATGGTGAGCAGAACGAGTCGGTGGCCGGCGCTGAGGTGGCGGAAGAGCTGCCGGGCTTTATTCTCGCGGCTGTTCAGGCTGGCGGTGTTCTCGAAGTTCTCCAGCCATCCCTCCTCCAGGAGTCCGCTCCCGGGATAGTCGAGGGTGCGCAATGCCTTGATCCATTGTGGGCTGCGCTCGCGCGTCAGACATGCCTTCATTGCCTGCGCAAAGTCTTTCCTGAGCCCGCCAGGGGTCTTGAACCTGGGGGATCGTGAACCCTGAACACGCAGGCCCACATAGGAAGCGATGAACATTTCGTCGCCTTCGACGAGCGGGAAGTCGTCAAAGGCACTGAAAGAGACGGCCACCAAGTTGTTGAAGGAGCGGCCCTCGCGGCCATACTCGGTGATCCGCCCGAGCTCCAGTGTCTGTGGCTCGACAGCAGCGACGGCGCGGGCCAAGTGGGAAAGTACATATGACTTCCCCACGCCGTTCCGTCCGGTCAGGGCGTGCACATTGCTGGCCGGCCGAGAGCCTGGTTCGACCTTGAATTCAAACCTTACAGGAGCCATTGCCGGTGGCAGCGGCGGCTCGTAGGCGATATCGAAACTTACCCGGCGCGCTCCACCGCGTGCGATGCGTCGCAGCTGGCCGTGCACGGTCGACATTTTGACGAAGCGCAGTAGCGAAGTACGGGTCACATTCTGGTTCCGCGCGAGGCGGAATGAGTCCTCGTCGTAGGCGATGTCCCGGAGCGCGGTGAGTACTTCCTCCCGG
Source organism: Streptomyces sp. NPDC093065 (assembly GCF_044754585.1). Lineage (NCBI taxonomy): Bacteria > Bacillati > Actinomycetota > Actinomycetes > Kitasatosporales > Streptomycetaceae > Streptomyces > Streptomyces sp. NPDC093065. Next base: position 79,523 of record NZ_JBIVPJ010000022.1, on the reverse strand, counting down.
ACGGCGCCGGGTATCTCGCTCAGCGTGTAGTAATAGCTTTCATCCTGGCCCACCGAGAAATAGCGCGAGCTGTCCAGGCGGCTGAAGCGCTCCGGGAGCAGGTAGTTGCCGAAATCCTCGCCGTCCGTCGCCACATGGCCGATCTTCACGGTGCCGACTTCGACCCAGCCCTCCCTCGTAAGAACACGCAACGTGAACATGGTGCGGTACCCGTCGTCGTCCCAGGTGTCGTGGACGAGGAGCGCATCGAAAAGATCCTCCGCCATGGCGCCACCTTCGGCCAAGCGATGGTTGTCGTAAATCACGCCGAATCGCACGGTTTTCCTGGCCCTTCCCCGCTTACTGTGCTCCGTCCTGATGTGCGATCTTAGGCGGCGGCGCGCCCGGGTGTGCGGGGGCGGACGTCGCGAACTCAGCGGCCCGGCTGGAGTGCGCCGTTGGAGTCTGGAGTAGGGCCGCCGTTGCTTTGCTACGGGCTGGCGCGGCTATGTGTTTTCGCTGCGGTGGTGGGCGTGCCAGAGACGTCTGAGGGCTTCGAGCTCGGTTCGTGGGAAGTGTTCGCCCCACTTGCCTCGATAGCCGCTCTCGCCATAAGTCTGCGCGACCTCGTCGAAGCAGCGGATCACGGTGCGGGCGAGCTGGTCGATGCCGAGCTGGCTGGACCAGGTCTCGGTTCCCCTGTTGTCGTGATCGCTGCCGTCGCGCAGTTCCAGCACGCGGATCCAGGTGTCCTCGCCTTCGCGGTAGAAGATCCACCGGTAGGCAGTCGGCTCGGCCTCGAACTGGGCACGGGTCTCTGTCTCGCCGGCGACGAGCCGGGCCACCGCAGTCAGGAGCTCCTCGGGCGCACTCGTGATGTAGGACGCGGTGAGCTCGACTTTCGCCTGGCGACCTTCAAGGGTGCAGTCGGCCCAGCCGGATCCCGCAAGCGTCCAGGTGATGCGCATGTCGGATGTCACTGGTGCTCCTCGGCGAGGAAGGCCCGGACATCGGCGGCGAGGGAAGCCATCTGCTCGCCGGCCTCCAGCCAGGTGGTCACCGAGGCACCCCAGCCGCCTGCGGCCTGCGTCCACGGCCGCAAGGCCCAGGTCAGCCCGACGTAGCCGCCGGATCGGAAGGCCGCCGACGCCGTCAGGTCGCGGTCGTTGGTATGCCAGCTCCTTTCGCCGTCCCATCCCTGGTAGTCGGTGGCGAGCTCTTCCAGAAACGCGGTGAGGTCGCTGTCCCAGATCCAGGCGACGACCTCGTCGACGCGAGCGGTCAACCCGGGAGCGCGCAGTTCGACGGCATAGTGCACGGAGTCTGCGTCGAAGCTGAACCGGTCGCAGAACGTCACGCTGACGGACGCGTTGTTCTGGCAGCGGATGGTCACACTGGGCTTGTCGTCGATGTCGTCGTCCGGGGAGGTCATGGGCGGAACGCTAGGCCAGCGTCGCGTTCGACGTCATCGGGATTCTCCCCTTTCAGGGCTATGCCTCTCAGGGAATCGTGTGCCTCGGGCTGCTTCGCACTCGGCGGCGAACTCGTCGAGGAGCTCGAATAGGACCTTGATCGCGTGCTGCTCGTCCTCAGGCGGAAGGTTCCAGATGTCGTCCCAGCCGTTCGGGAGGGCGATGTGAAGGACCTGGCCGGGCCAGGCGTGGTTGCAGTCGCGTCCGCGACGGGCGATGAGCCAGTCGTGCCAGCCGGTGAGCCCGTGCCCATCGTGCCGGAGAGCGTGCTGGTCGTAGCCGGTCAGGAACGCGGTCAGCATGTGGAAGGAGGTTCTGCCGACGAACATGCCGGGACGTCGGCCGACGCTGGCGAAGTACTCGCGCTCGGTCATTTCCGAGAGGGATTTCATGGGCCCGCCGCCTCGTGGTCTCCGGAGGCATCGTCCAGGGCTGGACCAAGCCTGCGGCGGGCCGCTTCCAGGCGTTCGGCGTAGTCCGCTGAAAAGATTCCTGGTAGCGACTTATCGAGCGTTCCGGCGATGCGGTGAAGGGGTGCCCAGACCGCGGCATCGTCGACGAGACGGACGAGGTCCGTCATCTGCACTCGCTCCAGCCAGTCCGACAGGACCAGCGCCTCGTCCGGGGTGAGTTTGATGATGATCTCCGGGTTTTCCACCGCTCGAACATAGTCCGTGGACTGTGCGTTGTCAGAGGTGCCTGGCACAGTGCCGCCGTGGATATCGATTCCTTCTGGGAGCTCATCGAGGAGTGCCGACGGCAGGCACAGGGGCCGGACGAACGGCTCGCGTGGCTGCGTGGCGCACTGTCGCAGAGGTCGCTGGCAGAGGTCGTGCAGTTCCAGGTGCGCTTGGACGAGGTGACACACGAAGCGTTCACGTGGGATCTGTGGGCAGCTGCGGACCAGATCTTCGGCGGCTGGTGTTCAGATGACGGATTCTGTTACTTCGGCCTCTGGATGGTGGGACTCGGCCGGGAAGCCTTCACTCAGGCGGTGGCTGATCCCGATGTCCTGGCGGCCACTCCGGAGGTCCAGGCCCTGGTGGGTCGTCCGCGGGAGGTATGGAACGACGACTGGCCCGGGTGGGAGTCGCTCGACTACGTCGCCATGGAGGCGTACGGGATCCTGGCTGGTGTGGACGACGAGTGCGGCGAAGCCTTCTACGAAGCCGTTGACGCCGAGCAGGGTGATGGAGGTGACAACTCCGGACCGCTCGGTGAGCAGTGGGACGTTCGGTGCGAGGATGAGGCAGCACGCAAGCTGCCGAGACTGCGCGCGATGTTTCCCCTGCGATAGTGACCCGGTGGCGCGAGCGAGGCGCAGACCGCCGCATCAAGTTCCAGAGCCCGGATGACTGGGGCCGTAAGGGCTTCCAACTGTTCAGCGTCCGCAAGACGGGGTGCGGCGCAGGAGTCTGCGCATGATGAGCGGAGGCCACCACTCTGGGGTGCTTGGTGCCGCCGATGCGACCCGTAACAGTTGACGTTCCTGTTCGTCCGTCCGTTCGTTGATTCTCTCCGCGACAAGCGTGGCTTCGCTCCTGAACCACGGGATGGCGGTCGTTCTCAGCTGTCGTTCTGGGGGCAACCGACGCTCGAACTCTTGGTGGAAGAGCTGAACATCGCGGGAATTGCCGAGAGCTCGGTGACGCCAGACCGGTGATGTGTAGAGCCCCAGGACTTCGACGAGATCTGGCAGGAGAGCGGCTTCGCGCTTTGCGTAACTTCGATGAGCGATGGGCTCGTCGGGAGCGATGAGGTCGAGAAGGCGTTCTGTCCTGTTGACGGCATATCCGTGTTTGGCTAGCTCGCGCCAGAATTCGACGCATTCCAGGTAGGCAGCGAGAACCCGTCGGGGTGTCCGCTGTCGAAAGAGTCGATGGAGTCTCCGCTGCGCGTGGATGATCTCAGGGGCCCGGTTGAGGTTGAACTGCCCATCGACAGCGCCGGCGAAGTTGGCCATGTAGTGCCCGTGATGAGTGCGCGTCCAACGGCGGTGTTTTACGCAGAGGTGATGGTGCCCACTGATGACCCAGATTTCGACTTTCCAGTCGTCTCGTCCGGTGCGGGCCGCGACGCAGGCATGGCAGGCCCAGCTGCGGGCTAGACCTTCGTGCTGCTCGTGGGGCCACGAGCCTGGAGTAGCTACCTCGGGCAAATGCCGCATCAGCAGATGAGGAGTCTGCCCGCTGCGTATGGCCAGGAGTCTCACGTCGTCCATGGGCGATTCTGCTGCGTAGAAGCGGCGGAGTACGCGTTCGGGCGGAAGCCTATTGAGCAGGGCGAGCCGTGCAATGTAGGACCGCAGGGTCTCGTTCGGGAAGGGGGTGGTGGCCAAGGGGAGCGGCCAGACTGGGCCGTAGAGGTCCGCGGAGTGGGTCATGCCGATGTCCGGTAGGCGGTCTCGCTGGCGTGGTCGACGTGAATGGTGTGCAGCTGGCGACGGGTGATCCGCTCACTGCCGTCGAGGATTGCCGAGATGGCGGCGGCCCGGATCAGGTGAGAGAGGCTGCCGATCATGCCGCCGGTGCGTTGGTGGAGGTAGACGTGCAGCTTGGCCAGGGTGCCGGGAGTGTGGTGATGCAGCCGGAGGGTGTCCTCCATGGTCGCTACAAGCCCTTCCCACTCCGCTCCTGGTGGGAAGGGGGCGGTGTGCAGGAGTGTGCAGCGGCCGGCGATCTGGCCACCCCGGATTCCGGTGAATAGCCCGGAATGCTCGACGTCGATGCCTGCGTAGACAAACGTGGCGGGCAGGTGCTCGGTGAAGTACTTCAGGTGGTCGGACAACTCCTCACCCGCGATGGTGGCGAGGTTCATCAGGTGGATCTCGTCGACCAAGACGAGATCGGTGCGGGCTTCCGTCAGTACTTGGCAGACGGAACTGGTGATGTCGGCGGTGTTGTGCCTGGGTGAAATGGTCGGAAGTTTAAGGAATCGGGCGAACTCCAGCGCGAGCTTGCGGGCCGAACCCTTGGGTGGGGCCGTCACATAGACCACCGGGATGCGCCGGCTGTCTCCGTAACGCTGCCGGATGCGAAGCTCGTGCAGGCGGCCGAGTTGCCGCAGCGCTGTGGTCTTCCCGGTGGTGCGCTCCCCGGAGATGATCAGGCCACGGCGGGCGCCGTGCTCGCGCCGGTTCAGCAAGGTCAAAAGGCGCCCTTGGTGGGCAACTTCTTTGACGGTAGAAGTGCGCACGACCTGGAGTTCGGAGTGGTAGTCGATGCGAGCCTCGTCGTAGTTGGCGCGCGCTTCGTCGTCCATGGACTCCCAGAGTTTGAGAGGAGCGAGGTCGAAGGTCGCGGGGTCCTTTTCGACGAAGCGGCGCCAGCCACTCAGGGAGGTGGGCGGTTCGATCCGTTCGTCGTCCGCCGACTGTTTGGGCTCGTCGGGTGTGTTCACCACCATCGTTTCGCCTCCTCACGGGCGTCGAAGATGCCCAGCGGCACCACCTTCGCCACCTCCTCCATCTCCTCGGCGGCTTTGGGATCCGGGTCCGGTTCGAGCCGGGGCGTCGGGCTGGCCGTTGGTGGCTCGGGGCGGGGCCAGGCCGGGGTGCTGGTCGCCCTGGTGCGGGCGGCGACCTTGCGGTCGCGCCGCTCGGCCGCTCGGCGCCCGCCGTTGCCGCGGCGGGCGGGCCTCCCGGCCCCGCCCTCGGGACCGTCGGCCGCGCGGTCCAGCAACTCAGCAGCAACGAGCGCGACTTCCTCCTCGTGCGGCCGACGGCCAGCGCGTTCGGCCAGCACCTGGTGGGCCCGGTCGAAGACCAGTTCACCCATCGGGATCGGGCAAGTCCGCAGGTGGCGCCAGGTCGCGGTGATCCATCCTTCGCCGCGGTGGTTGCGCACCCAGACGCAGGAGATGTCGTAGGGGTCGTAGTGGACCTCCCAGAGCCGGCCGTCCGGACCGGCCCCGGAGGGCTGGCGCCGGCAGGGGCCCAGCTCACGGGCGTCATAAGTGCGGTTGTTGATCCGCACCCCGCCAGGACCGATGACACGCCACTCGCGCGGCATGAGCTGGATGTACTCCTCCGGACTGAGCGCGACCGGCACGTATCCGGCCGCCGAGACCAACGCGGCGTACTTCTCGTTCGGGCTCAGCGGACGGTCCGGCATCAGCGGGTCCCGAAGCCCGTCGTGCGGCCTGACCTGCCAGACGGCGACGACCCATTCCTGAAGGAGTTCCTGGAGCTCGTGGATGGACCAGGCCGCCTGCGCGGCCGGGTCCTTGCCCCGCATCTCCGCACTGCGGCCGGTGTAGCCGGTCACGTACTGGGCGAACATCGTCGCCACCGACCCCAGCGTCCGCTCGATGTGCGGCTTGTCGGTCGGGGTGTCCGGGTGTGCGGGCTGGAACGAGATCCCCAGGTGCCGGCAGGCATTGCGGAAGTTGTCCGAGATGAACGCCTTGCCGCGGTCGCTGACCACCGTCTCCGGAACGAGCACCGGCTTCGCGGCGGCCTTGGCCAGCCGCTCGTCCAGCGGCAACAGCGAGGCATAGGGCAGAACCGACCGCGACATGCGCAACGCATCCGACCAGCCGGGCCGCATCGGCTCCGGTGTCATCGCCCGGGCCAGCAGCAGCGCGGCGTCCACCGCCTTCGTCGATGGCCGCAGCACCACCGCCGCCAGCGTCCTGGTCGCCAGATCCACCAGCCCGGTCAGCTCGCAGCGGTCCACCGTCCCGTCATCGTGGACGACCATCACGTCCAGCGGCGTGGAGTCGATCTCCACCACCTCACCCGGCCGGGCTGCGGTCAGCTGCCCGAACATCCGCTTCGGCTGCTTGCCCACCGACCGGCGTGTGCGAGCCGAGCCCAACAGGTGCCGCCCCGTCGAAACCGCCTCCAGCAGCCGGTAGAACGTCGCCCTGGAGGGCATCGGGACCTCTCCGGCGCCGTGCTCATCCGCCAAGAGACGCTCGACCTGGTGCCGCAGCACCAGCGCGGACACCGTCGCCTCATTGGTCCGGCTGCTCACGACCTTCTCGATCGCGGCCACCACTCGCGGATCGGCCCGGCCCGTGCCGGTGGCCGACTTGCGCTGCCGCCCGTCCACCAAGCCCGCTACCCCCTCACGCTCGAAGCGAGACCGCATCCGGCGCAGCGTGCTCAACGCCACCTCCTCGCCGCCCTGCCGCAGTTCGGCGAGCTTGGCCAGCTCCCGCTGACGCACGGAGCGCACCTCCGGGTCGTACTCGGCCCTCACGGGCGTGTGAGGATCACCATCCACGCGGCCCGTCATCAGCTCGGTCAGATGCCGCTGCCACCACCGGGCCCGCTCCACCACTTCTTCCGGCAGCCCATCCAGCACGCCCTCCTCCGGCAACGGCGGGCGCGCAGGACCGGTGCTGAGCACGGCGAAGCCCTCCGAGGCCAGCAGGTGCCCCAGCAGCACGACGCTCGCCGCCTGGGCGTCGTCGACCAGGCGGACCGATGTGCCGTGCAGGGCGGCCACGGTGTGCTCCCGCCCGTCGAAGCGGACCCTGTCACCCAGCGACAGCAGCCGTGGACGCGTCGGCATCCCAGCCCACCTCCCCCACGGCTGCGGGCGCCGGCCGCACCAGCGACGCTGCTGACAAGCGCTCCGCCCGCGTCTCCGCTGTCAGCTCGCTGCGCCAGAGCAGGTGGTAGAGCACTGGCAGCACCGCGAGCGGATCCCCGACCGCGCGAGCCCCGGCCAGCAGCCCCAGTGGCTCGCTGAACGCTGCCAGCAGAGCGCTTGCCACCGGCTCCTGCCGAACCCTGGGATGCCGGTAGCCCGACAGCCACCGCAGATTCGCCGCCAACACCGGATCGAGAACCCCGACCCGTTCGTAGCCCCAGCCGACCCGGGCGCAGGCCTCTGCCGTCGCTGTGAACTTCGCCGCGTCCCCGGGCTCGATCCGCTCGTCAGGACGCACGTCCAGCACGACGGCAGTGCCCTCCCGGCGGCGTATGAAGTAGTCCGGTGTGTGCTTGATTCGCCGGCCCCGTCCGCCGTACCGCCAGGACAGCCGGAACGGCTGTGAGGCCACTGCCACCACGTCTGGTTCGGCGTCGAGTCGCATCAGGTGCCCGAGCTCTACCCACGACTCGTAGCCCACCAGCTCGGCGCAGGTCGCTGCCCAGTACCAGCCCGAGAAATTGCGCTGCCCCCTATACGACGGGAACGCGCGCACCTGTCCGGCCGCCTCGAACCGGACAGGCCACATCACTTCAAGCGCCCCGCCGAGCGACTCGCCTCGCGCATCGACGTACTCCAACCAGAAGTCCTCCGGCTCCACCAGGCACCCCCGACTCGGCGCTGACCAGGTGCAACGACCGTAGACAGCCGGATGCAGCGGTGGGTCAGAAAGAGCGAGACAGATCGGCAGATAGTCAAGGTTGACTGCGACACGCGATCAGATGGTTCAGATAGACCGAGACTGGGTCACCTTCAGCGAGACACGTCACATCGTGCTCAGGCTCACGTTCTGAGGTCCCGGGGCCCGACACTGTTGCAAGCATGTTGCTTGCAATAGTTAGCGGGGTGCTGCATGGTGGAGGCATGGCATCGCTCAACGTCGGCAATCTCGGTGAGTACCTACGCGAGCAGCGGCGCAACGCGCAGCTGTCGTTGCGGCAGCTCGCCGACGCCGCGGGCGTGTCCAACCCGTACCTGAGCCAGATCGAGCGCGGGCTGCGCAAGCCGAGCGCGGAGGTGCTCCAGCAGGTCGCCAAGGCGCTGCGGATCTCCGCCGAGACGCTGTACGTCCGTGCGGGGATCCTCGACGCCGAGCGGGACCGGGACGACGTGGAGACGCGTGCGGTCATCCTCGCCGACCCCTCGCTGAACGAGCGGCAGAAGCAGGTGCTGCTCCAGGTCTACGAGTCCTTCCGCAAGGAGAACGGCTTCGGGGCGGACGCGGATGATGCCGAGGCCGATGCGGACGCCGGCGCCGATGCCGCTGTCGACGGGGCTGAATCAGTAAAAAACCCTCAAACGTAAGCAATTCCGGAGGACCATCACCATGGCCATCACCGACGACCTGCGCAAGACCTTCAGCGACCCCACCCCGCTCTACTTCGCCGCGGGCACCGCCGATCTCGCCTTCCAGCAGGCCAAGAAGGTGCCGGTGCTGGTGGAGCAGCTGCGCGCGGAGGCCCCGGCGCGGATCGACGCCGTACGCAACACCGACCCGAAGGCCGTCCAGGAGAAGGCGACGGCCCGCGTCAAGGAGACCCAGGGCAGCCTCCAGGCCAAGGCCAACGAGCTCTTCGGCAACCTCGACGCCGACTTCAAGAAGCTCGGCGAGACGGCCCAGGACCTCGCGCTGCGTTCCGTCGGCGTCGCCGCCGAGTACGCCGTCAAGGCCCGGGAGACCTACGAGAAGGTCGCCGAGCGCGGCGAGCACGCGGTGCGCACCTGGCGCGGCCAGGCCGCCGACGGCATCGAGGACCTCGCCGAGGACGTGGAGGACTTCGCCGTGGCCGTCGAGCCGGCGAAGCCCGCCCCGGCCAAGCCCGCCGCCGCCAAGCCCGCGACGGCCAAGTCCGAGCCGGTCCGGGTCGCCGAGGACAAGTCCGCCGCGGCCAAGAAGGCCCCCGCCCCGCGCAAGGCGCCGGCGAAGAAGAGCACCACCGCCAGGAAGACGACGCCGCCCGCCAAGTAGGGCGGGGCGTCACGAGTGGGGAGCGGGCCGGGCACCCTTGGGGTGTCCGGCCCGTTGTGCGGGTACGGTGACCGCGTAATGACGATCCGATTCTGGTGGTGGACGTTGTGCTGATGCAGGGGTTCGCAGGCTTCATGTGGCTGCTGAGCATCGCCCTGATCCTTTTCAGCGGCTTCGCTTTGATCGACGCCGCCACGCGCCGCGAGGACGCCTACCGCGCGGCCGACAAGAAGACCAAGCCGTTCTGGCTGATCATCCTCGGGCTCGCCTTCGTGGTGAACCTGATCTTCAACATCCTGTCGTTCCTGCCGATCATCGGTCTCATCGCGACGATCGTGTACATGGTCGACGTACGGCCCGCCCTGCGCGGCATGTCCGGCGGCGGCCGCAGCAGCCGCCGCGGCTCCAGCAGCGACGGTCCGTACGGCCCGTACAACGGCGGACGCTGACCCCGTACGACGGCGGACGTCGACCCCGTACGACCGCGGACGCCGGCCGGCGTCCCCGCGCGGGTCACCGGACCGGGCGGCTCAGGCCGTCCGGTCCAGCAGGACCACGGCCACGTCGTCGGCCAGCTCGCCGCCGTTGAGTTCGCGGACCTCGTTGACGGCCGCGCGCAGCAGCTCCTCGCCCCGCAGGCCCTCGGCGCGCTGGCGGCGCACCATCTCCACCATGCCGTCCTGGCCGAGCCGCTCCCGGCCCTCGCCGACGTGGCCCTCGATCAGGCCGTCGGTGTAGAGCATCAGGCTCCACTCGGCGCCCAGCTCCACCTGCATCCGCGGCCAGCGGGCACCCGGCAGCAGCCCCAGCGCCGGGCCGTTGTTGTCGTACGGCAGCAGGCGCGCGGGCACACCCGGCGCGGCGATCAGCGGGGCCGGGTGTCCGGCCAGGCACAGGCCGGCGCGGCGGCCGTCGGGCGATATGTCCACGGCGCACAGGGTCGCGAAGATCTCGTCGTCCGAGCGCTCGTGTTCCAGCACCTGCTGCAGCGTGCCGAGCAGTTCGTCGCCGCAGAGCCCGGCCAGGGTCAGCGCCCGCCAGGCGATCCGCAGCTCCACGCCGAGCGCCGCCTCGTCCGGGCCGTGCCCGCAGACGTCGCCGATCATGGCGTGCACGGTGCCGTCCGGGGTGCGTACGACGTCGTAGAAGTCGCCGCCGAGCAGCGCGCGGGAGCGGCCCGGACGGTAGCGGGCGGCGAAGCGCAGCGGGGAGCCGGCCAGCAGCGGGGTCGGCAGCAGGCCGCGCTCCAGCCGGCGGTTCTCCTGCGCCCGCAGCCGGCCCTCGGCCAGCCGCCGCTCCGCCGAGTCGGACCGCTTGCGCTCGACGGCGTAGCGGATCGCCCGGCTCAGCAGGCGCCCGTCCAGCTCGTCGCGGAACAGGTAGTCCTGCGCGCCGACCGCCACGGCCTCGGCGCCGCGCTCGGCGTCGCTGGAGGAGGTGAGCGCCAGCACGGCGTGCCGGGGCGCGAGCTCCAGGACGTGCCGGAGGACGGCCAGCTCGTCGGCGTCCTCGCCGGTGCTCTCGCCGTCGCCGGTGCCCTCGCCGCCGGCGCGGGCCGGGGCGGGGGCCGACAGGGCGAGGTCCAGCAGGATGCAGTGGACGTCGTCGGTCAGCAGCCGCCCGGCCTCGGTGAGGTTGCGCGCGGTGCGGACGCGGATCGGCTTGCCGGCCTGGTCGAGCAGGTCGGGCACGATCGGCGAGCCGGCCGGGTCGTCCTCGATCAGCAGCACCGTCAGGTTCGTGGGGGCCGCGTTCTCGGCCCGGCCGCTCTGCGTGCGGGCGGTGCCGGTGTCCGTGCCGGGGGTGCTGGTGCCGGTGCTGGTGTCCGTGGGCTTCTCGCGCTTCTCCGTGGGGTTCTCTCGGATGTTCTCTCGCTGTGTGCCGGGGTTCTCGGCCGGGCGGGTCCCGGGCGGGGCCTGTTCCGTGGAAGGGCCGCTGTCCGGGGACGCGGCGGGCGCCTGACCACACTCCACGGCCGGGATCGCCCTCTGCCGCGGTACGGGTACGGGCATCGTCTTGGTTTCCTTCCCTCCCCCCGAGGGCATGGCGGGGCGAGGGACCTCGACCCACCGACGGGGACCATAGCGGGTGACGGCGCCGCTGCGGAATGGTCCAGAACACGTCGGGCGGCCATCGGCCACTGTCATATGCCGCGTTATCCCCCGCAGTTGGACAGGTCGGCCCGGTGCCGGGAATGACGAACGTCACGCGGGCGGGGCGCCGGGCGTGGACTGGGTCACGTTGCCCGGCTCACGCGTCCGGCGCGCGGTGCGTGGCCCGCGTCACTCCTTGGGTGCGGACGGCTGCTCCGGGGCGGTGTCCGGGCGGACCACCCCGAGGATCGGCATGGAGCCCGCCCCCGCGAGGGTGATCGAGCGCCCCGGGCGCGGGGCGTGCACGACGGAGCCGTCGCCGACGTACATGCCGACGTGGCTGGCGTCGTCGAAGTAGATGATCAGGTCGCCGGGGCGCATGTCCTCGACGTCGACGTGCTCCAGCTGCTTCCACTGCTGCTGCGAGGTGCGCGGGATCGCCTGCCCCGCCGACACCCAGGCCTGCGAGGTCAGTCCGGAGCAGTCGTAGGACTTCGGGCCCTCGGCGCCCCACTGGTACGGCTTCCCGATCTGGGCGGTGGCGTACTCGACCGCCTTGCGGCCCCTTTCGGTCGCGTCGGTGTCGAGGTCGTCGAGGATGCCGGAGCCGAGCCAGGCGGTCTGGGCCTTGGCCTGCGCCTCCTTCTCCAGCCGGGCGAGGCGCTCCTTCTCCTCCTTCTCCAGCTCCGACTCCAGCTTCTCGGCCGCCGCGATCTGCTTCTCGATCTTCTTCTGGGCCTTGGCCTTGGCCTTCCGGTTCGCCTCCAGCTCCTTGAAGCGGGCGGAGGCGTCCGCCGCGTAGGTCTCCAGGTCCTCCTGGGCGCGGGTCAGCTCGCCGAGCAGGCCCTTGGTGGCGCGCTGGCCCTGGATCACCCGGCCGGTGCCGTCGAGGAAGTCCTCGGGGTCGTCGCTCAGGACGAGCTTGGCCCCGTCGGGCAGACCGCCGGTGCGGTACTGGGAGCGGGCCGCGGCGCCCGCGCGGTCCTTCAGCCCGTCCAGCTTCTCCTGGCCCTTGACGATCTTCTTGGCCAGCTCGACGATCTCGGCGTTCTGCTTCTCGGCCTTCTCCTCCGCCGCGTTGTACTCCTCGGTGGCCGAGGCCGCCGCGCGGTAGAGCTTGTCGAGCTTCTTGCGTACGGCTTCCAGGTCCTTGCCCTTGCCGGGCGTGGCGGCCGGAGCGGCCGGGGTGGCGGAGGCGTCGGGGGCGCTCGGCGACGGTGACGACGAGGGTGAGGACGAGGGCGAGGGGCCCGGGTCCGCGAACGCCGTGCCCGGTGCCGCCAGCACGGTGACCGCGCAGACCACGGCCACGGCAGCGGTCGTCAAGCCACGCTTCCCCGTACGCATACCTCGCCCCCAACCTGATTAACCGTCAGTAACATAGCCCGCTCGGGGGATCGTGCCATGCCGGCGCGAAAAGCGACAGAGGCCGTGCTTTCCTCCCGCTTTCCCTCGGTGCCCGCTCGGTGCCCGCTCGGTGGCCGCTCGGTGGCCGCTCGGTTGTCTCCCGAGGTGTGGGACGAACGCCGCACGGAGATCGTTCCCGGCCGGCCCCCCTGCCCCCTCCGGGCCGTACCGCCGGTTCACGCGCGGGGCGCCAACGCCTCCCACCGCAACGTCACTTCGCCCTGCCGCCACCGCACCGGCCCGTCCGTCACCGGCCAGTCGGCCGTGAGGTCCCGCACGGCGCGCATCCAGCGCTGCCGGGCGCCGTAGGAGGCGTAGGGCGCGGCGGCGGCCCAGGCCCGGTCGAAGTCGCGCAGGAAGGCGTGCACGGGCTCACCGGGGACATTGCGGTGGATCAGCGCCTTCGGCAGCCGTTCGGCCAGGTCGGAGGGGGTGGCCAGGGAGCCGAGCCGGGTGGCGAAGGTGACCGTGCGCGGCCCCTCGGGGCCCAGGGCCACCCACACGTGCCGGCGCCCGATCTCGTCACAGGTGCCCTCGACCAGCAGCCCCCCGCGCGAGTGCTCCGACGCCGGTGCGAGCCGCGCGCACAGCCGCTGCCAGACGGCGGCGACCTCGCCCTCGTCGTACTGGCGCAGCACGTTCGCCGCGCGGATCAGCAGGGGCGGCCCGGAAACCGGGACCTCGAAGCCGCCGTGCCGGAAGTCGAGCCCCGCGCGCGCGTACGGCTGGGCCGCCGCCACCCGGGCCGGGTCGATCTCGACGCCCACCACGCGCGCGTGCGGCGCGACCGTGCGCAGGCGCAGCAGCAGCTCGACGGCCGTCCAGGGGGCCGCGCCGTAGCCGAGGTCGACGGCGACGGGGCCGGCCGCGCGGCGCAGTTCGGCGCCGTGCGCGGCCGCGATCCAGCGGTCCATGCGGCGCAGCCGGTTGGGGTTGGTCGTCCCGCGCGTGACCGTGCCCACGGGGCGGGTGGCGGTGGCGCGGCGTGGCATGTCTACGAGGGTATGCGGCCGGCCGTCCGGCATTCGTCCACGGGATGGTGGTACCCGCACACCTCGGGGCAGGGCTCCCGGCCCTGCGTGGGGGACCGGACCGGCCCTCGAACGGTTGAGCGATAGGCGGTAATGATTCGGCAAAGGCCGGAAAACCGGAATGGAGCACCGTCCGTCCGGTGTTCCCACCCCTTGGAGGGCACCACAGGTCCTCCGACCGGCATGCCCGCAGCGAGGAGGAACGGCTCGTGAGCCAGTACGTCAGCAGGCTCGGGCGTCGCTCACCGGCGGCCTCCCCGCGGCTGAGGCTGAACCGAAGGCCCCGCCGCGTCGCCATGCTCTCCGTGCACACCTCACCGCTCCACCAGCCCGGCACCGGCGACGCCGGCGGCATGAACGTCTACATCGTGGAGCTGGCCCAGCGTCTCGCCGCCATCAACATCGAGGTCGAGATCTTCACGCGGGCGACCACCGCCGCCCTCCCGCCCTGCGTCGAACTGGCGCCCGGCGTCCTCGTCCGGCACGTCGACGCGGGCCCGTACGAGGGGCTGGCCAAGGAGGAGCTGCCCGCCCAGCTCTGCGCCTTCACCCACGGCGTGATGCAGGCCTGGGCCGGTCATCGCCCCGGCCACTACGACCTCGTGCACTCCCACTACTGGCTCTCCGGCCACGTCGGCTGGCTCGCCGCCCAGCGCTGGGGCGCCCCGCTCGTGCACGCCATGCACACCATGGCCAAGGTCAAGAACGCCAACCTGGCCGACGGCGACACCCCCGAGCCGGCCGCCCGCGTCATCGGCGAGACCCAGATCGTCGCCGCCTCCGACCGCCTGATCGCCAACACGGCGGAGGAGGCCGGCGAACTCGTCCGCCACTACTGCGCCGACCCCGGCAAGGTCGCCGTCGTCCACCCCGGCGTGAACCTCGACCGGTTCCGCCCCTTCCCGAAGGGCCGCGTACCCGGTCCGGGCCAGCACGGCAACGCCCGCGCCGCCGCCCGCGCCCGCCTCGGCCTGCCCCAGGACGCCCTGATCCCGCTCTTCGCCGGCCGCATACAGCCCCTGAAGGCGCCGGACATCCTGCTCCGCGCGGTCGCCGTACTCCTCGACGAGTGTCCCGAGCTGCGCTCGCGCATCGTCGTCCCCGTCGTCGGCGGCCCCAGCGGCAGCGGCCTCGCCAAGCCGGAGGGCCTGCAGAAACTCGCCGCTCGGCTCGGCATCGCCGACGTCGTGCGCTTCCGGCCGCCGGTCGGACAGGAACAGCTCGCCGACTGGTTCCGGGCCGCGTCGGTGCTGGTCATGCCGTCCTACAGCGAGTCCTTCGGACTGGTCGCCATAGAGGCCCAGGCCGCCGGTACGCCGGTGCTGGCCGCGGCGGTGGGCGGGCTCCCGGTCGCGGTGCGCGACGGGCACACCGGCCGCCTCGTCGACGGGCACGATCCCGCCGCGTACGCGCGCGTGCTGCGCGACTTCGCCGACAACCCCGAGCTGACGCCCCGCATGGGCGACGCCGCCGCCCGGCACGCCCAGTCCTTCGGCTGGGACAGCGCCGCCGCCGCGACCGCCGACGTCTACACGGCCGCGATCCAGTCGCACCGCCGTCGCGTACGCTCGCACCATGGCTGAGGCACCGGACAAGGCAGCACAGGTCGTCGAGGCGGCACTGAAGGACGCCGACCTGGAGTGGGAGAGCCCGGAACCCGGCAACTACGTCGTCAAGCTCCCCGGCACCCGCAAGCTGTCCACTACGGTCTCCCTCCTCCTCGGCCGGCACTCCCTCTCCCTCAACGCCTTCGTCATCCGCCACCCCGACGAGAACGAACCGGCCGTCCACCGCTGGCTGCTGGAACGCAACCTCAAGCTCTACGGCGTCGGTTACGCCGTCGACCGCCTCGGCGACGTCTACGTCACCGCGAAGCTCCCCCTGGCCGCCGTCACCCCCGACGAGATCGACCGCCTCCTCGGGCAGGTCCTCGAAGCCGCCGACGGCGCCTTCAACACCCTGCTGGAGCTGGGCTTCGCCTCCGCCATCCGCAAGGAGTACGAGTGGCGGACCTCGCGCGGCGAGTCGACGCGGAACCTGGACGCCTTCCGGCACCTGATCGAGCGCGCGGAGAACGCCGGGGAGAATCCCGCGGAGGGCGAGGCGGAGAACGCCGGGGACTGAGCCGGCCGGGGTGGTCGCAGGTCACCGCCCGCTCGCGCGGTAGCGCCCCGGCGTGACCCCCACCAACCGCTTGAAGTGCCGGGTCAGATGGGCCTGGTCGTAGAACCCGGTGGCGCCCGCCACGTCCGCCGGGGACCGCCCGGCCAGCAGCAGCCGCCGGGCCCGGTCGACCCGGCGGGACATCAGGTACTGGTGCGGCGCGATGCCGTACGCCCCGCTGAACGCCCGTACGAGATGCGCCGGATGGGCGGGCACGAGCGCGGCCGCCTCGTCGAGCCCGATCCCCGCCACGACCCGCTCGTCGAGCAGCTCCCGCAGCCGCCGGGCGAGCACGGGATCCCGGCGGCCGGCGAGGCCCGTGCCTGCCCTGGGGCGCAGATGGATGCGCAGCCGCTCGCCGACCAGCGTCAGCCGGCTCTCCGCCTCCAGCTCGTCCCCGGGCCGGGCGAGCGCGGCGTGCAGCTGCCCGACCCGCCGCCGCAGCACCGGATCACGCAGGTCGGGGGCGTCCACGGCCGGGCCGATCAGCTCGTCGCCCAGCCGGGAGGCGTCCAGGTACAGGACGCGCTTGCGGAAGCCGTCCGGGGTCGCCGGGGAGCCGTTGTGCGGCACGTGCGGCGGCAGCAGCGACACCGTGTCGTGCGGGGTGCCGTGCTCGTGCCGGTCCAGGTCGTACCGTACGGCGCCGTCGTCGACGATGAGCAGCGTCCAGGCGTCGTGGACGTGCATCGGGTAGGCGTACTCGGTGTAGTGCGCGTGGAAGACCTCGACGACGCCCGGGACGCGGGGACGCCACGCGGTGACGTTCCGCTGGTCGCCGCGCCGGTCCCTCCGCTGGTCGTTGCGCTGGCGGGCCATGCAAAAAACGTACAAGACCGGGCGGGGCGCGGGTCGGCAGTCTCACCGTATGAGCACGCACGACGCAGCCCCGCAGACCGCCGGCCCCGAGACCCCCGTCCGCTTCGACACCAAGATCGCCGTACTGCTGCGCGAGGACCTGGCGACCTGGCAGCGCCTCAACGTCACGGCCTTCCTGGTCAGCGGCCTGGGCAGCCAGTTCCCCGAGGTCGTCGGGGAGCCGTACGAGGACGCCGACGCGGTCGGCTACCTGCCGATGTTCCGCCAGCCGGTCCTGGTCTTCGAGGGCACGAAGGAGACCCTGACGACGGCCCACGCGCGCGTGCTGTCGCGCGCCCTGCCCCGCGCCCTCTTCACGTCCGACCTCTTCACCACGGGCAACGACCGCGACAACCGGGCGGCGGTACGGTCCGTCGCGACGGCGGACCTGGACCTGGTGGGCCTCGCGGTGTACGGCCCGAAGAACGCGGTGGACAAGGTGCTGAAGGGGGCGCGGATGCACGCGTGAGCGGGCGGCGGGATCGGGCGGGGCCGGTCGGGATCGGGCGGGGCCGGTCGAGATCAGACGGCGCCGGTGTCGACCCGGGGTGCGGGGGCGACGGACGTTTCCCGGGGCACCGGTGTCCCGTGCTCCGGCAGGCCCCGCATGAGCCCCCAGTACCCGGCCGCCGCCACCGTCCCGACGACGGCGCAGACGCCCCACAGCCACTCGGCGCCCCAGTGGTCGATGACGAACCCGGACATCAGCGGGGCGACGAGGGCGGCGACCGCCCAGGACATGGTGTACATCCCCTGGTACCGCCCGCGCCCGTGCACGGGCGACAGCCGGACGACGAGCCCGGTCTGGGTCGGCGCGTTGACGATCTCGGCCAGCGTCCACACGCACACGGTGAGGGCGAAGACCGCGACCGACCCGGCGAAGGCGGTGAGCCCGAAGCCGTACCCGGCCAGCAGGGAGGAGGCGATGAGCAGCAGCCGCGGATCGCGGTGCACGATGAACCGCGTGACGGGGATCTGCAGGACGACGATCAGGACGCCGTTGACGGCGATCGCGACCCCGAAGTCCGCGGGCGTGAACCCGGCCTCGCCCATGGCGACGGGCAGCCCGACGTAGGCCTGCTGAAAGATCAGGGCGACCAGGAACGACAGCCCGACGACGCTCATGTACCGCCCGTCGCGCAGCACGGTCCGCAGGGACACGGCCGCGTCCTTGTCGCCTGCGGCGGCGGTCCCCGCCCGCTGCGGCCGGGACTCGGGCAGCTTCACGAAGACGAGCACGGCGCAGACGAGCGTCATCCCGGCCTCGATCATGAACCCGGCGAGGTAGCTGACCTCGGCGATGAACCCGGCCGCCATGGAGGAGACCGCGAAGCCGAGGTTGATCGCCCAGTAGTTGAGCGAGAACGCCCGGACCCGGTCCTCGGGCCGCACGATGTCCGCCATCATCGCCTGCACCGCCGGCCGGGAGGCGTTGCTCGCCATGCCGACCAGGAAGGCGACGGCGGCGATGGCCACCGGGTCGCGCATGAAGCCGAGCAGCGCGACCGACAGCGCGGTGGAGGTCTGCGCGACGAGCAGCGTCGGCCGCCGCCCCATCCGGTCGGTCATCACCCCGGCACCCAGCGAGGACACGACCCCGCCGAGCCCGTGCAGGGCGGCGACCAGACCGGCGTACGAGGCGGAGTAGCCGCGGTCGATGGTCAGGTACAGCGCCATGAAGGTGGCGACGAAGGCACCGAGCCGGTTGACCAGGGTGCTGGTCCACAGCCACCAGAACTCGCGGGGGAGCCCGGAGACGGTCTCGCGTGCGGCACGCCTGAGTCCGGCGACTGACATGGGTCCCCCGAGGTGGCTGTAAGCGGCTGATCCGGTGAGCACAACTTACAAACGGCTCTCTCGGGGAAGCCATCCAATTAACACTTCCCGTCAACCGTCCGCCCACCGGGCGCACGCGCGGGGGATCGGAGCCTTGGATTACGCTCGGGAGCATGGCCGACGCACCGTACAAGCTGATCCTCCTCCGCCACGGCGAGAGCGAGTGGAACGAGAAGAACCTGTTCACCGGCTGGGTGGACGTCAACCTCACCCCGAAGGGCGAGAAGGAGGCGACGCGCGGCGGCGAGCTGCTCAAGGACGCCGGCCTGCTGCCCGACGTGGTCCACACGTCCGTCCAGAAGCGCGCGATCCGCACGGCCCAGCTCGCGCTGGAGGCCGCCGACCGCCACTGGATCCCGGTCCACCGCCACTGGCGCCTCAACGAGCGCCACTACGGCGCCCTCCAGGGCAAGGACAAGGCGCAGACCCTCGCGGAGTTCGGCGAGGAGCAGTTCATGCTGTGGCGCCGCTCCTACGACACCCCGCCGCCCCCGCTGGACCGCGACGCCGAGTACTCCCAGTTCAACGACGCCCGCTACGCGATGCTCCCGCCGGAGCTGCGCCCGCAGACGGAGTGCCTCAAGGACGTCGTCGGCCGCATGCTGCCGTACTGGTTCGACAGCATCGTCCCCGACCTCCTGACCGGCCGCACGGTCCTGGTCGCCGCCCACGGCAACTCCCTGCGCGCCCTCGTCAAGCACCTCGACGGCATCTCCGACGCCGACATCGCGGGCCTGAACATCCCGACGGGCATCCCGCTGACGTACGAACTCGACGCCGAGTTCAAGCCGCTGAACCCGGGCGGCACGTACCTGGACCCGGGCGCGGCCGCGGCGGCGATCGAGGCCGTGAAGAACCAGGGCAAGAAGAAGTAGAGTTGGTGATCATGCCTCCCACCTGCGCAAACGGCGCGGATGGGAGGCATTTTCGTGCCCTGGAACCTCCCTGGAACCTCAGTCCGTGTGATCTTGGGGCCGGAGTGCCTTGCCGAGTGCCTTCCGGGCTCGGTCCCGACTGCTCGGCATGAGGTGCGCGTAGACCTTGAGCGTCAGCCCCGGATCGGAGTGCCCGAGGTACTCGGCAAGCGCCTTGATGCTCTCCCCTGCGTCCAAGAGCACGGACGCGTAGAAGTGCCGGAGGGCGTGCATGCCGTGTTCGCGCGCGGCGGCGTGCTCGCGGCTCTTGGCCTTGGGGATGACACCGGCCTTGGCGAGCGCGGGCTTCCAGTGGTCTTCGTTCAGCGACGTGCGCCAGACGTGCCCGCCGTTGGGGCCTGTGAAGATGAGCCGCCGCGTCACCGGCTGGCCGTTCGCTCGCATCCAGGGGAGCCTGATCTCTACAGGCGGGAACCGCTTGATGTGCTCCTGTAGCGCCTCTGCCACGGGGTCGGGCAGCGGAACGTCACGGAGCTTGCCGCCCTTCGGGGGCGCGAACACGGCCTTGCTCAGGCTCAGCTTGAGCTGCTGCACCACGTGCACGGTGCCGTTGTCGAAGTCGATGTCATCGACGGACAGGCCGAGGATCTCGCCTTGCCGCAGGCCGCACCCTGCACCTACGTCGACCATGGGCCGGAATCGCTCGACCATGGCGGCACGCATGGCAAAGACGCGCTCAGGTTCCCAGGGGACGACACGGCGGGCACCGATGGCCGGCGGGGTGACCGTGTGCGAGTTGCAGGGGTTCCGGCGCAGGCATCCGTCCTCCACGGCGGCAGAGAGCACGGCGCGGACGTTGGAGAAAATGACGCGGGCGTACGAGCCGGACATGCCGGTTTCTTCGAGCTGCGTCACGAACTCGCGGATGTGGCTCGGCTGGAACGACCCGAGCTGACGCGATCCGATGCGGGGGAAGGCGTGCAGCTTGAGCTGAGACTCCATGGACGCGCGGGTGTTGGGGTCACCGCTCTGGCTCGCAAGCCACTTCTCCGCGAACTCCTGAAACGTCGTACGGGACGCGTTCGGGTCGATGAAGTCGCCGCGGGCCACGTCCGCCTGCATGGCGCTCAGCCATTGCTCCGCGAGGCGCTTCTGTCCGTCGGGGAAGGACTTGTTCTTTCGCTTGCCGTCGGGCGTGAGGTAGCGGGCTTGGTAGCGCATCCCAGTGCCGTAACGGTCGGTCTTGACGCGGACAGCCTTGCCGTCGGCGTCGGTGGTGGTCTTGATCCAGCGGTCGAAGATGTGGCCAGCCATGGGGGCTGTGTCCCTTCTCGGTAGCAGGGCCCGGCGGGGCCGATGGCGCCCGTCCGGCCGGTTTCGAGGTGTGCTGGGTCAAGCCCGCTACTTGCTACGGGCCTGATCACTGGGGGTTTGGGCTGCTAGCGGGGCTGCTACCGGTAGCGGGTGTGGCTGCTACCGGTAGCAGCCGGGCGGGGGTCTCAGGGAGGCAGAGGCAGGGTGTTCGGGGTGGCTTCCTGCGGGGGTTTTCAGGGGCGCCGGGGGCGTGCCTCCCTGCCTCCCTGCCTCCCTGAGGGGGTGTCTGTGCTGGTCAGGTAGAGGGAGGCGGGGCAGGGAGGCAGTCAGGGAGTTCTCCCTGCCTCCCTCGGCCGGCGGGCGGTGCCTCCCTGCGGCTCCCGGCGGTTGGCGGGGCCGGTTGGGGAGGTAGCGGCGAGGTCTCCGGGATGCTTCCAGGGGCTGTTTTTCGTGGTGCTCCGGCCGTGCCTCCCCGCCTCCCCCAAGCGGTCTCTGCGCTGTTCAGTGGGGGGAGTTCGGGCCGGGGAGGTGGTTGGGGAGTTTTCCCCGCCTCCCCGGCCGGGTGGGCGGTGCCTCCCTGCCGGGTGAGGGGTCAGGCGGCGTCTTCGAGGGCGGCCTGTTCGGTCACCCACGCTTGGACGGCGGCCGGGTCGTAGCGCAGGTGCTTGCCGACGCGGAAGCCTGCCGGTCCGATGCGCTTGCGGCGCCACTGGTAGACGGTTTCGACGCTGGGGAGGCTGAACATGGTGACCAGGTCTTCGGGGGTGAGGTAGCGGTCCGGGAGGCCGCCGCGCAGGGCGGCGCGGGGGTCGTTCGGCTCGGTGGTGGCCATGGCGGTGGTGACTCCTCGTGTCCGTCGGGCGGTGCGTGGGAGTGGTGCCGGTCGCCGTCCTAGAGAGTTCGTGTATTTCAGCGTCCGCAGCGTCCTAGCGTCCGCACGGCTGTATTACGGCAGTTCGGAGCGGGTGCGGGGTGTGGACGCTAGAGCGGACGCTGCGGACGCTGCGGACGCTGGACGGCTGTAGCGTCCGCAGTCTTGGACGTGTCCGGGCCGCTGGTGTGCGGCCCGGCCCGGCGGTGTTCCGGCTACGTCAGGTCTGGTCAGGCAGGGTTCTGCCCCGCCCCGTGGGGGCCACCTCCGGCCACAGAGAGCCTTGGTCGGATGCGGACGCTGACGGGTCGTCGTCGGGTGCGCGGGAGAGGATCAGCAGCTTGTGCCGGTGCCGGTCTCGGCTACGTTGCGTGTCGTCGACCGTGATGCCGATGGACCGCAGCAGCGGAGCGAGCCGCTTCACGCGTCCGCCGGCGCGGGTGGCGTCCTTGGGCCAGGTCGGCGGCCGGACCAGGCCCGGCACGGGCAGCGCTTCGAGCAACTGGGCGGCCGTGCCCTGCCAGGTGCCTGCCTGGTCGACCAGGGCGGCGATGGCCATGGCGAACGGGTCGCCTTCCAGCGCGTCCGTGGCGACGTTCGCCGAGGTGGCGAGGTAGTCAGCCAGCGTGCGCCAGCCCTGCGTCTGGTCGACGGCCGCGAGCACGCGGGCGAAGTCGGCCATGCGCGGCATGGACTCCAGCCGCACCGACGGGAGCACGGCGAGCGCGCAGGCCAGCACATCGAACAGGGCCCCGAGCACGGCCGGACGGACCGCCTCGAAGGTGGCGTCCAGCTCTTCCTCGGAACGGCGGTGGTGGGAGTCGATGAGCTGCAAGTCCAGCAGCAGCACGCGTTCGGCCAGGTCCCCGGCGAGAGCTCCCGCGTCGATCGTGGTCATGGCGAGCACCCGCTTGAAGGTGAGGACCACCACGTCATCGTCGGTGTAGAGGGCGCGGTCGACCACGCCGTCACCGGTCACCGCCTTGCACAGGGTGTCCGACAGCCACGGCGGGATCGTGCTCACGTTGTCCAGGCACAGCGCCCATGAGCTGAACGCCTGGCGGGACCACGCCTTTTCGTCCCGCGGCTGGCTGCGCTTGGCGGCCGGGGACGGGTCCACCAGGTTGATGAACATCTGGGCGGCCTTGGACTTACCCGTGCCCTGCTCGCCCTTGCACACGATGGCCGGGTGCGGGATGTCGGGAATCCACGCGGCGACCAGCCACGCGACGAGCTGGTGGAACGCGGATTCGTCCATGTTCAGCAGCGCGTGGAGCTTGGCCAGGCCGTCTCCGTCCAGCACCGGCACGGGCATCGGGGCCATGGCACCGGAGCGGCGGAAGAGGACCGGGGAGCGGTCCACGACCTGCCAGCCGAGACCGGAGACGACGACCGCGCGGCCGTCGGCGCTGCCGAGGTCGACCACGATCGCGCCGTCCGGGGCCCGCCCTACGCGCAGGTTGACCGGCACGGGGTCGTGGTCCTCGGCGATGCCTTCGAGCACGGTCATGGCGTCCGCGAGCGCGGACTGTGAGGCCACCTCCCCGGGGTAGGCATCCGCGAACCTTCGAGCCAGACGCTGCCTCAGGCCCGCCTTGCCCCGCAGCGGCACGGCGACGTTCGCCCCGTCCAGGGCGACCGCATACGGGCGGCCGTCGGTGGACATCACAAACCGATACGCCTCGCGCGCCATGGCCACGATCCGCGCGGCGGCCGGCGGCTGCTTGCCGCCCTCACCACCCCCTCCGGGAGCAGCAGGCCGACGGGTGTTCACGGTCCCACCGATGGTGTTCACGCCGTCGGTGGACCTGTTCACGGATCGGGTCGATTCGTTCACGGACCTCGCCCGGCCGTTCATGGGTCGGGTCGATCCGTTCATCTGAGTGTTCACCTCGTTCACGCGGACACCGCCTCTCCAGTCGGGCCCGCACACGCACGCACCGGCCGGGGCGCGTGCAGACAGTCGGGCCGTACAGCCCGCTGCACGGGGCGGTGCGGGCTCGATTCGTGCAGATGGGGGGTCGACCGTGCGCCGGTCGACTCGGCCGCTCCTACGGCCCTCCGTCGGGGCGTGACGCCGGATGCGACGCGTGCCGTCACGCTGGTGAACGCCGTCTCCTGCGCGTGCGCGAGTCGTGCCAGCAGCGGCAGATCGACCGGGCGGACGACCGGTCGGGTCGGGTCGACCCACCGCAGCAGCACCAGCGCGAGCGAGAGCGGCAGCCGGTCGGCCTTGGCCTTGTTGCAGTCGACGCAGGCCAGCATCAGCGAGGTGACCGACCAGGACTGCCACAGCGAGTGCGGCGCGACGTGATCGAGGGTGGCCTCACTCAAGTCTGCGAACGGGCGGCGGCAGTAGGCACAGCGCTGCCCGTGCCGACGCGCGAGCTGTTCTTTACGCATGCGCCGCCGCGAGGAGTTGAGCGGGCGTCCGCGCCTCATGCCGCCTGCTCCATGTCGTCCTGGGAGCGGGCCACGGTGTAGCCGTACAGGCCGTTCGCCTCGATCAGGCCCTCACCGCGCAGCATGGCCCACGCGTTGTCGATCGTGCGGCTACCGACCCCGAAGCGCTCCATCAGGTCCTTTCGGCGCGGCAGGCGATCACCGGGCCGCATGGCCTTAATGTCCTCCCGCAGCTCGTCGGCGACCTGAGTGAACTTCGAGTTCGCCCGTCGACCGGTGGCCCTGGGCTTGCCTGCGGTCCGGGGCGTTGACACGCAGCGGGTGATCACGGCCACCGTGTCGTGGGACAGGCCGAGTCGCTCGCTGATCTCCCGCTTGCTCAGCCCCTGCTGCTTGAGCAGCAGCGCTTGGCGCTCCGAAGATTCCAGCCGCAGCAGTGCCTCACGCCGTGCCGGGCTCAGCTCCGCGAGCGCCCGGCGCTCCCACGCGGCCAGCGACTCCACAGCGACCGGCTCCCGCGAGAGCTCCGGGTTGTCGATCTGGAGGCGCAGAACGGCTGCCCGCGCCCGCAGCAGGGCCGCCGTGTCGCCACAGCCGAGGTGCTCGGCCATGGTGCGCGGGTCCAGACCGTCCAGCATCAGCAGCAGGGCCTCGCGCTCCTGCTCCGGCAGTTCCGTGACCATGGTGGCCAGGTAGGCGGGCAGTTCGACCAGCGCGCAGCCGCTCGGCATCATCGGGCACAGCCAGTTGCACGTCACCGGGTCTTCGAAGTCCACGGCCGTCTCGCCGGTGGAGTAGAGCCGGAAGTGGCGGCTGATCTCCTGCCGGACCCGGTAGAACAGCAGGCCGCCCATGTTCTCCACCTGCGCTTCTCCCAGCAGGCCACGGGCGCCCTCGCGAGCCACCTGCACCCACGTCCCCTGGGTGATGTCCTCAGCGAGCGTCCACACGTCCGAGCCGAGGTGGTCCCACTTCCTGAGCTGCGAGTACGCGTAACGCACCAGCCGGGCCCCGTACTCCTCGTACAGCGAACCGAGCCGCTCCGACTGCTCTGCCGTTAACGGCACGATCTCGCCCACACGCGTTTTGCGTCGACCGGCCGTCCGTTCCGTGATGGTTCCAGGCATGATGGATGAGCCCCTTCGAGGGTCAGGGGGCGGCGCGTCTGCTTGGCGGTAGAGGGCGCCGCTCCCTGCTGTTTTTCCACGCCCTTTTGGGCATGGCGGTGCCCCTGAGCAGGGGCATAGGAGTCTCGCACTCACTTCTCATGAGAAGTGATGCACTGACCATAGGCACCCGCGTCGGCGCCCGTCAACCACTTCTCATGAGAAGTCGCCGGTTCTTCTCATGAGAAGTTCGGCTAAGCTGAGGTCATGCCAAATCAGCGCCGCTCTGACACCGCACCGAGGGTCCACGAGATCGCCTCAGACCTGCGGCTTCGTATCGACGCGGGTGAGTTCCCTCCGGGCAGCAAGTTGCCGAGCACACGCATGCTGTCCGAGCACTACGACATCAGCGGGCAGGCAATCGCCCGAGTGATCTCCCAGCTCAAAGCTGACGGAGTAGTCGAGGGGCGTCAGGGCGCCGGCGTGTTCGTCCGTACGTGGCAGCCGCTCGTCTACCGGCCGCAGAGCGAGTTCCGTCGCAAGCCTCCGACGGTCGACATCTTCAAGAACCTCTTGGCCTCGGAGGGCAGAGACGGCGGTCAGACCATCGAGGTCACCACCGTGGTTCCTGACGAAGCAATCCGCCGGCGCCTCCAGCTCGATGAAGGGGAGTTGGCCGCAGTGCGCCGACGTACCAGCTACGTCGACAACGATGAGCCGTTCGCCACCGATGACTCGTACGTCCCCCTGAAGCTAGTTGAAGGCTCAGAGTGGATGACCGAGGGCAGTGTCGAGCGCGGAACTAATCAGGTGCTGGCCGAGCTTGGCGCTGAGCTGGTGCAGGCGCTGGACGAGCTTTACGTGCGGATGCCCAAGCCAGCCGAGGTGGAACGGCTCAGGCTCTCCGCAGGCACGCCGATCGCTGAACTGATCACGACCGGGCACGACCGTGACGGACGTCCGGTCCAGGTAACTACCTGCATCCTTCCTGGTGACCGTCACGTCGTGGTGTACGAACGAACCAAGCCGCCGAAGGACAGCGAGTGATCATCGAACCGGCCAGACTCGCCGATCTTCCTTACCTGCTCCGGTTTCGTTCGGATGCCGCCAAGTGGCTGGCCGCCCTCGGTACCGATCAGTGGTCAACACCCTTCCCGGCAGACCACATAGCGGCAAGTGTGCAGGCAGGGGAGGTTTTCCTCATCAGAGCGGCTGAGGGAGCTGAGCCAGCAGCCACGGTGACGCTTGACCACAAAACGGACCCCGAACTCTGGGATCTGTGGACCCCTGAGGAACGTGCAGAACCTGCGCTGTACGTGCACAAACTCACCGTCGATCGCCGCTACGCCGGGCAGGATCTAGGGGGCCGAATCCTTGACTGGGCAGGCGACCGCGCAGCGCGTCAGGGCGCGCGTTGGCTGCGTCTGGATGCCTGGACGACAAACACCCAACTGCACAAGTACTACGTGCAGCAGGGCTTCGAGCACCTGCGCACTACGTCTGATCCCGACGAGGTATCCGGCTGGATCGCCCAGCGCTCTGCCCGCCGCGTTCAGCACGGCTTCGACGATCGCACGCTCACTCACCGTTCGAGCGACCAATGACGAGCGGCCGTAGGCCGCGCATTCTCTGGCAGCTCGCTACGCTCGCGCCCTGACGCATCCGCCGCCGTGCCAGGCGCACGCCCAAACAAGAAGAGCAGCAGGGCGCCCGGTGCTCTTCTTGTCTGTGCTCGCCCTCCGGTCCGAGAGATGGCGTCCGCAGCGTCCGCAACCCGCCGTCTACTAAGAGGCGCTCTGACCTGCGGAAGGGCGCTCTTAGTGGCGGAACGCGGCCGGACGCTGCGGACGCTGGTGGACGCTATGCAAACTGCTTAGCGTCCGCAGCAACAGCGCAGGTCAGATGGTGCGAGAAAGGCCCGGCGGACGCTGCGGACGCTATTTTCCTCAACTCTCTAGGAGAGAAGGAGGCTCTTCAGCAGGGGGCGGGGCTGCCCTGTCCTGGGGAGACCCTCAGGACGGCAATCCAGGGGCGGGGGTGGATGCCGCCCGCCCTGAATTGCCGTCCTCGGGTCGTAGGTGCCGCAGCCGCGTACCAGGCCCACTTCCCACGACGGCCGGCGCGCGAGCGGAGCGAGCCGAGAGACTCGCGGCCGTAGGCCGCTCCTTCTTGCCCTTCTCTCCCAAGCGCCCGGCTCACCGGTCACGTTGAGTAGCGGTTTCCGGGTTTCCCGGTTTCCGACGCAGGCTCCTACGCGTGCGCGCGCGAAGACGGAAACTTCCCTCACGGAGCGTCGCTACGGGGCCTCTAGCGGCTCAGCGCCCGTCGGGGGTGTTGAACCGCCGGAACAGGGGGCCATCCGCTCCACGGGTCGCTCACGGCTTCCGGCGCCACCCTTGGGGATGCGTGACGCCCGTGGCTTTGTTCACGAAAACGGACAGCAGATGTTCACGACTTCGGGAGGCAAAAGAAGGCGTAGCTATTCGAACGCCTCGTATTCCTGTCACCCGCCTTGGTGATCATGAGGGCTTCTCCTTCAGGGCATGCTCCTCCCGAGCACGCGACGCTGCTCATCGTGGACAGAAGGAGCCAGCATGACCAGTGAAGCCGGTACTCGGATGCATACTGTCAAGATCGGTACCGACAGGGGTCTCCTGGCGTTCGATCCGAAGACCATCACGGCTGCTCCCGGAGACACCATCGAGTGGGTCATCAACAAGCTGGGCCCGCACAACGTCGTCTTCGACCCCACGCATGTGCCCGGCCAGGACAAGGCACTGGCTTCCATGCTCAGCCGCACTCCGCTGCTGGTGAACCCGGGCCAGACGCACACCACACGGATCCCTGCGGACGCACCAGCAGGTGAGTACCACTTCCACTGCACGCCCCACCGCGGTGCCGGCGAGGCAGGCAAGCTCATCATTGAGGCCCGTACCGAGGAGACCTGAACCTCCTCGTGCAGAAGGGCCCGCCTGATCGGTACGCGGTCGGCGGGTCCTTCGCCTTCAGGCGAACAGCAAACGCCAAACCCTCGGCTCTCGCGGTCAGGGTTTGTTCGATGCCTGGTCTACCCGAGTGCCTCCCGAAGTCGTGAACATCTGCTGTCCGTTTTCGTGAACAAAGCCACGCCCGCTTGTCGCTTGTCGCTTGTCGTGCGATCGGCAGGCCCTCAGAGCAACATACTGGGCACGCCTGACGCTCTGACCTGCGAGCCGACAAGCGACAAGACAAGCGACAAGCGACAAGCGGGCGGGTTAGCCCAGACACGGCGGCGGAAGGATGCTGCTATGCCCAAGCCCAAGACCTTCACTGCATGGTTGAAGACCCACGCCGATCACCGCACTGCCATTGGAGATCTGGCGCGCGACGTCTCCAATGACCCCGACTGGCCCTCACACAAGGGAAGGCAGGGCCAGCTTGACTACCTCGAAGAGCGCGGCGCCATCGACGCGGCCATCGAGACGCTCGAACGTGCCTGGTCTCAATACGAGGCGTACCGGGCTGCTCAAGCAGATACCTGAGCAGCCAGGAAGCCGGAACCTGTCTGGAACCTCCGAGGTCAACCAGCAACGACAGACGACGACCACTAACAACCGTCTGGCCGCAGGTCAGTTGCGGTGCAGCCCTCACTGATCAGGGCCAAACTGAGGGCGGTCGAAACCCAGGGCAAGAAGAAGTAGCCCGACACCAGCGAGCCCCCGCCCTGCCGTTTCCTGGCAGGGCGGGGGCCTTTTGGTGGAGCCGGGCGCTCTCGGGCCGTCCGGTGCCTGGTCGGGCCGTCAGGGGGTGCGAGCGCGCCGCCACTCGTAGGCGCCGGGGGATGTCTCGACGACCTCGCGGGGGTAGGCCGCGCGGGCTCGGGTGAGCAGGTCGCGCTGTTCGACGACCCACGTCGAGGGCGGCGCGAACAACGGGAGGGTGACGGTGACTCCTGACGCCGGACCGTCGTGCACGGACACCCGGAGCCCGCCGCTCTCGTCGGGCTGGAACTTCATCGAAGGAGTCCGCCCGGACGTGAGCCACGCGGCAAACCGGCCGGACTCCAGGGTGGCCAAGGTGTCCTCCCAGTCCTCCAGGTCCTCGGGGAGAAGGGTCACCGAGAAGGTGCCGTTGACGGATTCCGCCTTGACGGCGATCTCGCAGTCGAGGAAGTCGTGGCCGGTCAGGATTCCGGGTTGCCAACGGCCCAGGATGCGGACGGAGACACTGTGTCCGCCGCCGGTGTCGGGCCCGTCGGCCAGGTGGATCAGATTGATGGCGTCATCCGCCGGGTCCATGGATTCCCTCCCCGAAGCGACCAGGTCCGAGCATGCTGCCAGACCGTCCGCGGATCTCACGGTTCGGGGCGCAGACGCCGCGGACCCGGGTCCGGGACAGTGCCTAGAACGGCACCGGCGCGTCCATGGCCCGCAGGACCCCTATCTCCTCGGGTACCTCGCCGGTGCGGAGTGCCACGGTGAGTTCGGACAGGGCCGCACGATCCTCGCCGGTGCGGCCGTCGAAGCAGATCGTCTCCCCGTCCACGAGGAACGTGACCCAGAGCTGCGGGCGCCGTCGCGTACCCGAGTCCCAGGGCTCGTCCCAGGAGACGAACCGCGCGGTCGCGTTCTTGTGCGGCCACGCGTAGAGGCTGCCCTGCTCGCGTTCCGCGATGGCGCCGTGCTCGTAGACGTGCACCCACGCGCCCCTGGCCCGGAACCGGCCGATGATCAGCGGCACCGCCAGCCAGACGGTCAGCACGAGGCACACCAGCCCGGAGACGCCGGAGACGAGCACGCCCGTGACGGTGAGCCTGTCCCAGTGGTCGGAGTAGGTGCCGTGCCACGGGGTCGCCGTCCACGCCATCGTGAGGAACACGGCTGCGACGACCGGCAGCATCATCACGCCGACGGCCATGTCCTGGTCGTGGGCGCGGTTCACGCGGTACGAGGCGTGGTGGGCGCCGTACTTCTGCTCTTCGGCGATCCGCGCCGCCCGCTTCGTGTCCCCCCTGTACGGCGATCGAGGGTGTTCCGGCATCGTCATCAACTCCTCATACCCGCCCCAGAGTCCCAGGCCACCACCACGATGTACACCCGGCGCCGACACCGCCGCACACGGCCCCGCGTGACGCACGGATGGCTTACGGTGGCCGTCACGCGTAGCAAGCAGGGGGGACCGTGAGCACACCACCGCCGCCTGAGAGGCCACCGCGCCCGGACGAAGTGCTTGCCTTCCACAATGGGGACACGCTGGAGAACATCCCAGTCGTCCGCGACGCCGCACCCCCTCGACCGGCGAGGTTCCCTTGGAAGGCGACGATCGCCGGGGGAGCCGTCGCAGCCCTTGCCGGGGTGTGCCTGGCCCTGGTGCTGCATCAGCAGACGGGCTCGGGCACCAGGGACGGGAAGGCGCTCCCGGGCGCAACACGCAGCACCCCAGAGACCGGCCGCGGACCCGGCGACACCTCCCCGGTACCGGCGGCGCAGGCTTCGCCGTCGAGTGCGGCACCGTCCCGCTCAGCGGCTGCGACGCCGTCGTGCGTCCCGGTGACCTACAAGACCCCTGCCGGTCCGGCCGGCTGCGAGCCGAAGGCCGATGTCTGTGCAGCCGGGGCACCCTGGTACGTCGAAGACATCGAGGGACTGTGCGGTGGTCCCGCGCCTCTCCAGGCCATTCACGTCATCTCGCAGCCCGCCACCGGTGGCGACCCCGGGTCCACCTACTGTCTCGCCTGGACGGGCAGCAGCGACGGCGCGGGAAGGGACGCCACCCTTCTGATGAACGCGGCCGGATACCGGTGTGGCGCCTATCTGGTCGGCTCGGATGGACAGGCGATCCAGGCGGACGGCACTTCGGTCTTCTCGGACAGCCCCCAATCCTGTGAGGGGTCCTACTCGGGCACCAGGATCACCTACCCGGGCGTCCTGGACTTCCCGAACGAGGACGGCGCGCGGCCCCCCACGTACGTCTGTGTCGCTGAGAACTCGGGCGCCTGAGTGGGGAACAGCGGTGATGCGAGCCGTGGCTTCCCGAGTCGAGGGCGCCGCGCGCTGAGCGATGGCGGTGGGCCTGCTCGGCAGGGGCCTCATGTCAGCCTGTCGGGGCAGTGCTTCGCCGCTACGTCCACGCAGGCGCAGAGCCGCCCGATGAATGCCCGGTAGGCGTCAGGAGCCTCGCGGTCCTTGCTGGGCGGCCCGTCGACCCACTGCTGCCAGAGCCCGCCAGGGGTGAGGAACCGGGCCGCGTGGTCAGCACCGAGCTTGGCGTCGAGCCGCAAGAGCGCACCGAGGGCGGCTGTCTGGTCGTAGTGAAGGTCGGGACGAGGCAGATAGCGGTCGAGGTAGGCCTTCAGGATGTCGGCGTCGGCAGAGGTGCCGAAGGAGGCCAGGGAGACGCAGTACGCCTGGCCCACGAAGGGCCCTTGGCTGGCGAGCAGGAGTCCGCCGAGGCGTTCCCGGAACTCGGTTCTGCCGCCAACGGCGATGAGCCAGGCCGCCGCCGTGCACTCGCGCCATCCTCGGTCGAGCAGCGCACCCAGTTCACGAGGACTGATCTCGCCCGCAGCCCTGCCCAGCTTCCGCAGGAACGTGTCCCGGTCGCGCTCACTCATCCCGAGGAGGGCGCCGCCGAGCTTGAGATACCGACGGCCGGGCGTGACATAGCGGCGGATCAGCCTGTGCTGCTCTTGCTCTTCATCCGTGCGGCGCATGCCGGCATCGTCGTACTGACGAAGCTCTCAGACCAGCAGTCCGGTCCGAGAGCCCGGGGACCATCACCGCAGTTGGCATGCGTGCGCCCCCTGGCAACCCCCTTGGGCCACCGTGCACCACTGCGTGGAGCAGTGCGCCTTCCACAGAGGACATGTGCCCGGCAATCCTGCATGGGTCCGGACGACGGTCGAGACCGGGGGTGGCAGACATGGCTCGTACGCAGTCCAGGTGTGGAGCGCTTACGGAGAAGGGCACTCGGTGCCGGCGGTTGGCGATGGCCGGTGCGTCGCGATGCAACCTGCACCGTGGCGAGTGGTCGTCGTACGCCGTCGAGAAGCGCAAGGAAGCCGAACGCAAGGCGAAGGCACGCAAGCGGCGCAAGTAACCCCAGCCGGGTGTGAGGTGACATCCCTGGCCGACATCAACGACAGCGGACAGCGGCGGCGCGGCGGGGCGCGGTCTCACACGGCCACGGCCGCCCCGCGCAGCACGGGTGGGCAGGCGGTCAGACCGGACTCCTGAAGCGGCGT
This sequence comes from Streptomyces sp. NPDC093065, assembly GCF_044754585.1. Classification (NCBI taxonomy): domain Bacteria; kingdom Bacillati; phylum Actinomycetota; class Actinomycetes; order Kitasatosporales; family Streptomycetaceae; genus Streptomyces; species Streptomyces sp. NPDC093065. Next base: position 47,264 of record NZ_JBIVPJ010000022.1, on the reverse strand, counting down.
TCTCTCATCTGCCGTTGGCTCACAGCCCCTCTGTTCCTGGACGAGGCCACAGGCGAGGGGAAACGACTCCAGGAACTCCCGCCGTACGGGGCGTCGTCGCGGCTTTCGAGAAATCAGGCGGTGTTGGCGGCAGGCTCGGCCTCACGAGTAGAAGCCGGTCCCGTACTCGACGCGGCCGCAGTTCAGGTGGTCACGGAGGATCTTGATACCCAGGATGATTTGGGTGCTGACGATTTGCTCGTCGGCGACGTCGACTGTGGTGCCATCGGTCATGACCGTGATGGAAGCCGTTGGGCGGTGCACCGGGCACCAGGGTTTGACCGGCGAACCGCCTCGGAGGTCACGTCGGCGGGAGTTTCTGCGGTTCGGCGTTGCCCCACTCCTGGACGACCGCCTCGTCGCCGACCGACAGCTTTCCCGGCGTGATCACGGAGAACTTGGCGCCGAACACCACGCCGCCGCTTGCCGCGCGCCGGTAGGTCGCGAGGGTGCGCAGTGGCTCCGGGCCCCGCCTTGCTCCGGCCTCCTGGTCGACCAGAGTGACGGCACAGCGCACCGCGAGCTTGGCATAGCCCAACTCGGCACCGCCGACGGAGATGCGGCGTGCGCGGTCCTCGGCGTGCGGCAGGGCGGCCCAGTCGCTGTCGACGACGATGTTCGGGCGGAAGCGGCTCATCGGCAGGGCCGGGGCGCCGCGTTCGGCCAGCCGCTGGTTGAGGAGGGCGAGGGAGGCGCGGGACAGGAGGTGCACCGCGCTGCTGTCGGCGTAGCCGGACGGGCCGGAGGTCAGGCCTTCGGTGATCCGGTTGTGCTCCGGCGGTACGCGGACCAGGCGGCTGGGGGTGCCGAGGAACTCCGACAGCCAGGCGGAGGCTTCGTCACCCTGGTCGATCCCCTGGTAAGCGGTGCCGAACAGATCGACGTCGCGGCGCGGTGCGGAGGTCGTCACGTCGAGGCACAGCGTGCCGAAGCGGCCCGTGCCGTCCCCACCGTCGGCCGCGGCAAGCGTGAGGCGAGTGCCGTCGGTGCTGACGGCAGGCAGGATCAGGGCGAGGCGGGGATGCCGGCGTTGTGTGCGGAAGGTTCCGTCCTCACTGATGACCATGAAGCTGCGGTCGTGGGCGAGGCCCGCCGGCGTCAGGAGCGCGTCGCTCATCGACGTGCCCGCACATCCCTTGACGGGATAGCAGATCAGATCCACGACGTTGGTCATGCGTCGCCCCCTTGGTCCGCGACCACACTAGAACGTACGTCGTTGCCGGACGACAGCAGCACGGGTAATGCTCCAGATGCGGAGCGTATCTGCGTGTGATTCGCTGGTATGCGCAACTGCCGCTCACGATGCGAGGACGGATCACATGAGTGCAGGCGGAGAAGCTCGCGCCCGACTCCAGCAGATGCGCGACAAGGCCCAGGAACTGAACGCCGCCGCGGAACGCGCCGACGACCCGGACGAGCGGAAGAGGCTCAAGGAGAAGGCCCAAAGGCTGCAGAGCCAGAGTGAACAGGAAAGCATGATGCGGGCCGGGGACATCTATCCCTCGGAGTGAGGAAGCCGTGGGCTACGGTGTGGAGTCATGACTACCGGGACGGCCTCGCGCCACACACGGATTGGTGACCCGGTGCTCTTCTGAGTGCCGTACGGGCCGATGCGGGCCCGCTGCCCGACCGAAGAACCCGCGCTGCCGCGAGGTCTCCGCCTCCTTCGTGTTGATCACAAGCTCGACACATCAACCACGACAGGAGAGTTCATGCCCACCAGGTCCAAGTCGCTGCAGATCCCTACCGCGGACGGACAGGCCGACGCGTTCGCCGCCTTCCCCGGCGGTGGGGAGCGGCACCCGGGGGTGCTGATGTACGCGGACGGCTTCGGGATCCGGCCCGCGCTGCGGGAGATGGCCCGCGAACTGGCCGGGCACGGGTACTACGTGCTCGTGCCCAACTTCTTCTACCGGCACGGCCCGGCGCCGGTCATCGAGCTTCCCGAGTACATCGGAGAAGAGGCCCGGGGTGCGGTGTTCGCCCAGCTGATGCCCTTGATCGAGGCGCACACCGCGGAGCGGGTGCTGCGTGACGCCGACGCCTACCTCACCTTCCTCACCGCTCAGCCCGAGGTCGGTCCTGGACCGGTCGCGGTGACCGGCTATTGCATCGGCGGCCTCCTGGCGACGCGCACCGCAGTGGCCCACCCGGGCCAGGTGGCCGCCCTCGCCGCATTCCACGCTCCCGTGGGAGCCGACGGACCCGACAGCCTCGCCAAGCTCACCGCCGAGGTCCACTTCGGCCACGCCGAGAGCGACTTGACGCCCGAGGGCCTCGGCGAGCTCGGCCAGGCCTTGGACACGGCGGGTGTCGGCTACACATCGGAGATCTACCCCGGCACCGTCCACGGCTTCACCATGTCCGACACCGACTCCTTCGACGCCGCCGCGCTGCGGCTCCACTGGGACCGCCTGCTGCCGCTTCTCGGCCGCACCCTGGGTCGTGGTGGGGATCTCGGTCGCTCGCGTCGTTGACGGGTGCGCGGTCGGTGCTGACAGGCTCGGTTCGACTCTTCGGCCGGGAGCCTCAGGGCCCTGTCATGGCATACAGCGTGTGCAGGTCGATCAGACGTACGTCCGGTGAGGTGGCGGCGGCGTGACGGGCCTTGGCGTTGAAGCCGGCGCCGCTGAAGCAGAGGAGCTGGGTGTGGCTGGTGTCGTAGCGAGAGGTTCGGGCGATGATGGCCCGGATGTGACGCAGCCGGTCGATGTGGGCGATGCCCATCGTGTCGTTCCACTTGACCTCGCCGATCGCCAGGAGTGGGGCCTTGGCCCCGTCGGCGACTCCGACGACGGCGACGTCGACCTCGTGGGACGTGCGCGCCGACGGATCGCTCACGACGCCCTGGCCGACGTGGGCGGGAAGGCCGCCGAGACGGTCGGGGTCGGCGTGGTGCAGTGTCCACTCACGGCAGACCTGTTCGAAGTGGGGACCGAGGACGTTGGCCACGAAGCGGCGGCGGCTGGCCTGCCAGACCCGGGCGGCGCTTCCGGGGCGCTCCAGCTGCGGCCAGACCGGTCGCATCACCGCGTGGTAGAAGGCGATCAGGGGCTCGGAGATGCGATACGTGGAGCGGTTGGTGCGGAAGGCGTCGGCTTCGCGCCGGAGCAGGCCGGAGTCCTCCAGGACATTGATCGGGTGGGCGATGTCGGTGGCCTTGCGTTCCAGGTAGCCGGCCATGCCGCCGCGCGTGGTGTTGCCCTCTGCCACCGCACCGAGCACCGAGAGGTAGAGCGCGGTGTCGCGCAGGTCGGGTTCCTCGGCGAGCAGGTAACGGGCCTCACGGAAGAGTGGGGTCTCCGGGTTCAGTACGGTGCGGATGACCCAGTCGTCGAAGTCGTCCGGCCCGGACGGGCTGTCGCCGCGCGCGAATTCCCGGCGATATGCGGGGGTGCCGCCCACGACAGCGTGCACCTGCAGGGCCAGTCGTGGATCGTCGATCCCCCAGAACCGCGCCGCCTGCCGGTGGTCGAGGGAACGAACCACGAGTTCCAGGCCTGCCCGGCCGCGCAGTGGAGCGCTTCCGGACAGCAGGCGGCCCATGAACGACAGTGCCGAGCCGCAGAGCAGCAATCGGGCGCGGGAGCCGACGCGCTGTTCCCGCAGTGGCCGGAGCGCGTTCTGAATGATCGACGGCAGTTCCGGGTTGGCCTTGGCCAGGTAGGGGAATTCGTCGATCACGACCGGCACTGGTCGTTCTCTGCCCAGAGCGAGCAGGGCGTCCACCGCCTCGTGCCAGTCGGCGAAGTGGTACGGGCTGGCGGGACGGTCGTGTGCGGTGAGGGCGGTGCTCAGTCGGCGCAGGGACTCGGCGTCGGTAGCCTCTGTCGCGCCGAAGTAGAAACCGCCTGCCGCTTCGCAGACCGCCTCGAGCAGGAATGTCTTGCCTTGGCGCCTCCTTCCGGAGACGACCCCCAGGGTCGCGCCCGGGTGAGCGTCGGTTACGAATCGGGTAAGAGCCGCCCACTCGTGGTCGCGGTCGAACATGTCGAGGGGCTTTTCCACGCGACCGTCCCATCTAGTAGGGGTACGTTTTTATAAACTGTACTCCTATAAAGTGCTGCCAGACGAGCTCCCGGACAAAGAGGCGCGCGGTCGGCTCTGGCAGGTCATCCGCTGGCCATCGACGAAGCCCGACCGTCGGTTGGGTCCCGGACGATTCTCCGGGCCGCCCCCAGACAGGCCGGGGATGCAACCATTCCTCACAGAGCTGGAACCCCCGGAAGCCGACCGCGCGCTCGAAAGCCTAAAGGCCGGCACTGACAACGGGCGGGTGGGTGGGGGCCGTTCACGGCGCTGCGTCCGGTGGCGGGTGCACCGGGGGACGTCGGGTCGGAGATCGTCATGCCGCTCCGACCGGAGAATGAGTATCTCTGGCTTCGTTGCGGACCCTTCCGCGGGCGCATGCGCCGACGGGAGCACGCACGGCCGTCCTGGGGTCCAATGTGGCAGGGCCAGAGTGGGTGCCAGTCTCCAAGAGGTCGCAATCGGTCCCCGAAAACGGAGTCGTCCTCGTGGTCACCAGCGTGCTGCCGTCCACCCCTGCACGTCCCTTGATGACCGCACCCGTCCCTCTGTGGGCACGGCGCGCAGCGGAGGCGGCCCTGTGGACGTCCCTGCTGCCGGCGCCGTGGCGTTTCGCTGTGGTGATCGGTGTTCCGCTGGGGCTCGCCGACTCCGAGTACAGGTGTGGCCGCGGTGGGTCCCGGGCCTCCGCGGACGGCGGGTCCCCGTACTCGCCGCCACGATCCCCGCGGCGTTGGGCGTCCTCGCCTGCACGGTCTACGGGGTGCTCTTCGTGTGGACGACGCTGCACGCCGACATGGCGATCACGCGGTGGGGGGAGTGGGTGATGACGTTCTGTTACGTGCCGATCGTGGTGTGGGGGCCACTGTTGGCTGTCGTCACCGTGCACAACTACCGGCGTCGCACGCGCCCGGTCAGCGAGACCATCGCTTGATGACCGCTGCCGGGGACTCCGGGGCGGCCCACACCTGGATGCGGACCTTCTCCGTGGTCTCGGGGCTCTGGTCCGAGTCGACGTCGGCCTGGACGGCCTGGGCCAGGTTGCTCTGGGACACACGGACGCGGTTCCAGCCTGACGCCACGTCGAATGTGGCCGCATCGGGGCCGTAGTCCGTGCAGCCCAGGACCATCAGGCGCCCCGACGGCACATCGAGCCCGGCCTCAACCACGTGATCGAATGCCGGACTGTCGTCGCTCGGCTCCTGGGACAGGAGGGCGACGGTGACGAACACGTTGACGTTGACCGTCGTGCCGATGCCCAGCGCGTCCTGCGCCACCGCCAGGTGATCGGCAACAGCCTGCTGTGTCCACGACTCGCTCAGATCGCCGTGCCCATCCGCGTCGCACACGTGTATCTGGAAGTAATCGGCGAAGAGGGTCAGCTCTGTCGTTGTCGTCATGGCGGCACAGTGTCACGCGGCGCCGACAGCCGGATGTGCGGCAGGGGGCCGTCGTATTCCGGGTCCTTCTGGCGTCGCGATCACGCCGGTCAGGGAGCCTGGTCCGGTGGTTGCGTGATCGCGCGGAGGGCCGTCAGGTGTCCCTGGTACGCCGTCCGGCCCTGCCGGGTCAGGCGGAGCCAGACTCGTTGGCGGGTTTCGCGGACGGCCTTGCGCTGCTCGACGTAGCCGGCGTCCATCAGTACGGTGACGTGCTTGCTCAATGCCGAGGCCGATAGGCCGAGTTGCTTTTGAATCAGGGCGAACTCCGCCTCTCCCGCGATCTCGAGGAGGGCGCAGATGCGCAGGCGGTGCGGGGCGTGGATGGTCGTGTCGAAGCCTTCCAGCGGGTCGCCGCCCTCGGCGTTCACGCGGTCCTCCGGTGCAGGCGGACGAAGGTGAGGTGGAAGCCGGCGGAGGCGGCCGCGCCGAGCAGGGAGGACGCGATCAGCCACGCCGGTTGGTCCGTGGCGCTGAAGGCGAACGGGCCCCCGACCAGGAGGAGTGGAAGGCCCACCACGAGCGGCACGGTCGCGCGCTTCGGCAGTACGTCCAGCCGGAGGGCCACACCGGTCTTGTCGCGCCACGACTTCGTCGCGACGGCGAGGAGCGCCGCGTAGAGCGCGGTGATCGCCAGCATGGTGGCCATCCAGGCGGGGCGCGGCAGCAGCCAGTCCCGGTCGGTGATGATGCCCGCGAGGATGATCGGAAGCACGGCGGTGTAGAGCGTCAGCGTGATGAAGAACCAGGTCGGCCATGGTGTGGCCGTCAGTGCCGCCGCCGATGCCCGGACGCGGTCGGTGTCGGCCAGGGCGGCGCGGGCCTGCTCCGGCGTGAGGGGTGCCTCGTTTGTTTCCATGATGGAAACAGTAGCAGTCTATTTCCGGCGTGGAAAGTCTCGGTTTTCCGGTGTGGCAAGTGGAGGGGGTGACCGGCCGGAGAGAGGCGCGGGGACGGCCTCAGTCTCCGGCGGGCGACGTCCCGGAGGTGCCCTCGTCGGCGGTGACCGCGTACCCGGGCACGGACGGCCACCGCACCGTCAGCACCACGGACTCCTCCTCCGCGTACCAGGAGTGGTCGACGCCCCTGCCCCACACGACGTAGTCGCCCTGCTGGGCCAGTACGACGCTGCGGCCGGGGAGTTCGACGCGGAAGCGGCCGCTGACGAGAACCTGCAGGGCGGTGCGCTCCTCGCCGGTGACCCAGTGGGCGCGCTCGTCGCCCTTCGGGTGGACGCCCCACTTGATCTCCACGTCCTCGCTGTGCCGGGGGTCGGAGGCGTCCTTGAAGTGCCCCAGCAGCCACCCCCGGTCCAGTGCCGCGTCCTTGCCCGCGTTGCCCACGTACACGCTGTCCGTCATGGCTCCGGAAGCTAGCAGCCGGCGCCGCCTTCCTCGCTCTCCGAGCTTGCCGGGTGCTGACCGGAGCGACGACACGTAGTTCGCCGCCTGCGGACCCGATGAGACGGCGATCACCGAGTTGCGCCGATGGGCACGAGCGGGGCGTGTCCGTGTCGCGGCGAAAATCCTTCGCACGCGACCCGCTCGCCGGGTACGGTCGCCAGCGCGTTCGTGCCGGTGTTTCCCACGTGAGAGCAGGTTGCGTTCATGGCATGCCGGATCAGTGAACTCGTGCTCGGTTGCCGCGACCCCGAGGCGCTGGCGCGGTTCTGGTGCGAGGTGCTCGACTTCGTCGTGCTCGACCGTGAGGACAACGAGTACTTCGAGATCGGGCCGCGGGAAGGGTTCGGCGGGCCGCAGCCGACGATCATCCTCAGCCGCCGGGACGAGCCGGAGCCCGGGAAGTCCCGGCTGCACATCGACGTCAACGCCACCGACCGGGACCAGGACGCCGAGTTGGAGCGCCTGCTTGCGCTCGGGGCGCGGCCCGCTGACATCGGGCAGACCGGCGAGGAGCAGTGGCACGTGCTCGCCGACCCCGAGGGCAACGAGTTCTGCCTGCTCAGGGCCCGGCTCAACCCGCTCTGACCGGGCCCCGCGCCGTCCCTGGCGTCCGGTTCCCGGCGGAATGAGTTCCCGTACTCATGTGGCCGGACCGGGCGCTTGCTACGTTGTGGCCCACTTCGTGGTCACGGCGCTCAGGGGGACGGCATGCGGTCGACCGGTGGCACGGGCGGCACGGGGAGTACGGGGGGACTCCAGGGGCTCAGACCCGGTGATCCGGTGGAGATCAGCGGCTATCCCGTGCACGCCCGCATCGGCGAGGGCGGCATGGGCACGGTCTACCTGTCGCGCACCCGGGGGAACCGGCCTGTCGCGCTCAAGGTCATCCGCCGGGAGTACGCCGAGGACCCGCAGTACCGGCTCCGGTTCGAGCAGGAGGCGAGGGCGGCGCGGAAGGTCGCCGGGTACCACCTGGTCCCCGTCCTCGACTTCGACACCGAGGCCGAGCAGCCGTGGATCGCGTCCGCCTACCAGTCGGGCCCGGCCCTGTCCGACGTGCTCGACGCCCACGGCCCGCTCCCGATGGCGGCCGCCCTCCAGATGACGGGGTGTGTGGCGCGGGCCCTGCACGCCGTGCACACCGCCGGGTACGTGCACCGGGATGTCAAGCCCAGCAACGTCCTGCTCGGCACGGAGGGTCCCTGGCTGATCGACTTCGGCATCGCGCGCTCCGTCGCCGCCACCCGGCTCACCACCGCAGGGGGCCTCGTGGGGACGCTGCGCTACATGTCGCCGGAGCACGCGCGCGGGGCGCGGCCGGGGCCGCCGAGCGACGTGTTCTCCCTCGGCCTGCTGGCCGCGGTCGCGGCGACCGGGCGTCATCCCTACGGCGACGCCGGTGACGTGGCCGTCGCCGCGCTGATCGCCGGTACGGGCAGCCATCCGCCCGTGCTCGACGACTATCCGGAGCCCCTGCGGCACATCCTGCGGGCCGCGCTGGCCGCGGCGCCGGACGAGCGGCCCGACGCGGCCTCTCTGGCGGCTCTGTGCGAGGAGGCGGCGGGGCGCTCCCTGGCCGATTTCGACGAGTGGCTGCCCGGACCGGTCGCCTCCGTCGTTGCCGGGATGGAGGAGGCGGTCACCGCCGTCGGAGGCAGCGCGTCCGTCTCTGGCCCCCCTTCAGCGGCACCACCGGCACCACCGGCACCACCGGCATCATCGGCATCACTGGTCCCGGCCGTACCGCCGGCCGCCGGGTTCGGGCCGCCGCCCCCCATGCCCACGGTGCTCGTCCGTCGCCGTCCGTCGCCGCCCGGACGGCGGCACCCACGGGCGCTGACCGCCGGTGTCGCCGCCTTCACGGCCGTGGCCCTGACCGTCACCGCCGCCGTGGTGTGGCAGACGAGGAACGACGGGAAGCAGGCGTCCGGGAAGCCGAACCCCGGGGGGCCGACCGGCACCGGCACCGGCGCCGGTACGCCGTCGCAGCAGCCGGCCGGGAGCGGCGGACAGCGCCAGGTGCCCTACGCCCCCGAGGGCTACCGGCTGCTCTTCGCCAACAAGCCCTTCACCTTCGCCCCGCCCTCCCGGAACGACCAGGCCAACCACCTCGACCTCGACATTCCCCGGGCCACGTACATGGAACGCGCCGCGCTCCCGGGACCGGCGGAGCTCGTGTACAACTCCGACGGCTGGCTGGGCAGCATCCTCGTCGTCGTCGGGGAACGGAGGACCGTCTGCACGGAGGAGCAGCAGACGGCCGTCCTGTCCCACCCGCTGCCCGCCGCCGAACTGCGCCTGGGCCGGCAGGTCAAGGTCGGCACCATCCTGTGCTCCATCACCAGCAACGACAGCGTGGCGGAGGCGGAGATCACCGACATCGTCCCCGGGGAGGGCGGGACGGGGCTGCCGACCTTCAAGGGGTACGTCAGCGCGTGGAAGCGCCCTCCGGTGAGCGGCTGAGAACGGGCGGGGCCGGCTCAGGCCGGTTCCACCGGCAGCCACAGTTCCGTCGTCGCCGTCGTGAAGTCCTCCGCGCGGTCCAGGACGGTGACGATCGACGGGCCGGGGCGCAGGCGCCAGGGGTTGGAGGGAAACCACTCGGATGCGGTGGCCGCCCAGGTGGTCTGGAGGGCGTCCGGGAAGGGGCCCGAGCTGCGGAAGACCGCCCAGGTGCCGGCCGGGACCTCGATGGCGTCGAGGTCGTCGGGGGCCGGGGTGCCGGCGGAGACGGCCACGCCGTGGAGGTAGGTCAGTTCGGTGCCCTCCGCGCTGTCCTGGGCCACGTCGTCGCAGACCTGGAGCAGGCCCGCCGGGTCCGTGTCGCCCAGGGACCTCAGGCGGACGTGGGCCTCCGGGGGCAGCGCGGCGACGTGCTCCTGGATGTGCGGGTTGACCCCCTCGTGGATGAGCGGGACGCGGGTCGCGTGGCCGAGCAGGCGGAACGCGGGGCGGTCGGTGAAACGGGTGTCCATCGGGGTGCTCCCTTCGACGGTCAGGCGGAACCTGAGCTGCGGCTGTGTCCGAAGGGGGCCTCCGTCGCGGCGTACGTCGCGCGGGGCGGCGCCGTGCACCGACCGGAACGCGCGTCCGAACGCCTCCGTGGAGCCGTATCCGTACCGGACGGCGATGCCCAGCAGGTCGTCCTCGCCCCGTACGACATCGGCGGCGGCCACCGTCATGCGGCGCCGGCGGACGTACTCCGACAGCGGCATGCCCGCCAGCGACGAGAACATCCGGCGCAGGTGGTACTCCGTGGTGCCGAGTGCCGCGGCCAGCGCGGGTACGTCCGGTTCCGCGCCGAGGCGGTCCTCGACCAGGTCGGTCAGGTCGTTGAGTGCCGAGATCACGTGGGCCTCCCTTCGGCGTCCACCGTGGCAGGGGGCACACCGGCGGAGCCCGATCGCCGCGGTTCGCTTCGGTCAGGCGGGCGGCGACACCGGGGGCTGGTCCGGCCACGTGAAGGCGTACCCGGGGGCGTCCCCGCGGGCCAGGCGTACGTAGCGGAGCAGTTCGCGGACGATGCCCGCGGTGCCCATGGCCCAGCCGGGCTGCGGTTCGAGGTCGCCCGGGGCGGACCGGAAGTCGAAGTTCGACCAGCGGGCGCCCTCGCGGTCCCGGGTCGCGCGGGCGGCCAGGTCGGCGACCAGGACCTCGGCGAAGCCGTACGCGTCCCGCCGCTCGGCGATCCGGTCGCAGGCCAGGGCCAGGACGCCCGCCGTGCCGCAGCAGCGGCCGTTGTTGTCCCAGAAGCCGGGGCGCAGCCGCCGGGGGAGGCCGGAGTAAATGACCGTGTGCCAGCAGCGGTCGGCCAGGGCCGTCCAGGCGGGGTCGGACGTGACGTCGCGCAGGGTGCGGAAGAGCTGGGCGTCGCCGGCCGGGCCGTGGCACCAGCCGTAGCTGAAGGGCTCGATCACCTCGGGGTGGAACTGCGGGGTGGAGTGCGGGGCCAGGAAGCCCTCGGGGCCCGCCGTGTCGCGGGCCACGACGTCGGCCGTGGCGGACAGCGCCAGGTCGAGCAGGTCGCCGCGGCCGGTGGCGCCGCCGACGCGGGCCAGGGCCAGGGCGATGCCGAGGGTGCCGTGCGAGACGTGGTGCAGGCGGGAGGTGACGCCGGTGCGGTGGGGCCAGTGGACGCCGTTGGCCGTCCGCTCCGCCGTGCGCAGGTACGGCTCCACGGCCAGGACGGCCAGGTCGGGGTCGCCGGCCAGCAGGGCGCCCAGGCCGATGCCCGCGTTACCGCCCATCAGCTCGAAGAGCTCGCCCCAGCGGGTGCCGTCGAAGCGGGAGCGGACCAGGCGCAGGGCACGGTCGGCGGCCTCGCCCGAGGCACTGTCGTCCAGCGCGGTGTGGACGGCGCGCAGGACCAGGGCCAGGCCGGTGCGGCCGAAGTACAGCGAGTCGTCGTCCATGTCGTCGACCGGCCCCGCGAGGGCGCGGGCCGCGCGCAGGGCGGTGTCGGCGTACGCGTCGTCGCCGAAGTGGCGCCACGCCTCCAGGAGCGTGGGGATGTTGCCGGCCGTGCCGTTGTAGAGCATCGGTTCGACGGCGTCGTCCGACGGTGCGGCCGGCCAGGCGAGGCCGCCCTCGGGGGTCTCCCGTGCCGTCCTCGTCAGCCACCGCAGCCCGTCCACCGCGATGCCCTCGACCTCGTCGACCGCCACGACCGTGGCTCCTGGTGCCGTCATGCGGTCACTCTCGCACCGTGGTGCGCCCCGGGCCAGGTCCAGACCGGGTGCCCCGGGGGCCGGAGTCAGCTCGCCGTCGTCAGGTGCCGGCGGTTGCCCCGGCGCCCGCGCAGCGTCCGCCACACCGCGCCCAGGGCCAGCGACTGGACGAGCGCCGAGAGGACGATGCCGCCGACGAAGAACCACGCCGGGGCGTCGCCGCCCCAGCCCGCCTCGCCGAGCCAGGCCACGAAACCGAAGGCCGGGAAGGTGAACAGGGCCGGCCAGACCCAGATGAGGGACGCGTCGGGGCCGGCCCCGAACAGGGGCTCCGCCGCGGCGACCGCCATCGCGCCGCCCACCAGGGCCAGATAGGCCGCCGAGGCGCGGTTGGCGACGGTCAGGCGGGTCAGGGTGCGCATCCGGGTGGTGATCGTGCTCTTCGTCATCGGGATCGGGCTCCCCGTGGTCGTCGTCTTCGTCCGGCTTCCTGTTTCCAGGGTCGGGCGAGAGCGGGTCCGGGGGCCTGAGTACCCGTACTCAAGTGGTAAGTCCGTCGTACGGCAGTCGTGCGGCGCCCGGGGTGCCGGCCGCCGCCGTACCGCTGCCGCGTCAGCCGCACTGGCAGGGGCTGCCCGACTGGCAGCCGCAGCCGCAGCCCGAGCCGCAGCCGCAGGCGGCGACCAGCGGGAGGCTGCGGATCTCGGCGGGCTGCTCGGTGGGGCGTTCCTGTGCGGGGTCGGGCTTCGTGCTGGGGGAATCGGCCATGGTTCCTCCTGGAAGCGGGTGCCTGGGGCCCGGGGACGCTGGATCTCCGGGTACCTGGATCTCCGGGTCTCCGGGTCTCCGGGTCTCCGCGTCCATTGCACGCCCCGAACTGCCGTCGCATCAACGGCGCACTGGGGCGCGCGTTCACCCCAGTGCGCCCTTGACGCGCGGGTGCGTTCAGGCTCCCTCGACCTGCGTCGCCGGCTGGATGTCCGACTGGCGGTCGTCCGCGTGCTCGCCGGTGACCAGGTAGACCACCCGCTTGGCGACCGCGACGGCGTGGTCGGCGTAGCGCTCGTAGTAGCGGCCCAGGAGGGTGACGTCGACCGCCGTCTCGATGCCGTGCTTCCAGCGGTCGTCCATCAGGTGCTGGAAGAGGGTGCGGTGCAGGAGGTCCATCGCGTCGTCGTCCTGCTCCAGCTGGAGGGCCAGGTCGACGTCCTTGGTGATGATCACCTCGGCGGCCTTCGCCATCAGGCGCTGCGCGAGCTGGCCCATCTCCAGGATGGTCGCGTGCAGGTCGTGCGGCACCGCGCGCTCCGGGTAGCGCAGCCGGGCCAGCTTGGCCACGTGCTGGGCCAGGTCGCCCGAACGCTCCAGGTCGGCCGACATCCGCAGCGAGGTGACGACGATGCGCAGGTCCGTCGCCACCGGCTGCTGCCGGGCCAGCAGGGTTATCGCCCGCGCCTCCAGCTCGTGCTGGAGGTCGTCGACCTTCTGGTCGGCCTCGATGACGGCCTCGGCCAGCTTCAGGTCGGAGTCGAGGATCGCGGTCGTGGCGCGTCCGATGGCCGACCCGACCAGCCGGGCCATCTCCACCAGACCGTCACCGATCGAATCAAGTTCCTCGTGGTACGCGTCCCGCATCAGGATTCCCTCTCGTACGTCCGTTTAAGGGGCTCGAAGACGCCCTCGCGGCCTCGCCGTGCCCCCACGCTTACACGTTCCGTCCTGTACGCGTCCGTTTCCGGCACCCCAAATGAACCGTCCCTGGCTCCAAGGTGAACTCTGGGCGACGAGTGTTCGAGGTCGCACCCCGATGGCTGGGGCGGGACGGTTCGCCGTGCCTAACCTGGAGACATGGACGTGAACGCGGCGGTCGCCGCACTGGCGGCGATCGCCGGAGTACTCACCGGCGTCATCGCCGTGCTGGCGTTCCGCTGGAGCGAGCGTGAGCAGAAGCGCCCCACCCGCACCTCGCTCCACACCGACCCCGTGCTGCCGCCCGGCGTCGACACCGTCCTGTCCGTACTGCGCTCCTCCGCCGTCGTCCTCGACGAGGCCGACGCGGTGGTCAAGGCCAGCTCGGCGGCTTACGCCCTCGGCCTGGTCCGGGGCGGCAAGCTCGCCGTCGAGCCGATGCTGCAGATGGCCAGGGACACCCGGCGCGACGGGGAGATACGGCAGGTCGAGCTGGACCTGCCGCGGCGGGGCAACGGGCGCGGGGAGGCACTGGCCGTCTCGGCGCGCGTCGCGCCCCTCGGGTCGCGGCTGGTGCTGCTGCTGGTCGAGGACCTCACCGAGGCCCGTCGCATCGAGGCCGTACGGCGCGACTTCGTCGCCAATGTGAGCCACGAGCTGAAGACACCGGTGGGCGCGCTGTCGCTGCTGTCCGAGGCCGTCATGGACGCCGCGGACGACCCGGAGGCCGTGGAGCGGTTCGCCGGGCGAATGCAGATCGAGGCGACCCGGCTGACGAACCTGGTGCAGGAGCTCATCGACCTCTCCCGGGTCCAGAACGACGACCCCCTCGACGACGCCGAGCCAGTCCGGGTGGACGAGCTGGTCGCCGAGGCCATCGACCGCTGCCGGCACGCGGCCGGCACCAAGCAGATCACCATGGCCGCCGGAGGAACGGCGGATCTGCACGTACGCGGCAACCGCGGCCAGCTCGCCGCCGCCCTCGGCAATCTCGTCGAGAACGCCGTCAACTACTCGCCGGCCCGCACCCGTGTCGGCATAGCCGCCCGCCGCGTCGCCGCCACCGGCGGCGACCTGATCGAGATCGCCGTGACCGACCAGGGCATCGGCATCTCGGAGAAGGACAAGGAGCGCGTCTTCGAGCGCTTCTACCGCGTCGACCCGGCCCGCTCCCGGGCCACCGGAGGCACCGGCCTGGGTCTCGCGATCGTCAAGCACGTGGTCGCCTCGCACGGCGGGGAGGTCACGGTGTGGAGCGCCGAAGGCCAGGGCTCCACCTTCACCCTGCGACTGCCGGAGGCGGGCCTCGCCCGCGACCGCGCGCAGCAGCGGTCCGACCGCTCCGGGCTCAGCGACGAGACCGAGCGGTCGTCTTCATCCCCCCATACATCCCCGTACGAAACGTTTCCCGCCCCGGAGGTCCTTCCGTGACCCGTGTGCTCGTCGTCGAGGACGAGGAGTCCTTCTCCGACGCCCTGTCGTACATGCTCCGCAAGGAGGGCTTCGAGGTCGCCATCGCGACCACCGGCCCCGACGGACTCGACGAGTTCGAGCGCAACGGCGCCGACCTCGTGCTCCTCGACCTGATGCTGCCCGGCCTGCCGGGCACCGAGGTCTGCCGCCAGCTGCGCGGCCGCTCGAACGTTCCCGTGATCATGGTGACCGCCAAGGACAGCGAGATCGACAAGGTCGTCGGCCTTGAGATAGGGGCCGACGACTACGTCACCAAGCCCTTCTCCTCCCGCGAGCTGGTCGCCCGCATCCGTGCCGTACTGCGCAGGCGCGGCGAACCGGAGGAGGTCGCACCGGCCGCCCTGGAGGCCGGGCCCGTCCGCATGGACGTGGACCGGCACGTGGTGACGGTCGGCGGCACCAAGGTCGACCTGCCGCTCAAGGAGTTCGACCTGCTGGAGATGCTGCTGCGCAACGCCGGCCGCGTGCTGACCCGCATGCAGCTGATCGACCGGGTCTGGGGCGCCGACTACGTCGGTGACACCAAGACCCTCGACGTCCACGTCAAGCGGCTGCGCGCCAAGATCGAGCCCGACCCGGGCGCGCCGCGGTACCTGGTGACGGTCCGCGGGCTGGGCTACAAGTTCGAGCCGTAGGCCGGCCCATCGGCCCATCGGCTCGCCGGCGCGTGCGGCCGGCGCCGGACACGGAGAAGGGCGGGGCCTCGTGGAGAGGTCCCGCCCTTCGGCGTACGTGCGTACGTGCCGTACGGGGCTCAGTGGCCGGCTTCGGTGCCCGTCTCCGTGCCCGTGCCGGTGCCGTCCTCCTGGGAGGTGCCGGACCCGTTCGCCTCGCCGGAGGCGGAAGCGCCGTCCGCCGGGGCGCCCGAGGACTCGCCGTCGGACGGCTCGCCCGAGGTGTCGGCGGAGGCTTCGCCGGAGGGCTGCGCCGAGGCGCCCGGGGCCGACGGGACGTCGCTCGGGCCCCATCCGGAGAAGTAGCTCTCGGCCGGGACGACGAGCGCGCGCAGGCTCACCTCGCCGGTCTTGCTGAAGGTGAAGGTGATCTTCTGCGCGTTGCCGTCCTGGAGCGCCTCGCGGCTGCTGGGCAGGACGGCGGCGGCGTTGTCCTTGCCGCCGAGGATCAGGGAGCCGCCGGCCGGGACGGTCAGGTCGCCCTTCTCGCCCTTGGCGGGCTTCAGCTCGGCGGACTTGCCGGTGCCGGGGACGGCGACGGACTCGAGGGTCTGGTCCGTCGTGCCGTTGTTGAACAGGGTGACGGCGACCACGGCCGGGCCGGTCGACTCCAGATCGGGCTGCGTGATGACGACCGCGTTCTGGACCTCGATGTCGCCGACGGACGTCGCGGCGTGGTCCGGCTTGATCTCCAGCGTCTGGGCGTTGTGACCGGCACCGCACGCGGCGAGCGAGGCGATCGAGAACGCGATGGCGGCGGCGGCGAGGGCACCGCGTCGAAGGCTGCTGCTCACGGCGGCGGCAACTCCTTGGACTCGAGCGTGGTGGCGGCAACGGATAAAGCCGCCCTAAGTGGCTGTCAGCGGCCTTAGGCTACCGAGCCGTTCTCGGGCCGCCGCACCCGACCCTCCCCGAAGCCACCCGGCTTCGCCCGGCAGGCGGTAGGGCGCGGGCGCGGTCGGGGATCGTTCCGTGCGTCGTTTTGCGGCGCGTACTCGTCCGACATTCAGCTATGAAGCCCTCCGCCATACCGGTCGCGGATCGGTGCGCGAAATTTCCGTGAAGGAATGCGCGGGCGGCCGGGAAATTGATCACCGGCCGCCGGCCGGGGGCGCCTCGTGATCAATTCCGGATTCGTCCGGAACCCCGCCACGGCCTCCGAACGGAGTAGCGGAAGTCGCACGCGTGGAACCGGACATATCGGGATCTTCGGGCGTGTGGCGGGGGCTCCGGGAGTGTGTGACGTGCGTGTTTCGCCCGGCCCGGAGAGCCGCTCCGACCTGCGAATACTTTCTTCCGCTCGCCCGGTGCAGCACGTTCCTGTTGCTGTTGTCAAGCCCCGAGATATGCCCTGACCTGCGAAAACGCCATTCAGTAGACGCCGTTTCCGTGTTACCCTGGATAGCCACGGAAGGGGTACCTGTCACATGACGTTCAAGGTTGGCGACACCGTGGTCTATCCCCATCACGGGGCCGCGCTGATCGAGGCTATCGAAACTCGCCAGATCAAAGGCGTGGACAAGACCTACTTGGTGCTGAAGGTCGCTCAGGGCGATCTGACGGTACGTGTGCCAGCGGACAATGCGGAGTTCGTCGGCGTGCGTGATGTGGTCGGTCAGGACGGGCTGGACCGGGTCTTCGAGGTGCTGCGCGCGCCGTACGCCGAGGAGCCCACGAACTGGTCGCGTCGTTACAAGGCAAACCTGGAGAAGCTCGCCTCCGGCGACGTCATCAAGGTCGCGGAAGTCGTACGCGATCTGTGGCGCCGTGAGCGCGAGCGCGGACTCTCCGCAGGTGAGAAGCGCATGCTCGCCAAGGCCCGCCAGATCCTGGTGAGCGAGCTGGCTCTCGCGGAGAACACCAACGAGGACAAGGCGGAGGCCCTGCTCGACGAGGTGCTCGCCTCCTGATCCGACTGGATCCGAGGCGAGGCGCAGACCGTCAGCCACTCGGTTCAGCGCACTGAAATGCCGCGGTGCCCGATGACATCCTTGCTGTCGCCGGGCGCTGCGGCATGTTCGTACCCGGACACGGTTTCCGGCATCCGGACGTCCGGATGGCCATGATCCTCGTACGCTCGTCCCGGGAGGTTTCCCCGGGTCCTGGCGTGCCGGGCCCGGGCTGCTGGCTCGACCAGGGTCACGGAAGGGTCCGGTCAAGGCGTCGCGCCCGGCACGGTGAGGCCATACCCAACTAGGTCGAGCACACAAACCTGACAGGAACCGATGTCTGACGAATCGCGTCCCTCGCCCACCCGGCAGGCCCCCCACACCCGTGCCAACACACCGACCGCCGTCGTGATTCCGGCCGCGGGCCGGGGTGTACGGCTCGGCCCGGGCGCCCCCAAGGCCCTGCGCGCGCTGGGCGGCACGCCCATGCTGATCCACGCGGTCCGGGCGATGGCCGCCTCCCGCATGGTCTCGCTCGTCGTGGTCGTCGCACCGCCCGACGGCGCGGGCGAGGTCAAGAGCCTCCTGGACGCGCACACGCTGCCCGACCGGACGGACTTCCTCGTGGTGCCCGGCGGCGACACGCGGCAGGAGTCCGTACGGCTCGGCCTGGACGTGTTGCCGTCCGAGTACGGGATCGTCCTGGTGCACGACGCGGCCCGGCCGCTGGTGCCGGTGGACACGGTGGACGCCGTGATCGACGCCGTACGGGAGGGTGCGCCCGCCGTGGTGCCGGCGGTGCCGCTCGCCGACACCGTCAAGCAGGTGGAGCCCGCCGCGGTGCCGGGCGATCCGGAGCCGGTGGTGGCCACGCCGGAGCGGGCGCGGCTGCGGGCGGTGCAGACGCCGCAGGGTTTCGACCGCGCGACGCTGGTGCGGGCCCACGGGGCGGTGACCGACGACGTCACCGACGACGCGAGCATGGTGGAGCAGCTGGGGCTCGCGGTGGTGGTGGTGCCGGGGCACGAGGAGGCGTTCAAGGTGACGCGTCCACTCGATCTGGTGCTCGCGGAGGCGGTACTGGCGCGCAGGAGGCTGAACGATGGGTTCTGAGGCGGGTGAGCGGCTGCTGCTGCCGCAGGTCGGGATCGGTACGGACATCCATGCCTTCGAGGACGGGCGTGAGCTGTGGTGCGCCGGGCTGAAGTGGGAGGGCGAGGGGGCCGGGCTCGCCGGGCACTCCGACGCGGACGTCGTCGCGCACGCGGCGTGCAACGCGTTGTTCTCGGCGGCGGGGCTCGGGGATCTCGGGCAGCACTTCGGGACCGGGCGGCCGGAGTGGTCCGGGGCGTCGGGGGTGGCGCTGCTGACGGAGGCGGCGCGGATCGTGCGGGAGGCGGGGTTCCGGGTCGGGAACGTCGCGGTGCAGGTGGTCGGGGGTCGGCCGAAGATCGGTAAGCGGCGGGGGGAGGCGGAGGGGGTGCTTTCCGCGGCGGTGGGGGCGCCGGTGTCCGTGTCGGGGGCGACGACGGACGGGCTGGGGTTTCCCGGGCGGGGGGAGGGGTTGATGGCGGTGGCCACGGCGTTGGTTGTGCGGGTGGCTTGAGCGGTTGGCTTGAGCGCGGGGGGTGGCGCCCCGCGTTGCCCTGCCGTGGGGGGCTCCGCCCCGCGCCCCGCCAGGGGCTCCGCCCCTGGACCCCGGCCTATGCCCACCCACCACCCGACTCGGTGGGGCAAGAAGCGGGCCGGACGCCCCGGCGTGTCGGCTCGGGGGGCGAGACGCGGGCCGGACCCGCCGGTGTGTCGGCTCGGGGGGACAAGACGCGGGCCGGACGCCCCGGTGTGTCGGCTCGGGGGGACGAGGGGCGGGCCGGGCGGGCCGGTGGGTTGGCTCGGGGGAGCAAGAAGCGGGGCGGGCGGGTCGGTGGGTTGGCTCGGGGGCGGGGCTTTGGTGGGGATCGGTCTGGCAACAACGGTGTATGTGTGCCCTTGGCACTGCCCGGCGCCTACTACCCTGGACTCGTGACTATTCGGCTGTACGACACCAGCGCCCGGCAGATCCGTGACTTCGCCCCCCTCACGCCGGGCTGCGTCTCGATCTACCTGTGTGGTGCCACCGTGCAGGCCGCCCCGCACATCGGGCACGTCCGGTCCGGGCTGAACTTCGACATCATGCGCCGCTGGTTCGCGTACCGCGGCTACGACGTCACGTTCATCCGGAACGTCACCGACATCGACGACAAGATCATCCGGAAGGCGGCCGAGCAGAACCGCCCCTGGTGGTCCATCGGGTACGAGAACGAGCGGGCGTTCAACGACGCCTACGCCGCCCTCGGCTGCCTGCCGCCGACGTACGAGCCCCGCGCCACCGGGCACATCACCGAGATGGTCGAGATGATGCGCGGGCTCATCGAGCGCGGACACGCCTACGAGGCCGACGGCAACGTCTACTTCGACGTACGGTCCCTGCCCGGCTACCTGTCCCTGTCCAACCAGGACCTCGACGAGCTGCGCCAGCCCTCCGAGGACGGCGAGACCGGCAAGCGGGACCCGCGGGACTTCGCCATGTGGAAGGCGGCCAAGCCCGGGGAGCCGAGCTGGGAGACGCCGTGGGGGCGGGGGCGGCCCGGCTGGCACCTGGAGTGCTCCGCCATGGCGCACAAGTACCTGGGCGAGGAGTTCGACGTCCACGGGGGCGGGATCGACCTGATCTTCCCGCACCACGAGAACGAGATCGCCCAGGCCAAGGGCTTCGGCGACGCCTTCGCCCGCTACTGGGTGCACAACGCCTGGGTCACCATGAGCGGCGAGAAGATGTCGAAGTCGCTCGGCAACAGCGTGCTGGTCAGCGAGATGGTCAAGAAGTGGCGGCCGGTCGTGCTGCGGTACTACCTCGGCACCCCGCACTACCGCTCCACCATCGAGTACAGCGAGGAGTCCCTGCGCGAGGCCGAGTCGGCGTACGCGCGGATCGAGGGCTTCGTGCAGCGCGTCACCGAGCTGGCCGGCCGGACCGTCGAGCCCGCCGCCGAGGTGCCGCCCGCCTTCGCCGAGGCGATGGACGACGACCTGGGCGTCCCGCAGGCGCTCGCGATCGTGCACACCACCGTCCGGCAGGGCAACAGCGCGCTGGCCGCCGACGACAAGGACGCCGCCGTGGCGCGGCTCGCCGAGGTGCGGGCCATGCTCGGCGTGCTCGGCCTCGACCCGCTGGACGCCCAGTGGGCCGGGGAACAGGAGCAGGGCGAGGACCTGCGGCACGTCGTCGACAGCCTCGTACGGCTCGTGCTCGACCAGCGCGAGGGTGCGCGGTCGCGGAAGGACTGGGCCACGGCCGACGCCATCCGCGACCGGCTCGGGCAGTCCGGACTGGTCATCGAGGACAGCCCCCAGGGGCCCCGCTGGAGCCTCGGCTCGCGCTGACCCGAGTCCCGCACTCGTAGATCGATTGTGCCGCCCGGCCCTCCGGGCGGCACACTGCACAAGACGCACGCACCACGCACACCCCCGCAGAGACCCGTAGAGACGCGAAGTCGAAGAGAGCGAGACAGGTACTCATGGCCGCGAACAACCGCCGCATGTCCGGCAAGAAGGGCGCGCAGGTCGGCAGTGGCGGCAAGCGACGCCGGGGCCTGGAAGGCAAGGGGCCGACGCCCCCTGCCGAGATGCGCAAGGGACACGCCAAGCAGCGCGCCGCCAACGCCAAGGCGCGCCGCGCCACGGGACGCCCGCAGCAGCGGCGCGGCGGCGGCCGGTCCACGTCCGAGCTGGTCGTCGGCCGCAACCCGGTCTACGAGGCGCTGCGCGAGGGCGTACCCGCCTCCACGCTCTACGTCCAGCAGTTCATCGACAACGACGAGCGGGTGCGCGAGGCGCTGCAGCTCGCCGCGGACCGCGGCGGGATCAACCTGATGGAGGCGCCGCGTCCCGAGCTGGACCGGATGACCAACGGGCTGAACCACCAGGGGCTGGTGCTCCAGGTGCCGCCGTACGAGTACGCGCACCCCGAGGACCTGGTCGCCGCCGCCCACGACGAGGGCACGGACCCGCTGATCGTCGCCCTCGACGGCGTGACCGACCCGCGCAACCTCGGCGCCGTCGTCCGCTCCGTCTCCGCCTTCGGCGGCCACGGCGTCGTCGTGCCCGAGCGGCGCGCGGCCGGCATGACGGCGGGCGCGTGGAAGACGTCCGCCGGCACGGCCGCCCGTACGCCGGTGGCCCGCGCCACCAACCTCACCCGGGCCCTGGAGTCGTACCAGAAGGCCGGCGTCACGGTCGTCGGCCTCGCCGCCGACGGCGAGGCCGAACTCGGCGACCTGGAGGCCCTGGACGGCCCCGTGGTCATCGTCGTCGGCAGCGAGGGCAAGGGCCTGTCGCGACTCGTCGGCGAGACCTGCGACTTCCGGGTCCGGATCCCGATGCCGGGTGGCGCCGAGTCGCTGAACGCCGGTGTGGCGGCGGGAATCGTGTTGTACGAGGCGGCGCGTCGGCGCTCCTGAACAAGTGTTCGCCGTATAGCCCAAACGGGGCGTTCGAGGCTGTCCGGACATGCTTGACGCGGTCCGGACAGATCGGGGCGGTCAAGGCAGTGTCCTAACGACACATCACTCGGTTAGATGAGTGTGGACACCAGAACACCCCGCACACCCACGGGGGACCGCTCGTCGGGATACGACGACGCTCCCGCGCTGAGCATGGTGAAGGTGCCGAGCGATCCGGCCCAGGTCATCGTCAACCACGCGAGTTTCCGCGTGCAGTTCGGTGGCTCCGCGCGGCGGACCCAGTCCCCGCGGATCGCGCGGCACCTGAGCGCCACCCAGAACACCGCCCGCATGCCCGCCGCCCCGGCCGCGGGCCGCCGCCGTGCCGTCGTGTGGAGCGGGCGGTCCGACCCGGACGACACCGGCGCGCACCGGCTGCTCCAGGCCGTGCGGGCGGGAGCCGGCCACCACGCCGACGACCCGGTCGCCGACGCCGGGGCCACTCAGGTCATCCCCCGCGTCGACCTCGACGGCGGCCCCCTGAACTACGACGGCGGCCCCGCCACCGAGCCGCTCGAGTCCCCCCTCGTCGGCGCCCAGCGCGGCCCCGTCCCCGAGGGCACCCGGCTGCTGCCCGCGATGCGCACCGTCGGCAGCGCCTACGACGAGCCCGCCTACGACGAAGCCGCCTACGGCCCCCAGGACTTCGGGACCGGAACCGACGGCCACCGCGACGCCGGCTACGGACCCGACGGCTACGGCTCCGACGGCTACGACGACACCGAGCGCGGCGAGCCCCGCAGCCGGCGCCGCACCGACGACCCGGCACGGCACGCCTACTTCCCCGGCCGCCGCATGAACCTCGGCGTCGTCCTGCTGCCCCTGCGGGTCTTCCTCGGCTTCATCTCCATCTACGCCGGCATGGGCAAGCTCTGCGACCCCGTCTACTTCGACGGCGGCGAACGCGGCTCCATGGTCAAGTGGCTCAACACCCTGCACCCCTGGGACGTCGCCGAGCCGCTGCGCCAGTCCGCCCTGGACCACCCCGTGGGCGCCGGGCTGGTCATCGCCTTCCTCCAGGTGCTGGTGGGCGTCCTGACCGTCCTCGGCTGCTGGCAGCGCGTGGCCGCCGTCATCGGCGCCGGCCTGTCCGCCGCGCTCCTCGTCACCGTCAGCTGGAAGAGCGTCCCGGTCTACGACGCGCCCGACATCATCTACCTCGCCGCCTGGTCCCCGCTGATCATCGCCGGGGCACCCGTCTACTCCGTGGACGGCAGGCTCGCGAGCAGCGCCTGGCGCCGGCTCGGCCCCCGCTCCGACATCTGGGACCTGCGCCGCTACGTACTGCGCCGCGGCGCCCTCATCACCTTCCTCGTCGCCGGTGTCACCCTCCTCGTCGGCTCCGTCCTCGGCGGTGCCGTGCGGGACTCCGACCGTGTGGTCGTCCCCGGGCCCGGCGAGGCCCCGCGCAACGAACTGCCCGGCTCGCCGCTCCCGCAGGAGCCCGGCACGCGGGGGCCGAAGACCTCGTCCCCGGAGGCCTCCGCCTCCCCCACCCAGGGCGCCACCGGCGGCGCGTCCACCCCTTCATCCCAGGACTCCGCGACCACCCCGGGAGCGACCCGCGACAGCGGCGGCACCGCCACCGGCGGTGGCGCACCGAGCCAGACCCAGGGCACCACGGGCCAGGCCCCGCCCCGGCAGTCCTCCCCGGCCGGCAGGGCGCCGAGCACCACGGCGGGACCGACCGCGGGCGGCACCTCGACCGGCGGCTCCACCGGCTCCACCGGGAGCGGCGACGACGGCGGCGACTCGTCGTCCACCGGAGAGCCGGGCGGCCGACTGGTGGGCGGCCTCCTGGGCTAGCGGCAGCGGCACGCCGCGCAGTACGGCAGCAGGGCCCCGCACGTCCGGTGCGGGGCCCTGCTGCCGTACTGCGTCCTTGCGGGGGCCCTCAGCGGCCCCCCGGCGCCGCCAGTTCCCTGGCCGCCTCCGTCAGGTCCTTCGCGGTGTCGATCGCGCGCCAGTAGGAGCCCTGCGGGATCGGGAAGCCGGCCAGGCGGCGTTCGCGGGCCAGCCGGGGGAAGGTGGTGCGCTCGTGGTCGCCGCGCTCCGGGAGCATCGCGGCGAACTCGGGCGAGAAGACGTAGACACCCGCGTTGATCTCGAACGTCGACGGCGGTGCCTCGATGAAGTCGGTGATGTGGCCGAAGCCGTCCGTCTGCACGGCGCCCCACGGCAGCCGCGGGCGGGCCAGGGCGAGGGTCGCGGCGGCGTCCCGCTCGGCGTGGAAGTCGGCCATGTCGCGCAGCGAGAAACGGGTCCAGATGTCGCCGTTGGTGGCGTACCAGGGCCGGTCGGGGTGCGGGAGGTGGGCGGCGGCGTACTTGAGGCCGCCGCCGCGGCCGAGCGGCTCGGTCTCCACGACGGTCGTCACGGAGAGCGGCAGGTCGGCGCTCTTCAGCCACTTCTGCAGCACCTCGGCCAGATGACCGCAGGAGACCACGACGTCGGTGACGCCCTCCTTGGCGAGCCAGGCGAGCTGATGGCCGATGATCGGAGTCCCGGTGCCCGGGATCTCGACCATCGGCTTGGGCCGGTCGTCGGTGTAGGGGCGCAGCCGGGAACCCTGCCCGCCGGCCAGGACGACGGCTTGAACGGGGCGGCGGGACGCGGCGTTCGGATCGGTCATGCCCGAACTGTACGCGGCGCCCCGGACCTCCCCCGAAGGGCGCTCAGCCGTGCGCGGCCAGGACGCCCGAGGCGAAGGCGGTGTCGCAGACGGGGCGGGCGTACGACTGGGCGCGCGTCGGGCCGTACGCCTTCACGGCGGCGCGGCCCAGCGCGCGGGCGATGGTGGCGCAGTGGTCGGCCAGCGACGGCCGCTCGTTCACCGCCTGCTGGAGGTGGGTGAGCGCGACGCCCGGGTCCTCCTCCTGCAGTTCGGTCAGCAGCCGGTCCCGCAGCACCTCGTGCGGGGCGCGGGCGGCGCGAGCCGAGGAGGCCTTGGCGGACGAGGCCTCCGACGCGGCGAGCACCGAGTCCGAGGGATCCCCGGACCAGTCGACGCGGGTGACCGCGAGAGTCCCGGAGAGCACCAGGACGACGGGCAGGACGAAGGCGAGAGAGCGGCCGATCCGGCGGGCGGGGCCCCGGCCGCGTCGCGTCTGTCGGGTGGTGGAGTGCTTCACGGAGTGCTTCACGCGAGTGAGGGTAGCGCCCGGTAATGATTTGGCGACATTTAGTCACCCCATCGGGGGATGAAGAGCGGGCGCGAACGGGGTAGGGGGTTGACGAACACGGGTCGAAACGTCCCTTGCGCCGGGGTATTTGTCGACAACGGAAAGAGCCCCGCAGCAGGCCGCGGGGCTCTTTCCGTCAACGCGGGCGAAATCACCCGGTCGCGTGGTTTCTCAGCGGGAGGTTTCCCCGCGTCCGCGCACTCAGTCGGTGAGGCGCTCGCCCGTGGACGACGAGAACACGTGGGTCTCGCCCGGACGCGGCACGACGTGGACGGTCGCGCCCTTCTCCGGCACCGCGCGGCTGCTGACGCGGACCACGAGGTCCTTCGTCTCGTCGCCGACCTCGACCGTGCCGTAGATGTAGCCGTCGGCGCCGGTCTCCTCCACGACGTTCACCGAGACCGCGAGACCGGCCGGGGCGTCCGCCGAGTCCTTCGACAGGGTCTTGGCCGCGCCGCCGTTCAGCTCCACCACGTCGAAGTGCTCCGGACGCACACCGACGGTGACCGTGCGGTCGCCCTTGTCGGCGGCGGCCTTCAGAGCGTCGCGGTTGACCGGGACGACGCTGTTGCCGAACTTCACGCCGCCGTCGGTGATCGGGACCTCGACCAGGTTCATGGCCGGGGAGCCGATGAAGCCGGCGACGAACAGGTTCGCGGGCTTGTCGTACATGTTCCGCGGGGTGTCGACCTGCTGGAGCAGACCGTCCTTGAGCACCGCCACGCGGTCGCCCATCGTCATGGCCTCGACCTGGTCGTGGGTGACGTAGACGGTGGTGATGCCCAGACGGCGCTGGAGCGAGGCGATCTGCGTACGGGTGGAGACGCGGAGCTTGGCGTCCAGGTTGGACAGCGGCTCGTCCATGAGGAACACCTGCGGCTCACGCACGATCGCGCGGCCCATCGCCACACGCTGGCGCTGACCGCCGGAGAGCGCCTTCGGCTTGCGGTCCAGGTACTCGGTGAGGTCGAGGATCTTCGCGGCCTCCTCGACCTTCTGCCGGATCTCCGCCTTGTTGACGCCGGCGATCTTGAGCGCGAAGCCCATGTTGTCGGCGACCGACATGTGCGGGTACAGCGCGTAGTTCTGGAACACCATGGCGATGTCCCGGTCCTTCGGCGGCAGGTGCGTCACGTCGCGGTCACCGATGCGGATGGCGCCGCCGTTGACGTCCTCGAGCCCCGCGAGCATCCGGAGCGAGGTGGACTTGCCACAACCGGACGGGCCGACCAGGACGAGGAACTCGCCGTCCGCGATGTCGATGTCGAGACCGTCGACGGCGGGCTTGGTGGAACCCGGGTACACACGGGTCGCCTTGTCGAACGTAACTGTGGCCATGGTGAAAGGGCCCCCTTCTACCGGCAGGAACGTGCCGGACGATCCGTTGTAGGAAGGTGGTGGTGTAGTCCACACGGGTGAAGCTGAGCAGGACGGTACCCGGCGTTCACCTGATCTGTCAGTAGCCGGGAGTCTGTGAATTTCGCCGAAATTTTCGAATCACATCGTTCACCGGCTCTGTGTACAGTGGACCAGCCTGCGCGCGCCCGCCGCGCGCGCGCCTCCTTAGCTCAGCTGGTCAGAGCGCCGCTCTTGTAAAGCGAAGGTCGTCGGTTCGAATCCGACAGGGGGCTCCGTACGGGTACGACGACGCCCCCGCGATCCCGGATCGCGGGGGCGTTCGACGTGGGTGCCCGGTTACTTGCCCTCCGGGAGTGGGTCCGCCTTGCAGATCGTGCCGGGGTTCGGGAGCTTGCCGTTGAGCAGGTACGCGTTGACGTTGTTCTGGACGCAGGTGTTGCCGCTGTCGTAGGCGCCGTGGCCCTCGCCCTCGTAGGTCAGCTCGACGCCCACCTTCTCGCCGAGGCGTTCCGCCATGCGGGCGGCGCCTTCGTAGGGGGTGGCGGGGTCGCCGGTGTTGCCGACGAGGAGGACGGGGGGTGCGCCGGGGGCGCTGACCTCGGGGTGCCGGGCGGCTCCGGGGACCGGCCAGCCGTCGCAGGTGAGGGCGCTCCAGGCGAGGCCGGGGCCGAAGAGCGGGGAGACTTCGAGGAAGTCGGGGAGGCGGGAGGTCACGTCGGCGACGGTGTAGCGGCTGCTGGAGTCGTCGCAGGTGATGGCTCTGAAGGCGTCGTCCTCGTTGCTCTGGTTGTCGTCGTCGGCGTCCGGGTCGCCGCCCCTGCCTCGCTGGCCGAGGGCTTCGGCGAGGTCGTGCAGGACGTCGCCGTCGTCGTCGGCGGCCGCTTCCAGGCCGACGCGGAGGGCGGGCCAGTAGTCCTGGCGGTAGAGGGCACCGCTGATGGCGTCGATGAGGGCGTCGCCGTCGAGTTCGCCGCCGTCGGAAGTGGGGAGCGGGGTGTCGTCGAGGCCGACGGTGAGGTCCACGATGTCCTCGGCGTCGTCGCCGAGCGTGCAGCCCTGCCGGGCGCACCAGGCGGCGAAGTGCTCGAAGGCGAGCTGGAAGCCGCCGGCCTGGGCGAGGGCTTCCTCCATGGTGTCGTGGGTGGGGTCGACGACGCCGTCGAGTACGGCGCGGCCGACGCGGCCGGGGAACAAGTGGGCGTAGACGCCGCCGAGTTCGGTGCCGTAGGAGATGCCGAAGTAGTGGAGTTTGTCGTCGCCGAGGACCTGTCGCGTCAGCTCCATGTCCTGGGCGGCCAGGGTGGTGCCGACGTAGGGGAGGACGTCGCCGGAGTTCTTCTCGCAGGCGGCCGCCGTCTCGCGGTTGAACTCGACGAGGGCGTTGGTCTCGTCGTCGCCGTCGTCGGGGGTCTGGTCGATCTCGTCCTCGTCGGGGAGGCCGGTGTCGAGGCAGCGGACGCCGCTGCTGTCGCCGACGCCGCGCGGGTCGAAGCTGACGAGGTCGTAGCGGGTGCGGAGCTTCTCGTAGTCGGGGGCGAGGCCGGGGAGGGTGGCGACGCCGGAGCCGCCGGGGCCGCCGAAGTTGAAGAGCAGGGAGCCGATCCGCTCGTCCGGGGCGCCGCTGGTGCGGGCCCGGATCAGTGCGAGGTCCATGGACTCGCCGGAGGGGTTCTTCCAGTCCAACGGCGTGCGCAGGGCGGCGCACTGCCACCGGGTGCCGTCGGGGAGTGCCGCGGGTGCCTCGCCGCCGCCCTGGAGGGGTGAGGGGGCGGGGCAGGGTTTCCAGTCGAGGGACTGCTTGCGGAGGCTGGTCAGGGCCTGTGCGTCGGTGGTGGTGCCGCCGGTGCCGCGTTGCCGGTCGCGCTCCTGGTCCGTGGGCGCGCAGGCCGTCAGGGACGAGGCGAGCAGGGTGGCCGTGGACAGCAGGACGGCGGTGGATATCGCTCGTGCTGTGGGCATGGCCTCAGCCTCTGGCGGCCCGGCGGGGGACGCATGGCGTGGCGTCCGTTCGGGTGGCGGTGTGGCTGCTTTCGGGTGGGCGCGGGGCCCCGCCGGTTTCGGGACGTCGTGCGGTGGCGGGGCCCCGGGCGGGGGTCAGGAGTTGCGGTTGGCGCTGGAGGGGCCGAAGAACTCGATCTCGGCGATGGCGACCTGCTTGTCGGCGGACGCCGCGTGGGCGGACTCGATGGTGAAGCGGACCTTGGTGACCTCGCCGACGCGGAACGGGCGGCGCTGGCCGCCGGCGCCCTGGTCGAGGGTGAGGTCGCGGGTCTTGATCGAGCCGTCCTTCATGGTGATCGTCGCCTTGATGCGGTGCGGCATGGCGGATTCCTGCAGCTTGTCGGCGCGGGAGGAGACGCCGGGGGTGATGATCACGTCCAGCAGGCGGGTCGGTTCGGTGAAGCTGGCCTCGATCCACTCGCCCTTGCCGGACTGCGAGATGCCGGGACCCCACCAGGTGTTGCTGAGCTTGTCGATGAGCAGTTCGGGCTTGTGGCCGGTGTAGGAGTGCGAGGCCTTGATGCCGTCGGGGGAGACGGGGGCGCGCTTGGCGAAGTGGTCGCGGGTGTTCTGGACGCCGTCGGGGATGTAGACGAAGCCGAGGATGCCGATGGTGGCCACGACGGCGACGGTGATCCAGGTGCCGATGCGGTCGAAGACGCGGCGCAGGCGGGGGCGGTCGCCGGCCCACGGGGTCTCCCGGCGCCGTCCGCCGAAGAGCCGCCGCCACCAGGGGGCGCGCACGGCGGCCTGGTCGCCGCTCGCGACCAGGGGCATGGCGCAGCGGGCGCAGTAGTGGCGGTCGGGGCGGTTGGGGGTGGAGCACCAGGGGCAGGGCGGGCCGCCCGCGATGTCCGGCTGGTGGCCGGGGGCGCGGACCTGGGGGCGGTCCGCGTCGGGACGGCCGGGCAGGACGGGGGCGACGGCCGGGGGAGCCGCGGGGGCCGGGGCCTCGGGGTCGGCGACGGGGACGAGGAGGGAGCGCGCCCGGTCGGACATGGTGTCGCTGAGGGCGTTCGGGGCGGGGGCGGCTGCCGAGGGCACCGGGGCGGTGGGGGCCGTGTCGTCGGTGGCGGGTTCGCCGTCTCCGGCGGTGGTGCCCGGCCGGCCGGGCGGGTCGGTGGGGGCCGCCGTACGGTCCGCGTCGTCCGGTGTGTTCTGCGGGCCGTCGGCCGTGCCGTCGGTGTCCGGGGTGCCGGCGGAGCCTGACGTGCGGCGTTGCTGGGGCAGCGTCGGGTTGTCCCCGATGGTCCCCGCGGCCGGTTCGGCGGTGCCGTCCGCGTCGGGGGCCGTGGCCGGGCGGCCGGCGCGGGCGGGGGGCACTCCCGCGCCGCCGAAGGCGTCGGAGGCGGGGCTCTTGTCGGCCGTGGCGGCCGCGGGCTGTGCGGTGCGGGCGGCGCCGGCCTGTTCCCAGCTGAGTACGGCGCCGCACGCGTCGCAGAAGGACTGGCCCGGTTCCGCGCGGGTTCCGCACTCGGCGCAGTTCTGCGTGGTCATCTCTCCGGGGTCCTTTCGGAGGCGGTCACTTCGACCGTGTAGGGCATGTGGGCGGGACGGGCGGCGGCGACGAGGGAGTCCAGCCGGTGGACGTCGACGGGTCTGGGGTCGGGCAGCCGGAGGGCGACGTGCAACTGCGGGCGGGGCCGGCCGGGGAACGGGCCGAGCGGCCGGGCGTTCCACACGGCGCCGCCGCTCTCGGTGATCTCCGGTGCCACGCCGAAGGCGAGCCGGACGGTCTCGGACAGGCCTTGCAGGGTGCCGCGTACGCGGTGCAGCCGGGTGGCGGCGGCGACGGCCGCGCGCAGCATGGGTTCGGCCTCGGTGCCGTCGGTCTCCGCGCCGACCCAGGTGCCGAGCCAGCGTGCGAAGTCCGCCGGGGTGAGGGCGGGGTCGAAGTAGGTGTCCAGGCAGTCCAGGACGTTCAGGATGGGTGCGAGGACGTCGTCGAGTCCGCCGACGAATCGCAGGGCGAGGTCGTCGTCGGCGAAGACGGCCGGCAGCATCGACGCGATGGGCAGCGACGAGCCGAGTCCGTCGACGGAGCCGCGTTGCGAGGCGGACTTCACGCGCTGTCCCCGATCACGCGGACCCGGTGGTCGTAGGAGAAGACCAGGGCGGGTGCGTCGAGGTCGATGCGGTCGGTGGGGTCGCCGCGCTTGCCGGTGAGCGGGTCGGCGGGGTGCAGGACGACCTCGTCGACGAGTTCGACGCCGGGGACGCGCTGGAGCACGGCGAAGAGTTCACCGGTCTGCACGGGGCGTCCGAAGGGCCAGCCCTTGCCGTCGGCGCCGCCGGTGAGCGGGTCGAGGTGGCGGTAGAGGGCGTCGTGGGTCTGGCGGCGTACGCGGTCGGCGTCGACGTCGCGGAAGGCGTGGACGGTGGCGACGACGGTGACGCCCTGGTAGTAGGGCGGGCCGACGGCGAGACGGGTGCCGATCAGCCGGCGTTCGTCGAGGTGGCGGGTGATGCGGTTCAGGAGGGCGTCACCGGGGACGAGTTGCTCGAAGCGCAGGCGTCCGCCGGGGTCGGGGACGGCCTGGGGGACGACGAGGACGCGGACGGCGTGGGCGCCGTACTCGTTCTCCGCGCCCTCCAGGCAGGTGATGCGGGCGGTCTCGGGGGCGGCGCGGCGGGCGAGTTCCTCGTAGTCGCGCAGTGTGACGGCGCGTTCCTGGGCGCGCAGGGTGATGGGGGCCCGCAGCTTGGCCTCCTCGATGGTCTCGCCGTCGACGCCGCCGAGGGCGGCCTCGCGGTTGACGACCTCGGAGACGTACGGGATGGAGGTGCGCAGCACCTGTACGGCGCCGCGGGCCACGTTGCCCGCCCTGCCCCCGCCGGTGCGGTAGCGGCGGGCGCGGACGACGGCGCCCTTGGGCGGGACGGCGCCGTACTGGCGCAGGGTGCCGTCGGACTCGCGGACGGCGGGGCCGAAGGCGATCTCGCCGGTGGTGGCGTCGACGGTGATGTGGTGGTCGTCGGGGTGGGAGCCGGAGAAGTGCGGCACGACCTGCCAGTCCTGCCAGCCGTCGTCGGCGGCGGTCTGGAGGAGGACGGACGGTTCGCCGGCGACGACGGGGGCGTGTTCGAGCCTCAGCCGCTGGCCGGGCAGGCCGGTGGACTCGCCGAGGGGCTCGTCGAGGACGGTCTCGGCGTGGATCGATCCGGTGGTGCCGCCGATGGTGTAGGCCTCGGTGGAACGGATGGTCGGCGAGGTGGTGTAGAAGGGCTGGCCGGACAGCGGTTCGGTGACCCGGCAGCGGATCCAGCCGGCCTCGTGGCCGCCGTTGCGGGACAGGACGTGCCCGCCGGGTACGTGGAGCACGACGTCGCCGGGGCGGTTGAGACCACCGGTGCCGTCGCGGTCGACCTCGCAGGGCTGCCAGCCGTCCTCGGTCCAGGCCTCCCAGACCAGCGGCGGCTGGCGCGGGTCGACACCGACGCCGTCGACGCGGCTGTCGAGTTCGAGGGCGAGCGCGCAGTCGGGGACGGCGGCGGTGAGGCCGATGAGCATGCAGTCGCCGGGGTTGGGCGCCTCGGCGAAGCACATCACGTCCTTGCTCTCGTCCAGGTCCGTGGTGCGGTCGCTGACGGCTTCGCCGCGGACCTGCGTCACCAGGCGGTCCATCGTGCACGGGACGATGTGCAGGTCCCGTTCGGTGGCGAACACGACGGCCTCGTCGCGTTCGGTGCGCAGGGTGGCGACCTCGGTGCCGACCGGGACGAGGATCGTGTCCTCCTGCGGTGCGGAGAGCCAGAAGGTGACGTCCGTGCGCGCGGCCGACGGCGGGAAGAGTGTGATGCCGACCAGGTCCAGGAAGGCGAGGTGGTTCTTGTCGGGGACCCGGTTGAGCCGGTAGACGATCTGGTCGGCCATGTGGGCCATCGTCTCGACGAGCGTGACACCGGGGTCCGAGACGTTGTGGTCGGTCCACTCCGGGGCGCGTTGCTGGATGTAGCGCTTGGCGTCGTCGACGAACTGCTGGAAGCGGCGGTCGTCGAGGTTGGGGGAGGGCAGGGGCATCAGCGGTCGCTTTCGGGAGAGCCCGGGAGACCGGCCGGAGCGTCGGGGAGGTCGGGCTCGTCGTGGGAGGGGATGACGTAGAACGGGAAGACGAGGCTGCGCGGGTTGTTGGTGCCGCGGATCGAGTAACGGACGTCGATGAAGAGGACGTTCTGTTCGTCGCCGGTGGTGACGTCCACGTCGTGGACCTCGATGCGTGGTTCCCAGCGGTCGAGGGTGACATACACCTCGTGCTGGATGCGGCCGGCCGTCTGCTCGTTGACGGGGGCGAAGACGAGGTCGTGGATGGCGCAGCCGAACTCGGGGCGCATCGGCCGCTCGCCGGGCGCGGTGGCGAGGATGAGGCGCATGGCCTCCTCCACCTCCTGCTCGCCGCTGACGAGGGCGATCCCGCCGGTGGGTCCGATGCGCAGGGGGAACGACCAGCCGGAGCCGACGAACTGTTCGGCCATCAGAGAGCAACCTGCCTTCCTCGGAAACGCTTCGTCACAGGCCCGGCACGGGAGGACTTATGACCTTGAAGATGGGGGTCTTGACCTCGAAGGTCGCGCCGACGACCCTCGTCATGACGGAGTTGATCTGGACGTTGACGGTGCCGGAGATGGTCGTCGCGGCCCCGGCGCTCAGCGTCGCGGCGCCGCCTGCCCCCAGGTTCAGGGCGCCTCCCGCGTTGACTCCGATCACGCCCCCGCTGCGCATGTTGATCATGCTGCTCTGGATGCTGAGCGGGCCGCCGCTCTTGATGGTGAGGGCGCGCTTGGCGCTGAGCGAGAGGTCGGTGCCCGCGTCCACCGACACCGAACGGCTGCCGGTGATTTTGACCGCTCCCTTGCTGTCGACGGTGATCTCGGTCTTGGTGCGGTCGAGGTTGATGGTCAGCTTGTCGTTGCCGCTGGCGATCCGCACGCCCTGCTTGCGCCCGCCGGTGCGCTGGCTGAGCAGGTCGACCCGGTTGCCCTGGCGGTCGGACAGGGTGTGCCGCACGGCCTTCTTCTTCAGGCCGTCGTGCAGGGGCACGTCGCTCTTGGCCGGCACGTCCCGGCCGTTGTAGAGGCCGCCGATCACGAACGGGTGGTCCAGCGCCCCCCGGTCGAAGGCGACCAGCACCTCGTCGCCGACGTCCATGGGGAAGATGCCGCCGCCCGCCACGCCGCCCATCTGGACGCTGCGCGCCCAGTCGCTGACGTAGGTGTCGTCCAGCCACGGGAACTGCAGCTTGACCCTGCCCTGCTTGAGGGGATCCTGCACGTCGGTGACGATGGCGTTGGCGACGCTGGGCAGCCGGGCGGCGCTCGCCGGGTCCGTGCCGCCGCTGCCGCCCGAGGCGAGCCCGTACAGGGAGCGCCACTGGCGTCCGCTGACCGTGATCCAGGACTCGTAGGCGACGCCGTCGCCGAAGTGGTGGCGCACCGAGGTGACCGTGTACTTGCCCTCGAAGGGCGTGCCGACGTCGGCGAGGGCGACGGGGACGCCGGGCCGCAGGTCGGGGTGGCCGTTGGCGGCGACCTCCAGCTCGGCGAAGGAGGCGGTGACGTCGGAGGCGAGGGCCTTCGCGGCGTTCTGCACCTCGTCCTGCTTGTCGTACGGGTTGGCGGTCTCGACGAGCTTGCCGGGCTTGAACTTGCCGGCGGCCGTGCCGGGTGTCCACTTGATGCTGATGCCGGGGTCGGTGGTGGCCGGCGCGGTCTCGGTGATCTTCTTCTTGGTGGTGACGTTCCAGCCGCGCGACTCGACCTTGCCGATCTGGTCGGCGGCGGTGACGGCGGCCCGCAGCCGCAGGATGTCGTGGCCGGCCTGGAGGACGAAGGTGCTCTTGTCGCCGTCGGTGTTCGGCGAGGGCGCGCCGGCCGACGGCTTCGGCGTGACGAACCGGAACTTCCCCTGGGAGTCCAGATACATGATCATCTTGTTCTCGTCGGCGAGCCGCGCGAGGAAGTCCCAGTCGGTGACGTTGGACTGGGAGATGAACCCGTAGGTGCCCTTGGTCGCCTGGATGCGGCCGATGGAGACGCCGTCCATGGCCACGAGCTTGCGGGCGATGTCCGAGGCCTTCTGGTTGCGGTACGCGGCCACGCGGCGCTGGCGCATCAGCCGGTGGCCGTAGTCGTAGCCCCGGATGACGGTGAAGCTGCCGGTGCCGTCGTAGTCGGTCTCCAGGCCGGTGACCTCACCGGTCAGCAGGGGGTTGCCCTTGCCGTGCCCGTCCGCGATCGGCGTGATGACGACCTTGGTGCCGAACTGCACGTTCAGTTTGCCCAGCAGCCGGTGGTAGGGGTCGCGGAAGGTGAGGCGGAAGGCCGCCGGCACGTTGACGCCCTGGTCGACCCAGCCGTCGGTGAGCATCGGGGCGATGGTGTCGGGCAGCTTCGCACCGCCGATCTTCACCTCGACGATGCTGGAGAAGGAGGGACGCACCATCAGCGAGGCACCTCCTCGGTGGCCGGCAGGATGAGTTCGGTTCCGGTCGGCAGGCGGGACGGGTCGTCGATGCCGTTGGCCTCGGCGATCACCCGCCAGGCGTTGGCGCTGCCGTACTCGCTCCAGGCCAGCGACTGGAGCGAGTCCCCCGCGACGACCCGGTGCACGCGCTGGGCGGTGAGGGCGCCGGAGGTCGGGTTCTGGTTCGGGGTCGGGCCGGGAATCTCCACCAGGGCCATCCGGCAGGTGGCGCGGATGGGGACGCCGGTGGTGCCGAACAGCGTGTACTGGGTCTCGACGGACGCGACGTAGGCGCTGAAGCGGGCCGTGGAGAACGATCCCCACTCGAAGATCACCCAGGGCGGGGAGGGCTGCTCTGCGGCCAGGCTCTTGGCGGTGACCTCGCAGCAGATCAGCAACGAGTCGACCTTCTTCATCACGGTGTTGCCGTCGGGCTTCATCGAGGAGTCCAGGAAGATCTCCAGGGTCATCTCCCGCGGCTCGGCGCCCATGAACTGCGGCTTCGCGGCCTTGCGTACCGCTGCCGTCGGGGTCGCCTTCCACTGTGCGCGCTGACTGATGGACAGCTGCGCCGGGTTGAACTCGAACGGGAACCGCTTGATCAGCGCCCCGGGCGAGGTGGAGTCGCCGGTGGGCGGCTCGTGGATGGCGAGGTTGGCGCGTACGAGGCTCTTGCCGGCGCCCTTGCTGCTGGTGGCCATGGGTCTTCCTCTCTGCTCTGCGGCGCCGTCAGTCCGTGAACCCGTGGTGGGCGATCTCCAGGACCTCGTTGGCCACGGACGCGCTGTTGGGGTCGAGGCTGGGGCCCTGCCAGCTGACGGGCAGGACGTCGATCAGCCCCCAGCGGGCGACCAGCGACCCGTCGGCGCGCAGCGCGGAGATCTGCGCGGTGGGCCGCTTGATGCCGGTCTGCACCGAGGAGATCCACTTGGCGACCTTCGCCGTGTCCTTGGTGAGGGGGCGGGTCAGCCGGATGTTGGAGTACGTGACGCGGGTGGGCAGTTGCCAGACGAAGCCGTTGTTGCCGCCCTCCTGGCGCTGTTCCACCTCCACCTGGGTCGACAGGCCCTCGCACCCGTTGAAGTAGCCGAGGCTCTCGCCGTCGATGGCGAGGCTGAACCAGATGGAAGAGCCCGGGTCCTCACGGGTCATCGGGGGTCGACCTTTCTTGTCGGGGAACGGTGGCGGGCGGGCGTCGCCCTCGGGGCGGTCCGGGCGTCCGGCGGAGCCGGTACGGCCCGGTCAGCGCGGGTCGCGCAGTCTGCCGATCCGTTCGCGGTCCATACGCAGTTCGGTGCGGACGAGACGGGTGACGCGGCCGATGATCCGGTGCACCAGTTCGTCGAGCTGGAAGTCGGTGAGTTCCCGCGGGTCGAACCCGCCCTCGGGGACCGCCGCGTAGGCGGGCGGGGGCTCACCGGGGGGCCGTGCGCCCGCGCCCGCCTCGTACGGCGGCGGCGGTCCGTCCGGGCCGGGCCGGGACGACGGGCCGTGCAGCCGGGTCAGGTTGTCGACCACGGTGGCGGCCGTGTGGGAGGCCAGGGCCGCGGTGGTGCGTCCGGCGCGCTGGGAACGGCGGAAGAACCGCTGCACCGGCGGCGCGTCGCCGGACGCGGCACCCGACGCGGTGCTGGACGGGGCGGGAGCGTCCGGCGGGGCGTCCGCGGGCGACGGCGCGGGCGCCGCCTGTGCGGCGACGGGCAGCCCGGGCGGGGCGGCCGACGGCCGGGGCGGGGTGAGCGGGGCCACCGGCAGCAGGGCTCCGGTGCCGTCGGCGCCCGGGGACACGGGCTTGCGCAGGGGTACGGCCCTGGCGGGCGCGCGCTGGACGACGGGGGGCGTGGGCCCGCCGCCACCGGGCAGCGGCGGAGGCGCGGAGGGCGGCGCCGCGGGGGGCGTCGCCGGGGCCGCGAAGGGCGGTGCCGCGGGCACGGCGGTGGCCGTGGTCGTGAGGGGCGGTGCCGCGGGTGCGACGGCGGTGGCCCGCTGGACGGGCGGTGCCGCGGACATGGCGGCCTGGGCGGTGGCCCGCTGGACGGGCGGGGGCGTGCGGCCCTCGGCCGTAGAGGGCATGGGCGCCGACGGCCGGGTGGTGAGCGACGTGGTGTCGGCCGGGGACGCGGAGAGGGGCGCGCCGAGCGGGGAACGGCGCGCGGGCGACTCGGCCGGCCTCGCCGGGGCTGCGGTGGACGCCGGTGCCGGTGCCGGCACCGGTCCCTGTGTCTGCGTCTGCGTCGGTGCCGCCGTCGGTGCCGGCGTCGCGGACGGACGTGCGGCGGCGGCGACCGGGCCGGACGAGGTGGGCGCGCCGAGCCCCGGACGCCGCGCGGTGGCGCTGCGCTGCACGGGCGCCGACGGGGCGGCCGTCGGGCCGGTCTCCGGCCGGGACAGCGGTACGGCGGGGGTGGGGGCGTTACGGGTGCCGGCCGTGGTGG
Organism: Streptomyces sp. NPDC093065; assembly: GCF_044754585.1. Lineage (NCBI taxonomy): Bacteria > Bacillati > Actinomycetota > Actinomycetes > Kitasatosporales > Streptomycetaceae > Streptomyces > Streptomyces sp. NPDC093065. Next base: position 9,984 of record NZ_JBIVPJ010000022.1, on the reverse strand, counting down.
GCGAGGCGGGCGCGGTGGTCGCTGGGGAGGGCTCCGCCGGTGCCGTGGGTGGGGCGGAGGGCGCGACCGGGCCGTCGGTCCGCCGCTCCGGCGCCCGCTGGACCGGCGGCCGTGGAGCGCCGCCCGGCTGCGCCGTGGACGACTGCACGGGCCGCGACGGCTGGGTGGCCGACGCCCGGCGCTGGACGGGGGGCAGGTCGGCGGGGGTGGCGGGGACACCGGGGACGCCGGGTGCGGTCGCAGAGGGGCGCCTGCCTCCGGTGGCGTCGCCGGTGCCGGTGCCGGTGGGGCGTGCGGTGGACGGCGTCGCCGTGTCGCCGCCGGGCCCGGGGGCCGGGGTGACCCCGGCCCCGGCCCGTCGGGTCGGCGTCTCGGTGGTGGGGCTCTCGGCCGGTGACACGGCTCGCTGGACCGGTGGACCGGCGGCTGCCGAGGGAGACGGCGAGGGTGCCGCTGCGCCGCCGGTGGACGGGGCGCCGGTGCCGGACGCGGGATCGGCGGCGGGCCGGGGCTCCGTCCGGCGCACCGGGGCCTCGCTCCGCGCCTCGTCCGGCGTGGTGCCGGACCCGGACGCGACCGGCCGCACGGGGCTGCCGGGAGCCGACTCGGGCCGCGGCACGGCTCGTTGCACCGGGGTGCCGGGCGTCGCGCTCTCCGGCGAACCGGACCGGCGGTCACCGGAGGGGGCGGGGCGGTCGGACTGCGGGGCGGCTCGTCGGCCGGCGGGTGCGGCGTTGCCCGCCGGGGGAGTCGTGCCGCCGTCGGTGCGGCGTACGGCACGCTGCACGGGCGGCGTCGGGGGCACGGCGCCGCTGCCCGCCGCGGCGGACGCCGGGCTGCCGCCGGGTCGTACGGCGGGCCGCCGTGCCGGGGCGGCGGACGCGGGACCGCTGCCCGGGGCGTCGGTAGGCGTGGGGCCGGCCGGTTCGGCGGCGGCGCGCTGGACCGGCGAAGTTCCGGACGCGGTGCCGCTGTCGGCCGCTGCGCGGGGCGGCGGGTTGCTGCCGTCGGCCGGTTGTGCGGCGGCGCGCTGGACCGGTGGCGTGCCGGGCACGGCGTCATGGTCCGGCGTCGTGGCCGCCGGGTCGCCGCTGCCGCGTGGTGCGGGGTTTCGACGTACCGGGGCGTCCGCTGCGGCGCCGCCGCCCGCCGGTGCGGCTGCCGGGGTGCCGCTGCCGGACTGGGCGGGGGAGCCGGTCGGTCGTGCGGTGGTCCGTTGGACGGGGGGTGCGGCGGGGGCGGTGTCGTTGCCCGGTGCGGTCGCTGCCGGGGTGTTGCTGCCGGGCTGCGGGGTGCCGCGTCGTGCCGGAGCATCGGCCGGCGTGGGGCTGGACGGCCGTACGGCGGCGCGCTGGACCGGCGGAGTGCCGGATGCGGAGCCGCTGTTGCCCGTCGCGGGTGTCGAGGGGGTGTCGCCGGGCGGACGTGCGGTGGCCCGTTGGACCGGCGGTGTGCCGGATGCGGAGCCGCTGTTGCCCGGTGCGGGGGGCGTCGGGGTGCCGCCGGGCGGTCGTGCGGTGGCCCGTTGGACCGGCGGTGTGCCGGATGCGGAGCCGCTGTCGCCCGGTGCGGTGGTCGCCGGGTTGCCGCCGCCGGGCCGGGGGGTGCCGCGTCCTGCCGGGGTGTCCGGCGCGGGGCTGGACGGCCGTACGGCGGTGCGCTGGACCGTCGGAGTGCCGGACGCGGAGCCGCTGTTCGCCGGTGCGGAGGGCGCCGGGCCGCCGCCGGGCCGCCGCACCGGGGCAGCCGGTGCCCCGGCGTCGCCGGCCGCGTCGGGGGCCGGTGTGGACCCGGGCGCGGACACCGCCCGCTGGACGGGCGCACCGGTGGACGCGGGCATCGGGGTGCCGGAAGCCTGCGCCGGGGAGGCGCCCCCGGCCGGTGCCGAGCCCGGGTCCGCTCGGTCGGCGTCCGCCGACGAGGGCGCCGAGCCCGAGGAAGCCGTGCCGGAGGACGCCGTGCCGGAGGACGCCGGGGCCGATCCGGTGGTCCGGCGGCTCGCCGGCAACGCCCGGCGCTGCACGGCCGGCGACCCGGACGGGGCCTTGGTCAGCGACTGCCGCGGCCGTGGGGCGGCGGGCGGCGCCGGGGTCACCCGGACCCCGCGGGGGGCCTGGGCCGGTGCGCCCGCGGGCGCCGTGGACGACGCCGGCGCGGCGGAAAGCGCCCGCTGGACCGGCGCTGCCGCGGGCGCGGTCGACGACGTGGTCGCCGCCGGGCCCGCCGCAGGCATGGGACCCGGCGAGCCCGGCGCACCACCGCGCGCCCTCGGGGCGGAACCCGTGGGCGCGGCCGGTGCGTTCGCTGGTATCGCGCGCAGCGGCGCGACCGGCATCCGCTGCACGGGCGGTGTGCCGGCCGGGCGGGCCAGGGGTGTCGGCGACGGCTGACGGGCCGACGCGTCGAAGGCCCCGGACAGCAGGCTGTCACCGGCCGCCGGGTTGAGCAGCGCCGGGGACGGCGCACCCGTGAACGACGGGTCCTGCCAGGTCGGAAGGCGGCCGCCGAAAGCGGCGTCCGCCACCCCCGTACGGTCCGCGCCCGTGGCGCGCTGGATCGGCGGCAGGCCCGTCCAGGCGGCGACGGCCACGGGCGTGGGCGCGGCTGCCGCGCTTCCGCCCGCGCCCGGATCCGGACGCGGGCCGGTGTCCGCGGGCGTACCCGTCTCCGTGGACGGGCCCGCCGCCGATGCCGCGCTCCCGCCCCCGTTCCCGTTTCCTCCGCCGCCGTCGCGACGGCCCCGCAGCCGGTCCAGGAGTCCCACCGATCAGCCCTCCGCCGTGCCTCGCGTCACGAGGGACGCGATCTGGTCCGTGTACCGGCGGCGGTCCTGGTGTTCCAGGTCCAGGATCGCCTCCAGGCTCCAGTGGAAGTGGTAGGCGACGTACGCGATCTCCTCGTGCAGCCGGTCGGTCGCGTACGTCACGATTCCCCCAGGCGGCTCCCGCCGAGTTCCACCTCGAAGGGCTCGGAGCAGTGCGGGCACTCGACGGCCGCGCGGGTGTGCCCCTCCGCGTTGATCTGGCGGTAGAAGTCCTGGAGGAACGCCAGGTCGGAGGCGAACATGTTCTCCACGACGCCGTCGTGCACCATCGCCAGCGTGCCCAGCCGGGTGATGACCCGGCCGAGCAGCACCACCGACAGGTACGCCGGGTTCTCCTGCACCCGCACGTCGCGCAGCGGGATCAGTTCGTCCCGTGCCGTCGACAGGCGCATCACACCGTCCCGGTGCACCGTGCCCGACTCGTCGACGTACCCGCGCGGCAGCTCGAAGGGGAACTCGGTCTGCATCTGCTGCCTCGGGACGGTGTCGACGGGGGGCCCGGCGGGAGGGCCGGCCGGAGAACCGGCCGACGCCTCCGTGGGCGCGGTGGCGGGAGCCGAACGGGGGAAGTCCGCTCCCGCCGCCGCGGACTGGGGTGCCGCGGCGGGTGCCTTGGCGGTCGAACGGCGCATTACTCGACGACCAGTTCTTCGAACACGATGGTGATGGTCTCGGTGAGCGCGTTGGTGTCACCCGCCTTCAGGGTGCCCGCCACGACCTTGCTGCACCAGGCGTTGCGCAGGTTCCAGCGCTTGACCGGGTTGTCCTCGTAGTCCATCACGATGATCGTGGCGTTCTTGCGGGCGGTGGCCATCCGGCCCGCCATGGAGTCGTTGATCCACTGGGTGAACACCGACGACTGGCTCATACCGCGTTCGACCTGGACCGAGCCGTCCTTGGCCACGCCCGGCATCAGGGTGACGTTGTTGCGTCCGGTCGTGCCCTGGTTCTGCTGGTACTTGATGACGTCCTGCTCGATCTGCAGGTTGGAGACCGAGTTGAGGTACTCGACCATCACACCGTCGATCTGGATGCCGAAATTCGGTGCGACGAGTACGTCTTCTGGTTTGGGGAGAGACATGAGTTCGCTGTCCTTCTAGAGGATGTGGGACAAGGGCGGGGCGTGATCCGCCTACTCGTCCAGTTCGCCGCCGCCGCTGGAGAACTGGGCGAGCCGGAAGATGACGAACTCGGCGGGCTTGACCGGCGCGATGCCGATCTCGCAGACGACCCGGCCGAGGTCGACGGACTCCGGCGGGTTGGTCTCCTCGTCGCACTTGACGTAGTAGGCCTGGTCGGGGCTCTGGCCGAAGAGGGCGCCGTTGCGCCACTCGTTGACCAGGAACGCGGAGACGTTGCGGCGGATGCGGGCCCAGAGGTTGTGGTCGTTCGGCTCGAACACCACCCACTGGGTGCCGATCAGGATCGACTCCTCCAGGTAGTTGAAGTACCTGCGGATGTTCAGGTAGCGCCACGCCGGGTCGGAGGAGAGGGTGCGGGCACCCCAGACGCGGATGCCGCGGCCCGGGAAGGAGCGGATGCAGTTGACGCCGATCGGGTTGAGCAGGTCCTGCTCGCCCCGGGTGATCTGCAGCTCCAGGTCCACGGCGCCGCGGACGACCTCGTTGGCGGGGGCCTTGTGCACGCCGCGCTCGGAGTCGTTGCGGGCCCAGATGCCGGCGACGTGACCGCTCGGCGGGACCAGGCGGGACTGGCCGGTCGCCGGGTCGAAGGACTTGATCCAGGGGTAGTACAGGGCCGCGTACTTGGAGTCGTAGCCGGCCGTCTCCTGGCGCCAGACGCGGATCTGGCGGGCGTTCTGGTTCGGCGGCGGGTCGATGATGGCGACGCGGTCGCCCATCAGCTCGCAGTGGGCTATGAGACCGAGCTGGACGGCCTTGACGGCCTCCAGGTCGATCGCGCCACGCTGGTAGGCGGCCATCAGGTCGGGCACCGCGACCATGGAGATCTCGTCGATCGCCTCCAGGCCGCCGAAGCCGGTGCGGTCCGAGGAGTCGCCGAGGTACTGGGCGGGGCCGGGGTGCGCGCTCTCGCCCTGGCCGGCCGGAACGGCGGGCGCGGCGGACGGCGGCGCGGGCAGCGTCAGCGTCTGGTTCTCCGGGCGGACCAGCTGCGCCGACGGCGCGGCCTCCGTCACGGTGATGAGCTTGGAGCGCTCCTTGATCTGGGTGACGACGTAGGAGCGGTTGCCCTTCTTGGCGCTCACGTCGAAGGTCTCGACCGGCTTGTCGCCGTCCTTGACGATCAGCTTGAAGCGCTCGGCGGGGCCCTCGCCCTCGGGGTCGGCGACCTCGACGGTCAGCGGGCCGCTCTGGCCGGCGGCGGTGGCCGTCACGGCGAACGTGCCGAGCTGCTTGGGCTCGGCGGCGGGCAGCGCCTTGGCGGTGCTGCCGGTGACGGCGGCGGGCGCGGCCGCGCCGTTCACGGCGCCGTCGGCGCCGGCGTCCTCGGCCGAACCGCCGACGCGGACGACGTAGGCCGCGGATCCGCCGTTGTTGAAGAACCCGTAGACGGAGTGCGCGAGGTAGTACCCGCCGGTGAAGTCACCGAAGGCCGCGACGTACTGCGTCCAGTTGGTCACCAGCGTGGGCTCGTTCAGCGGGCCGGTCGGGGCGAGACCGACGAAGGCCGCCACCGACGTGCCCACTCCCTCGATCGGGCGCGAGCCGCTGGCCACCTCCTCGACGTAGACGCCGGGCGACAGGTAGGACGGCATGCTCTGCTCTCCTCGGGGTACGAGACAGGACGCCCCTCAGCCTCACGCGCGCGCGGCCGCCGCCGAAACGTCCCGGGGTGCCGGGCCGGGGGCAGCTTCCCTGCCCCCGGTCGTGCCCGTTGGGGCAGACTCCTGCGGCTTGCCGGTACTTCCCCTCGAAGACCCCTGGCGGAGGCCGGGCGTTTCTGATTCAACGTCTTGTGTCGACTGTCAGTTCGCCAGGATGTCATCTTGCGATCAAGCCCCGTTCCGGGGCGCGCCGTCCCGCCGCACCGGGGCGCTGCCCCGCGTGAGGCGGGGACGGTGACGGGGTGTCAGGAGGGGATCGTCCGTGTCGGACCGCTTGAACCACACGCAGGCACACCGCCAGGACGAGGCCGCTCCGGCGCGCCCCCGCCCCCAGGGGCGCCCGCAGCCTCCGCTGGCCTCGCTGCAGGCCGCCGCGGGCAACCGGGCCGTGGCCTCGGCGATCCAGCGCGCGACCGGTACGGCGCAGCTCCCCAAGGCCCCGGCACAGGAACGGGCGACCTCGTCGACGCCGGACGACCTGCGGATCACACCGGTGACGGAGGCCGAGCGGCCGGTCGAGGAGACGCGTCGGGTGGCGGAGGCGACCACCGGGCGGCAGGCGGCCGTGGACGAGGTGGCGGACCACAAGACGAAGGTCTCGGACACCTCACGGGCCCGGGCCGACGCCGTGGCCGAGGTGCGGAACCTGTCCGGGACGGCGATCGAGGCACGCAAGAAGGAGAAGGCCGCCCGGGACAGGGCGGACGCGATCGAGGAGGAAGTCGGGACCGCGCAGCGGGGAGAGCAGGCTTCGCTCGAAAAGGCGCGAGGCTTCACGGACCGGGCGAACGCGGCGGCGAAGAGTCGGCGGACCTCCGCCGAGGAGGCCGGGAGGCACGGCAGGACCGAGAAGGAGAAGAGCGCGGCGGCCGAAGAAGCGCGCAGGCAGGCCGACGTGTTCGCGAAGGAGGCCGAGGCCGCCGAGCGGAAACGGAAGGCCGCCGCGGACTTGGTGGCCGAACTCTCGGCAACGATCGAAAGCGCCCGGAGGAGTCAGGCGGAAGCCGAGGAAAGGGTGCGTCGGTTCTCGCGCCATGCGGAGGAAGCCGCGGCGAAGCTGAAGGACGCCGACGAAACGGCGCGCAGGGCGGGGCAAGTCGAGGACAAGGCGCACGAGCAGGCGGCCGAGGCCGAGGTCGAGGCGGAGTCCGAGGAGCAGTTCGCGGCGGCCATGAGGGAGCGGACCGTCGAACTGGCCGAGGCGTTGAAGGAGGTGAAGGAGGCCAGGGAAGCGGCAGAGCGGAGAAGTGAGGAGGCCGAGGGTGCCGGTGCCTCGCAGAAGCAGGCGGAGGAAGGCCGGGAGGAGGCCACCCGGCTCCGGGACGAGGCCGACGGGAACGCGAGGGAATCCGCGGAACTGGCGAAGAAGCTGGACCGCGAGGCCAGGGCCGCGACCGAGGCACGCGAAACCGCCGAGCAGGCGGCGGCCGGCCACGAGAGGACTGCGCAGGACGCCCAGGGCGAGGCCAAGAAGGCCCGGACCGAAGCGGCCGGGTACGCGAAGACCGCGGGGGAGAAGCAGACGGAGCACGACGCCGCCCTCGCCGAGGTGACACGCCTTGGGCAGGAGGCGGCCGCCGCCCGGCAGCAGGCGGCGGCCGCGGCGCAGGGGCAACTGCGTGACGGGACGGCCGAAACCACGGCGAGGTCGGAACTGGCCGCGGCGAAGGAGGCCGAGAAGAAGGCCGCTGAGGAGAAGGCGGCGGAGGAGAAGGCGGCGGAGGAGAAGGCAGCCGAGGAGAGGGAACCGGCCGCCCAGTCCTCGCGCAACGGTGCCGCACGCGCGGCCGGGGCCGTCGGGCACGGGGTCAAGAAGGCCTCCGCCAAGACCAAGCCGTGGGCCGACCTCCCCGACACCGCGGTTCTCCGCGGCAGCGCGCCGCCCGCGGCGGCGCACGCGGCGGAAGCCTCGAAGCACGGGGACAGCGGAACGGTGCACGACAACGCGATCCAGCAGAGTGTCGAGAACCCGATCAACTTCATCAGTGACGCGACCGGAACCGTGAACGACATCGCGGCGATCAAGGACGCGGCCGGCAAGCGCCACGAATCGGGCCCTGCCTCCCACGGGCACCGGAAGAACTACGTGGGCAAGCCTCTCGGCCTGGCGACCAGCTCCCAGATGGCCGCCAACGACGTCGTGAAGATCGCCAACGTCGGCACGAAGGCCGCCGGAGACCTGGCAGGGGTGGCCGCGCTCGCAGACGCCAGCGGTGCCCTCGGCATCTCCTTCTCGGCGATTCACGTCGGCCGCGACACCGCGGTCATCAAGAACACCCACGCCCAGCGCAAGAAACTGAAGGATCACTATCGCGACGTGGCCGCGAAGCGCGACCGAAAACTCCAGGACGTACTGGACGACCTGGGGACGGCCACCGACGACCTGGCCCAGGCGTCGTCCAGGCTCGGGGACTCGGCGGACGGCTCGGACACGGCGGTCCTGGACGCCGTCGAGGACCGGCGGACCCGCGTCGAGGACCTCAGGACAGAGGTGCGGGAGCACATGGCCGCCGCACGGGAGTACGTGGTCCACAAGAAGAAGTGGAAACTGGGGCACCGCTTCGCCAACCTGGCGGGCAACGCCGCGCGTATCGCGGCCGGTGCCGTGGCGATCGCGGCCGCCACGGGTGCGGTCACCGGCGGAATCGCCCCCGGGATCGCGGGCGGTGCGACCGCGGCGCTCCTGGGCGGCCTCGCCGTCAAGAAGGGCGTGAAGAAGGCCAACAAGCGCTACATCTCGGTACGGCAGCCGGACCGGTACGCCCGCACCACGCTGGCCCAGGAGGGAACCGAGGAGCCCAAGGAGACCGAGGAGACCGAGGCGCCGAGGATGTCCAAGGACGGCACGAGCAGGCGGGGCAGCAGGCGTGAGGCGTGGAAGGAGGCGGTCACCGTGACGCACTCCATCAAGCAGGGGAAGCGGCAGCTCAGGGCACAGGAGATCTACGCGGTCGCCGCCGGACCGGCCGTTCCGGTGGGCAAGGACGTTCCCAACGACATCCGGGACGAGGCACGTGAGTTCCTCAAGGTCCTCAAGTGCGGCCCCGACAAGCACAACCAGTCGGAGGAGGTCTGGCTGGCGTCGCTCAACGACCCCGGGCAGCAGAAGGACTGGGAAGAGGCGATAGCCAAGCAGCTCGCCTCGCTCTGAGCACCCCGTGACGTGACCGGAGGACGGCCCCGGGGGCCGTTGCCCCCGGCGTTGCCCGCGTGGACCTGTCGGCGGCGAGGATGCTCCGGTAAGGCTGAGGGTCACACGTCCGGTGTCGAAGGGAGCGCAGGGTGCGCGCGCACGAGGAAGCCGCCGACCAGCAGGCCGCCCGGGGTGGCCGCGCTCCGCACCGGGCCACGCCCGCCCCCGTCACGGGAGTGGGCGGCCCTGCGATGACCCCGGCGACGGTCCTGGCGCTGCAGAGCTCCGCCGGGAACGCCGCCGTCCAGCGGGTCGTCGCCCGGGACGCACACCAGCACGGCCCCGGCTGCGGGCACACCGTCCAGCGCCGCTTCGACGCCGGCGAGCACCAGCACGGCGCCGGCTGCGGGCACGACGGGATCGACGACCGGAGTCCGGAGGGGCAGCACCAGCTCATCAAGGAGGCCAAGGAGTCGTCCAGTTCCTCGCTCCCCGGGGGCTTCCTCGACAAGGCGGTGCCGTTCTACCAGAACCCCGCCCTCGCCGGTGCCCGCATGTACACGGGCCCGATCGCCCAGCGCGCGACGGCGGCCATGGGCGCCGAGGCCATGACGATCGGCATGGACGTGTTCCTCGGCCCGTCCGCCATCGGCAACGAGGAGATCCTCGCCCACGAGGCCAGCCACCTCGACAAGAACAGCAGAGGGATCACGGAGACGGGCAGCGGGAGCGGCGGGAGCCCCGCCGTCACGGATCCGGGGCAGAGTTCCGAGGTCGCGGCCGTGAACGACGGAGCGGCTTTCAAGGCCGGGGACACCGTCGCCCCGTCCCTCGTAGCCCAGCGAGCGGTCGCGGACGACGTGGACGAGGGCGACGGGGTCGGAAGCGGGCAGTGAGCGCGGCGGTCGTCCCTCCCGCGCCTGGCGGCACGTCGGGCGGCGGCGCGCGGAACGACCGGCTCCGGCCGGAAGCCGTTCGCCTCGCGGCCCGACGCCGTGTGCGAGGGCAACCGCCTCTGCCCCTGCGACTCCTGACGTCGCCACCGGGCTCCGCGTAGCGTCTGCGTGTGAGCCTTTGGACCTCCCTGGAGCCCGCGTCCACCACCGTCGACCCCGGCAGCAGCACCCGTGTGCGCCTGCGGGTGCGCAATACCGGTGATGTCGTCGACGAGTACCGGTTCGAGCCGGTGGGGGAGGTGGCTCCCTGGACGACGGTGGAGCC